>NZ_JBVISA010000069.1:0-16671 GCF_055575755.1 Kitasatospora sp. NPDC034035 | reverse complement strand
CCGCGGGCGGGCTCGGTGCCGGTGTTCTCGACGGTGACCGGTGAGCTGGTCGACGGTTCCGCCATGGATGCCGAGTACTGGTACACCAACCTCCGCACCACCGTCCGCTTCGCCGAGGCGGTCGACTCCCTCCTCGCCGACGGCTACGGCACCTTCGTCGAGGTCAGCGCGCACCCGGTGCTGGTGATGGCACTCCAGGAGAGCATCGAGGCGGCCGAACGCGACGCCGCTGCGTTCGGCACGCTCCGCCGCGGCGAGGGCGGCCCGCGCCGACTGCTGGCCTCGCTGGCCGAGGCGTGGGTGCGCGGCGTGGCCGTCGACTGGCGGGCGGCCGCCTTCGCCGGCACCACCGCCGTCCCGCCGCTCGAACTGCCCACCTACGCCTTCCGGCACCGCCGGTTCTGGCCCGAGCCGGCCCGCCCGGAGAACGGCGCCGGAACGGTCGGCGCGGACCCTGTGGACACCGCCTTCTGGGAGGCCGTCGAGCGCCACGACCTGGAGACGTTGGCAGGCTCGCTCGACCTGGACGCCGACGCGCCGCTGAGCGCCGTCCTGCCCGCGCTGTCGACCTGGCGGCGGCAGCGCCGTGAGCAGTCGACCGTGGACGGCTGGCGCTACCGCATCACCTGGCAGCCCCTCACCGATCTGCCCGCACCGCTGCTCTCCGGCACCTGGGCGGTCATCGCGACGGAGGACGACCGGGACCGCGCCGACGACCTCGCCCACGGTCTCGCCCGGCGCGGCTCGGAGGCCCGCACGCTGACCCTCCCGGCCGCCGGCCTCGACCGCGAGCCGCTGGCCGAGTGGCTGCGCAAGGAGCTCGGCGACACGGTCGGCCTGTCCGGCCTGCTCTGGCTCCCGGCCATGGACGGGCGGCCGCACGCCGAGCACCCGGGCCTGCCGCTCGGGCTCGCCGGGACGGCCGTGCTGGTGCAGGCGCTCGGCGACGCCGGGATCGAGGCGCCGGTGTGGACGGCCACCCGCGGCGCCGTCGCGGCCAACCGGGCCGAACGTCCGGCCGCGCCCGTGCAGTCCCTGATCTGGGGCTTCGGCCGGGTCGCCGCGCTGGAGCACCCGCAGCGCTGGGGTGGCCTGGTCGACCTGCCGGAGCTGCTGGACGACCGGGCCATGGACCGGCTGGCCGGGGTGCTGGCCGGTACGGGCGGTGAGGACCAGGTCGCGATCAGGGCCTCCGGGGTGCTGGTGCGCCGCCTGGTGCACGCCCCGGCCGGCCCGGTGGCCGGGGAGGGCTGGCGGCCGTCCGGCACGGTGCTGGTCACCGGCGGCACCGGCGCCCTGGGTGCCCACGTCGCCCGCTGGCTCGCCCGCAACGGCGCCGAGCACCTGCTGCTCACCAGCCGGCGCGGCCAGGAGGCCGACGGCTCCGCCGAACTCGCCGCCGAACTGACCGCGCTGGGCGCCCGGGTCACCGTCGCCGCCTGCGACGTCGCCGACCGCACCGCGCTGGCCGCCCTGCTCGGCACGATCCCCACCGAGCAGCCCCTCACTGCCGTGATGCACACCGCCGGGATCCTCGACGACGGCGTGCTGGACGCGCTGACACCCGAGCGATTCGCCACGGTGCTGCGCCCGAAGACGGAGGCCGTGCTCGCCCTGGACGAGCTGACCCGCGACCTTGACCTCTCCGCGTTCGTCCTGTTCTCCGGCCTCGCCGGCACCCTGGGCGACGCCGGGCAGGCCAACTACGCCGCCGCCAACGCCTTCCTGGACGGCTTCGCCGAGCACCGCCGCGCCCAGGGGCTGGCCGCCACCTCGGTGGCCTGGGGGCGCTGGGGCGAGAGCGGCATGGCCGCGGACGGCCTGATCGGCGACCGGCTCGACCGCGCCGGGCTGCCCGCGATGCGGCCCGAGTCGGCGATCGCCGCCCTCCAGCAGGCCCTGGATCTGGACGAGACCGTGGTCACCGTCGCCGACGTCGCCTGGGACCGTTTCGCACCCGGCTTCACCTCGGTGCGCCCGTCCGCGCTGCTGGACGGGCTGCCCGGCGTCCGCCGCCCGGCCGCCGGAGCCGGGCCCGACGCCGCGGCCGGCGCCGCCGCCGACGCCGCCGAGCTGCGCCGGCGGCTGGCCGGCATGGCGGAACTGGAGCGCGAGCAGACCGTGCTGGACCTGGTGCGCGCCCACGCGGCCGCCGCGCTGGGACACACCACGGTCGACGAGGTCGGGGCCGGCCGGGCGTTCAAGGAACTCGGCCTGGACTCGCTGACCGCACTGGAACTGCGCAACCGCCTCGGCGCCGCCACCGGCCTGCGCCTGCCGGCCACGCTGGTGTTCGACTTCCCGACACCGGCCGCCCTCGCCGCCCGCCTGCGGGCCGACCTGGTCCCGGCCGGTCCGGCGCACAGCGGGGGCGGAGGCACCCTCGCGGACCTCGACCGGCTGGAGGCCGCACTGGCCACCGTCACCGAGGACCCGGACACCCGGGCCGACGTCGCCGCCCGCCTCCAGGCCCTGCTGACCCGGTGGAGCGCCGAACCGCACGAGCGGCAGCCGGACGAGCAGGTGGCCGAGCACCTCCGGGAGGCCTCCGCCGACGAGCTGTTCGCCTTCATCGACAACGAGTTGGGCATGGCCTGACTGCCGGGCGGCGCGGGCGGGCCGGCGACCACCGGCACCCCGCGCCACCGGCGGTACGGCCCGCCCCCGCACGGCAGGGCCCCGTACGGCCCGCAACCACCTGAAGCCATCAAGGACGGCCGCCACCAAGGACGGCCGTCATCAACAGGGTGAGGTTCCACAGTGTCCCAGGAAAAGCTCCTCGACTATCTGAAGCGCGTCACGGCGGATCTGCACCAGACCCGTCAGCGGCTGCGCGAGGCGGAGGCGGGCGAATCCGAGCCGATCGCCCTGGTGTCGATGAGCTGCCGGTTCGCGGGAGGGGTGAACTCGCCCGAGGACCTGTGGCAGCTGGTGGCCGAGGGCCGCGACGCGATCGGCGACTTCCCGGCCGACCGCGGGTGGGACACCGACGCGCTCTTCGACGACGACCCGGACCAGCAGGGCACCAGCTACACCCGCCAGGGCGGATTCCTCTACGAGGCGACCGAGTTCGACGCCGCGTTCTTCGGCATCAGCCCGCGTGAGACCCTCGCCATGGACCCGCAGCAGCGCCTGCTGCTGGAGTCCTCCTGGGAGGTGCTGGAGCGCGCCGGCATCGACCCGACCTCGCTCAAGGGCAGCCGCACCGGAGTCTTCGCGGGCACCAACGGCCAGGACTACGGCGACCTGCTCCACCAGGTGCCGCAGGGCGTCGAGGGCTACACCCTGACCGGCAACGCGGCGAGCGTGCTCTCCGGTCGCCTGTCCTACGCCTTCGGCCTGGAGGGGCCGGCCGTCACCGTCGACACGGCCTGCTCGTCCTCGCTGGTCGCCGTGCACCTGGCCGCGCAGGCGCTGCGCCAGCACGAGTGCTCGCTCGCGCTGGCCGGCGGCGTCACCGTGATGTCCAGCCCGCGGGCGTTCGTGCAGTTCAGCCGCCAGCGGGGCCTGGCAGCCGACGGCCGCTGCAAGTCCTTCGCCGCCGCCGCCGACGGCACCGGCTGGGGCGAGGGCGTCGGCATGCTCCTGCTGGAGCGGCTCTCCGACGCGCGGCGCAACGGCCACCCGGTGCTGGCGGTGCTCCGCGGCTCCGCCGTCAACCAGGACGGCGCCTCCAACGGCCTGACCGCGCCGAACGGCCCCTCCCAGCAGCGGGTGATCCGCCAGGCCCTCGCCGATGCGGGCCTCACCCCAGCCCAGGTGGACGCGGTCGAGGCGCACGGCACCGGCACCGTCCTCGGCGACCCGATCGAGGCGCAGGCGCTGCTCGCCACGTACGGGCTGGAGCGACCGGCCGAGCAGCCGCTCTGGCTCGGCTCCATCAAGTCCAACCTCGGCCACACCCAGGCCGCCGCCGGCGTCGCCGGCATCATCAAGATGGTGCTCGCCATGCAGCACGGCCTGCTCCCGCAGACCCTGCACGTGGACGAGCCGTCCCCGCACGTCGACTGGGCGGCCGGCGGCGTGCGCCTGCTCGACCGGTCCCGGGAGTGGCCGCGGACGGGCGAGCCGCGCCGCGCGGGCGTCTCCTCGTTCGGCGTCAGCGGCACCAACGCGCACGCCATCATCGAGCAGGCCCCGGCCCCGGCCCCGGCCACCACCGACACGCCCGCGTCCGCGGACACGCCGGTGCCGCCCGCCGTGCTGCCGTACCTGGTCTCCGGGCGGACGGCCGAGGCCCTGCGCGCCCAGGCCGCCCGCCTCCGGGCCCACCTGGACGCCGTGCCCGCACCCGCGCCCGCCGACCTCGCACACTCGCTCGCCACCGGCCGTGCCGCGCTCGACCACCGGGCCGCCGTGCTCGCCGCCGACCGCACCGAACTGCTGGCGGGCCTGGACGCGCTGGCCGCCGGCGTGTCCGCACCCCAGCTGGTGCAGGGCGTCGCGGCCGCCGAGGGCCGGACCGCCTTCCTGTTCACCGGCCAGGGCAGTCAGCGGGCCGGCATGGGCGAGGAGCTGTACGCGGCGTACCCGGCGTACCGGGAGGCGTTCGACGCGGTCTGTGCCGAACTCGACCCGCTGCTGGACCGTCCGCTGCGCGAGGCGATCGCCGACCCGGCCCTGATCGACGAGACGGCGTACGCCCAGCCCGCGCTGTTCGCCCTGGAGGTGGCGCTCTACCGGTTGGCGGAGGCCTTCGGCATCCGGCCCGACCTGCTCGCCGGTCACTCGATCGGCGAGTTGGCGGCCGCGCACGTCGCCGGTGTGTTCTCGCTCGCCGACGCGGCGCGGCTGGTCGCGGCGCGCGGCCGGCTGATGCAGGCGCTGCCGCGCGGCGGCGCGATGGTCGCCGTCGAAGCGGCGGAGGGCGAGGTGCTGCCGCTGCTGACCGACGGTGTCGGCATCGCCGCGGTCAACGGCCCGACGTCCGTGGTGATCTCGGGTGCCGAGACCGCCGTGGTCGAGATCGCCGAGAAGCTCGCCGCCGACGGCCGCCGCACCAAGCGGCTGACGGTCAGCCACGCCTTCCACTCTCCGCTGATGGACGGCATGCTCGACGAGTTCCGGGCCGTTGCGGAGCAGGTGGCGTACGAGGCGCCGCGGATACCGATCGTCTCCACCGTCACCGGCGGCACGCTCTCCGCCGAGGAGATCCGCGACCCCGAGTACTGGGTGCGGCACGTCCGCGAGGCCGTCCGCTTCCACGACGCCGTGCGCCGGCTCCGGGCCGGCGGCGTCACCACGTTCCTGGAGGTCGGCCCCGACGGCGTGCTCACCGCCCTCGCCGAGCAGAGCCTCGACGCGGACGGCACGCCCGCCGCGCTGATCGCCGCCCTGCGCGCCGGTCGCCCCGAGGCGGCGAACGTGCTGGCCGCCGCCGCCCGCGCCCACGTCCACGGCGCAACGCCGGACTGGCACGCCGTCGGCCGGCCCTGGGGCGGCCACCGGATCGACCTGCCCACGTACGCCTTCCAGCGCCGCCGCCACTGGCCCGAGCCGCCGGCCGGCTGGCCGGTCGACGTCACCTCCGCGGGCCTCGGCGCCGCCGACCACCCGCTGCTCGGCGCCGCCGTCGCCCTCGCCGACGCCGACGGCGTGCTCTTCACCGGCCTGCTCTCCCGGCAGACCCACCCCTGGCTCGCCGACCACGCCGTGATGGGCACCGTGCTGCTCCCCGGCACCGCCTTCGTCGAACTCGCCGTCCGCGCCGGCGACCACGTCGGCGCCCCGCACCTCGCCGAACTCACCCTCCAGGCCCCGTTGGTGCTCCCTGAGCACGGCGCCGTGCAGATCCAGCTCGCCGTCGGCGAGGCGGACGGCACCGGCACCCGCCCGTTCACCCTGCACTCCCGGCCCGAGCCCGACGCCGCCGCCACCGGCGCCGCGCCCACGGCCGAGTACGCCTGGACCCGGCACGCCGCCGGTCTGCTCGCCCCACCCGCCGACGACCGCCCCGCCGAACCGCTCGGCGTGGACACCTGGCCGCCCGCCGGCGCCGTCCCGGTCCCCGTCGACGGCCTGTACGACTACCTCGCCGACGCCGGCTTCGACTACGGCCCGGCCTTCCAGGGCCTCACCGCCGCCTGGCAGCTCGGCGACGAGATCCACGCCGAGGTCCGCCTGCCCGAGCCGCACCGAGCCGACGCCCGCCACTTCGGCCTCCACCCCGCCCTGCTCGACGCCGCCCTGCACGGCGTCGGCATGGGCAGCCTGTTGGCGCCCAGCGAGTCCGGCCGTCTGCCGTTCGCCTGGCGCGGCGTCACCCTGCACGCCTCCGGCGCCGACCGCCTGCGCGTCCGCCTCGCCCCGGCCGGCGAGGACGCCGTCGCGGTCACCGTCGCCGACACCACCGGCGCGCCCGTCGCCGCCGTCGAGTCGCTGCTGCTGCGCCCCGTCACCGCCGCCCAGGTGCACGCTGCCCGGGCCGTCCACCACGAGTCGCTGTTCACCGTCGCCTGGCAGCCCGGCACCCCCGGCGAACCCGCCGCCACCGGCTGGGCCCTGCTCGACACCGGACGGGCGGCCCTGGCCGCCGCTCCCGCCCTGCCGGTCCACCCCGGGCCGGCCGAGCTCGCCGCCGCAGTCCGCGCCGGCGCCGAGGCGCCGCACACGGTCGTCGCCCTGCTCGCCGGCCCCGCCGCCGGCGAGCCGGGCGCCGAGGACACACCTGGCGCCGCGCACGCCGTCGCCACCCGAGGGCTCACCCTGGTGCAGCAGTGGCTCGCCGAGGACGCCCTCGCCGAGGTCCGCCTCGTCCTCGCCACCCGCGGCGCCGTCGCCGTCCACCCCGGCGAGGACGTCACCGACCTCGCCGCCGCCACCGTCTGGGGCCTGGTGCGCTCCGCCCAGTCCGAACACCCCGGGCGCCTCGTCCTCGCCGACCTGGACGACGACCCGGCCGGCCCGGACCGCCTGCTCGCCGCCCTCGCCGCCGACGAACCGCAGCTCGCCCTCCGGGCAGGCGCCCTCCACGTCCCCCGCCTCACCCGGACCGCGGGCGACCCCGCCGCCGGGCAGGGCGCCCCGACCGGCCTCGGCGCCCTCGACCCCGACGGGACCGTCCTGGTCACCGGCGCCACCGGCACCCTCGGCACCCTCGTCGCCCGCCACCTGGTCACCGAGCACGGCGCCCGGCACCTGCTGCTGCTCTCCCGGCGAGGCATCGAGGCACCCGGCGCCGCCGAACTCGCCGCCGAACTCGCCGAGGCGGGCGCCGCCGTCACCCTCACCGCCTGCGACACCGCCGACCGCGACGCCCTCGCCCGGGTGCTCGCCGACATCCCCGCCGCACACCCGCTCACCGCCGTGGTGCACACCGCGGGCGTCCTCGACGACGGCATCGTCGACGCGCTCACCCCCGAGCGCCTCGCCACCGTGCTGCGGCCCAAGGCCGACGCCGCCTGGCACCTGCACGAGCTGACGGCCGGACACGACCTCGCCGCCTTCGTGCTCTTCTCGGCCGCCGCCGCCACCCTCGGCGGCCCCGGCCAGGCCAACTACGCCGCCGCCAACGCCTTCCTGGACGCGCTCGCCCACCACCGGCAGGCCCGCGGCCTGCCCGCCACCTCGCTCGCCTGGGGCCTGTGGGCCGAACGCAGCGGAATGACCGGCACCCTGGACAGCGCCGACCTGCAGCGCATCAGCCGCGCCGGCGTCGCCGCACTGTCCTCCGCCGAGGGCCTGGCCCTGCTGGACACCGCCACCGCTCTCGGCGGCGCCGGCTACGTGCCGATGCGCCTCGACACCGCCGGACTCCGCGGCCAGGCCGCCTCCCCGGCGCTGCCGGCCCTGCTGCGCGGCCTGGTCCGCGCCCCCGCCCGCCCGGCCGCGCGGACCGCCGCCGGCACCGGCGCGGCCGACCCGGGCCACCGGTTCGCCGCGCTGCCCGCCGACGAACGGGCCAGGGCCCTGCTCGGCCTGCTCACCGGCGAGGTCGCCGCGGTCCTCGGCCACACCGGCGCCGACGCCGTCGACCCCGCCCGCGCCTTCAAGGAACTCGGCTTCGACTCGCTCACCGCGGTCGAACTGCGCAACCGCCTGACCGCCGCCACCGGCCTGCGGCTGCCCGCCACCCTCGTCTTCGACTACCCGACCCCGCAGGCCCTCGCCGACCACCTCGACACCCGGCTCGCCGGCTCGGCCGGCCCCGCCGCCGCACCACCGGCCGCCGCGGTCGTCGTCGACGACGACCCGATCGCCATCGTCGGCCTGGCCTGCCGCTACCCCGGCGGGGTCAGCACGCCCGAGGAGCTGTGGCAGCTGGTCGCCGAAGGCGGCGACGGCGTCTCCGCCTTCCCGGCCGACCGCGGCTGGCCGCTCGAGGCCCTCTACGACCCGGACCCCGAGCGCCCCGGCACCTCCTACGCCCGCGAGGGCGGCTTCCTGCACGAAGCCGCCGACTTCGACCCGGCGTTCTTCGGCATCAACCCGCGCGAGGCGCTCGCCATGGACCCGCAGCAGCGGCTGCTGCTGGAGACCTCCTGGGAGGCGATCGAACGGGCCGGGATCGACCCGGCCTCGCTCAAGGGCAGCCGCACCGGCGTGTTCGCCGGCGTGATGTACCACGACTACGTCTCCCGGCTGCCCGCCATCCCGGAGGGCGTCGAGGGCTACCTCGGCACCGGCAGCTCGGGCAGCGTCGCCTCCGGCCGCGTCTCCTACACCTTCGGACTGGAGGGCCCCGCCGTCACCGTCGACACCGCGTGCTCCTCCTCCCTGGTCGCCCTCCACCTGGCCGCGCAGGCGCTGCGCAGCGGCGAGTGCTCGCTCGCGCTGGCCGGCGGCGTGACCGTGATGTCCACCCCCGACACCTTCGTCGACTTCAGCCGCCAGCGGGGGCTCGCCGCCGACGGCCGCTGCAAGTCCTTCTCCGCCGCCGCCGACGGCACCAGCTGGGCCGAGGGCGCCGGCATGCTCCTGGTCGAACGGCTCTCCGACGCGCGCCGCAACGGGCACCCCGTACTGGCCGTCGTCCGCGGCACCGCCGTCAACCAGGACGGTGCCTCCAACGGCCTCACTGCGCCGAACGGGCCCTCCCAGCAGCGTGTCATCCAGCAGGCCCTCGCCAACGCCGGACTCGCGCCGACCCAGGTGGACGCGGTCGAGGCGCACGGCACCGGCACCGTCCTCGGCGACCCGATCGAGGCGCAGGCGCTGCTCGCCACGTACGGGCAGGGCCGTTCCGCCGACCGGCCGCTCTGGCTCGGCTCCATCAAGTCCAACCTCGGCCACACCCAGGCCGCCGCCGGCGTCGCCGGCATCATCAAGATGGTCATGGCGATGCGCCACGGCGTGCTGCCGCGGACCCTGCACGTCGACGAGCCCTCGCCGCACGTCGACTGGACCGCCGGGGCGGTCGAACTGCTCACCGAGGCCCGCCCGTGGCCCGAGACCGGCGCGCCGCGCCGGGCCGGCGTCTCGTCCTTCGGCGTCAGCGGTACCAATGCGCACGCCATCATCGAGCAGACCCCCGAGGAGGCCGGCGCCGAACCGCCTGCCGAGCCGGCCGAGGGCGCCCCGAGCGGCGGCGCCACGGTGCCGTGGGTGCTCTCCGCCAGGACCGCGGAGGCCCTGGTCGAGCAGGCCGACCGCCTGCACCGGAGGCTGGCGGAGGACCCGGCCTGGCAGCCCGCCGACGTCGCGCACTCCCTCGCCACCACCCGCACCGGCCTCGACCGGCGGGCCGCCGTCATCGGCAGCAGCCGCACCGAACTGCTGGCCGGCCTGGCGGCCCTCGCCCGCGGCGGCACCGCCCAGGCCGAGGGCACGGTGGCCGGAGGCCGGACGGCGTTCCTGTTCGCGGGGCAGGGGAGTCAGCGGGTCGGGATGGGCTTCGAGTTGTATGCCTCTTACCCGGTGTTCGCGGCTGCGTTCGATGCGGTGTGTGCGGAGTTGGATCCGCTGTTGGGGCGTTCGCTGCGTGAGGCGGTCGCGGATGCGGAGCTGATCGACGAGACGGGGTTCACGCAGCCGGCGTTGTTCGCGTTGGAGGTGGCGCTGTTCCGGTTGGTCGAGTCGTGGGGTGTGCGGCCGGATTTCCTGGCGGGGCATTCGATCGGTGAGTTGGCCGCGGCGCATGTGGCGGGTGTGTTCTCGCTGGCGGACGCGTGCCGGCTGGTGGCGGCCCGTGGCCGGCTGATGCAGGCGCTGCCGCGTGGTGGCGCCATGGTGGCGGTGGAGGCGTCCGAGGAGGAGGTGCTGCCGCTGCTGACCGACGGTGTGGGCATTGCGGCGGTCAATGGGCCGACCTCGGTGGTGGTTTCGGGTGTCGAGGGCGCGGTTTTGGCTGTGGTGGCCGGTCTGGAGGGGCGGAGGTCGAAGCGGCTCACCGTCAGTCATGCGTTCCATTCGCCGCTGATGGACGGCATGCTGGCGGAGTTCCGCGCCGTGGCCGCTGAGGTGGTTTTCGCGGAGCCGCGGGTCCCGATCGTGTCGACGCTGACCGGTTCGCTCGTGTCGGCCGAGTTGACCGACCCCGAGTACTGGGTGCGGCATGTTCGCGAGGCCGTCCGCTTCGCCGACGCGGTGCACGTGCTGGAGGGCGAAGGCGTCCGGACGTTCCTGGAGCTGGGCCCGGACGGCACACTCAGCGCCATGGCAGGGCAGTGCCTCGCCGAGGACACCGACGCCGTCCTCACCCCCGCCCTGCGCCGCGACCGCCCCGAGCCGGAGAGCTTCACCACCGCGCTCGCCCGACTCCACGTCCGCGGCACGGTGCTGGACTGGCAGGCCGTCCTCGCCGGCACCGGCGCCCGCCGCATCGACCTGCCGACCTACCCCTTCCAGCGCGAGCGGTACTGGCTGGAGGCGCCCGCCTTCCGGGCCGCGGACGTGGCGTCGGCGGGCCTGGTCGCACCCGAGCACCCTCTCCTCGGGGCCGCGGCCCCGCTGGCCGAGTCCGACGGCTACCTGTTCACCGGGCGGCTCGCCGTCGACACCCACCCGTGGCTGGCCGACCACGCCGTCTCCGGCACCGTGCTGCTGCCCGGCACCGCCTTCGTCGAGCTCGCGCTGCGGGCCGGCGAACAGGTCGGCTGCGCGCGACTCGAGGAACTCACCCTGGAGTCGCCCCTGGTGCTGCCCGGCGCCGAGGCGCTGCAGTTCCAGCTCTGGGTGGGTGCCGCCGCAGAGGACGGCGGCCGGCCGGTGAGCCTGTACTCCCGGCCCGAACACGCCGATCCCGACGAGCCGTGGACCCGGCACGCCGGCGGGGCCCTGGCCGCCGCCTCCGACGGCGCCGCGGCCGCCGAACTCACCGCGTGGCCGCCGCCCGGCGCGGAACCGGTCGCGGTGGACGGCCTCTACGAGCGGCTGGCCTCGGGCGGCTTCGCGTACGGGCCCGCGTTCCAGGGGCTGACCGCCGCCTGGCGGCTCGGCGAGGAGGTCTTCGCCGAGGTCGCGCTGCCGCCGACGGCCGAGGCGGACGGCAGCCTGTTCGGCCTCCACCCGGCACTGCTCGACGCCGCGCTGCACGGCACGTTCCTGCAGGGCAGCGGCGGCGACCAGGGCAGGCTGCCGTTCTCCTGGAGCGGAGTCGCCCTGCACGCCGTCGGCGCGACCGCGCTCCGCGTGCGGATCACCCCTCAGGGCGCCGACACCATCGCCCTCGCGCTCGCCGACGCCACCGGCCGCCCGGTCGCCACCGTCGACTCCCTGCTGCTGCGCCCGGTCGCCGTCGATCAGCTGCGGGGCGCCCGCGCCACGCACCACGACGACCTGTTCGAGGTCGCATGGGCACCGCTGTCCGCGGACGGCACCGACCGGCCGACCGCCGCACTGGCCGTCATCGGCACCCCCGGGCAGGCCGACGCGGCCGAGGAACTGCACCGGAGCCTGCGGGCCGCCGCAATCGCCGCCGAGACGTACCCGGACCTCGCCGCACTCGCCGCCGCCGTCGCGGCGGGCGCCCCCGTGCCCGGGTTCGTGCTCGCCCCCTTCGGCACCCCGTTCCCGGCGGACGACCCGGGCCGGCCGCCCGCCGACGCCGTCCGTACCGCCGTCCACCGGGCCCTGGCCCTCGCCCAGGGCTGGCTCGACCAGCAGGCCCTCGCCGACGCCCGCCTCGTGGTCGTCACCCACGGCGCGGTCGCCGCCGCGCCCGGCGAGCGGGCCGACGACCTGGCCGGTGCCGCGCTGCGCGGCCTGCTGCGCTCCGCGCAGGCCGAGAACCCGGACCGCTTCCTCCTGCTCGACCTGGACCGGACCGCCGACTCCGCCGCGGCGCTGCCGACCGCTCTGCCCACGGCGGTGTCCCGCGGTGAGAGCGAACTGGCCGTCCGGCACGGCGAGCCGTTCGCCCCCCGACTGGCCCGGATCGCCACCGACGCAGCGCTGACCCCGCCGGAGGACGCCGTCGCCTGGCGGCTCGGCATCCCGGCCAAGGGCACCCTGGAGAACCTGGAGCTCATCGAGTTCCCGCCCGCCGTCGCCCCGCTGGAGCCCGGCTACATCCGCATCGGCGTCCGTGCCACCGGCCTCAACTTCCGGGACGTCCTCAACGCCCTCGGCATGTACCCGGGCAACGCCGGCCTGCTCGGACTGGAGGGCGCCGGCGTCGTCCTCGAGGTCGGCCCCGGCGTCACCGACCTCGCCGTCGGCGACCGGGTGTTCGGCATGCTCTCCGGCGGCTTCGCACCCGTCACGGTCACCGACCGCCGGATGGTCGCCCCGATGCCCGCCGACTGGAGCTTCGCCGAGGCGGCCTCCGTCCCGGTGGTCTTCCTCACCGCCTACTACGCGCTGACCGACCTGGCCGACCTGCAGCCCGGCGAGTCCCTGCTGGTCCACGCCGCGGCCGGCGGTGTCGGCATGGCCGCCGTGCAACTCGCCCGCCACCTGGGCGCCGAGGTGTTCGGCACCGCCAGTGCCGGCAAGTGGGATGCCGTGCGCGCACTCGGCCTCGACGACAGCCACCTCGCGTCCTCCCGCGACCTGGACTTCGAAGAGCACTTCCGCACCGCCACCGGCGGCCGCGGCGTCGACGTCGTCCTCGACTCGCTCGCCCGGGAGTTCGTCGACGCCTCGCTGCGGCTGCTGCCGCGCGGCGGGCGCTTCATCGAAATGGGCAAGACCGACATCCGCGACGCCGACCTGGTCGCCGCCGAGCACCCCGGCGTCCGCTACCGTGCCTTCGACCTGATCGAGGCCGGCCCGGACCGCATCAACGAGATGCTCACCGCCGTCGTCGACCTGTTCGCACAGGGCGCCCTCCGGCACCTGCCCGTCACCACCTGGGACATCCGGCGCGCCCCCGAGGCGTTCCGGTACGTCAGCCAGGCCAGGCACATCGGCAAGGTCGTCATCACCGTCCCGCCGCCGCTCGACCCGGACGGCACCGTCCTGGTCACCGGTGCCACCGGCACCCTCGGCGCGCTCGTCGCCCGCCACCTGGTGACCCGGCACGGGGTCAGGCACCTGCTGCTCACCAGCCGGCGCGGCGCCGACGCCCCCGGCGCGGCCGAGCTCAGCGCCGAACTGACCGCCCTCGGCGCCCGGGTGACCGTCGCCGCCTGCGACGCCGCCGACCGCTCCGCGCTCGCCGACCTGCTCGCCGCCGTCCCCGCCGCCCACCCGCTGACAGCCGTGGTCCACACGGCGGGCGTCATCGACGACGGCGTGGTCGGCTCGCTCACCCCCGACCGGCTGGACGCCGTGCTGCGCCCGAAGGTCGACGCCGCACTCCACCTCCACGAGCTCACCGCGTCCGCGGACCTCGCCGCGTTCGTCCTCTTCTCCTCCGTCGCCGGCACCTTCGGCGGCGCCGGCCAGGGCAACTACGCGGCCGCCAACGCCTTCCTCGACGCACTGGCCGGTCACCGGCGCGCCGCCGGCCTCGCCGGGCTGTCCCTCGCCTGGGGCCTGTGGGCGGAGAGCAGCGGCATGACCGGCACCCTCGACGCGGCCGATCTCCAGCGGATGGCCCGCGGCGGCATCACCCCGCTCGGCTCCGCCCAGGGCCTGGACCTGCTCGACACCGCGGCGACGCTCGGCCGCGCCGCCCTCGCCCCGGTGGGCCTGGACGTCGCCGGGCTGCGCGCCCACGCCGACCCCTCCGCCGTCCCGCCGCTGCTGCGCGGGCTGGTCCGGGCCACGGCCCGCCGCACTCCCCGGGCCGCCGCCGCGGCGGCGGCCGACCAGGCCCGGACACTCGAACAGCGGCTCGCCGGACTGGACGAGGAGGGCCGCCGCACGCTGCTGCTGGATCTGGTCCGCACCCAGGTCGCGGCGGTCCTCGGCCACTCCGGCCCGGACGCGGTCGAGGCCGAACGGGCCTTCAAGGAGCTCGGCTTCGACTCCCTGACCGGCGTCGAACTACGCAACCGGATGAACACCGCCACCGGTCTGCGCCTCTCGGCCACGCTGGTGTTCGACTTCCCGACGCCCGCGGCCCTCGCCGAGCTGCTGTTCACCGAGACCGCCCCCGCGGCGGACGCCTCGGCCCGCCCGCTGCTCGCCGAACTCGACCGTCTGGAGGCCGCGTTCGCTGCCGCCCCCGCCCCGGGCGACGACCTTCGCAGCACCCTCTCCGTCCGCCTGCAGGCCCTGCTCGGCCGCCTCGCGGCCGTCGAGGAGCCGGCCGCCCCGGCCGTCGACACCGAACAGCTGCGCGCCGCCTCCGACGAGGAGCTGTTCGCCTTCATCAACGACCAGCTCGGCCGCTCCCAGGACGCCGGCTGAGGCAGGAGCCGGCCACGGCCCGGGGCCCCGGGGCAGCACCGACGGTGCCGCCCCGGGGCCCCGGGCATCCGCTCAGCTTCCCGGCACCGCCCGGGTCCAGCGGTTGAGCGTCCCGCTCGGGTCGTCGTAGGTGAGCCACGTCCTGTCGCCGACGCCCGGGAGCCGCACCGATTCCTTCAGCCGTGCAGTGATCGACGTGCCGGCCGAGGTAGCGGGCCGGCCCGACACCGCGACCTGCGGCGGCCACCTTCGGCGGGGGCGGTACGGCAAAGCCCCACCTAGGGGCCGGATAGGGGTTGAGAGCGCCCCCGCCGAACCATAATCTCGCAAAGCGAAATGCAATAGGCGATCTGGCAAAAGCTCCTGGTGCCCGAAGTTGCCGACAACTTCGCCCGGGGGATTTCCACTGGCCATGGGCCATTGCTGTGAAATTCCCGCCGGTGAGAAATCCGTCGAATGACGCGAGCCGACTGGATGCGTTGAAGAGGTGGCATGTCATGGCGAATGAAGAGGCACTTCGCGACTACCTCAAGTGGGTGACGGCCGATCTGGCCCAGACCCGCCAGCGGCTCCAGGAGGTGGAGGCGGCGGACCACGAGCCGGTCGCGATCATCGGCATGAGCTGCCGGTTCCCCGGGAACGTCGGCTCCCCCGAGGAGTTGTGGCAGCTCGTCAGCGAGGGCCGCGACGCCGTCGACGGCTTCCCCGCCAACCGCGGCTGGGACCTCGGCGCGATCTACCACCCCGACCCGGACAACCCCGGCACCTCGTACGTCGCCGAGGGCGGCTTCCTGCACGGCGCCACCGAGTTCGACCCCGGATTCTTCGGCATATCGCCGCGCGAGGCGATGGCGATGGACCCGCAGCAGCGCCTGCTGCTCGAAACCTCCTGGGAGGCATTCGAGCGCGCCGGAATCGACCCGGCCGCGCTGCGCGGCAGCCGCACCGGCGTCTTCGCCGGCGTGATCTACCACAACTACGCCGCCCGCCTGCACTCCGTACCGGAGGGCGTCGAGGCATTCCTCGGTACCGGCAGCTCCGCGAGCATCGCCTCCGGCCGGGTCGCCTACGCGCTGGGCCTGGAAGGCCCCGCCGTCACCATCGACACCGCCTGCTCGTCCTCCCTGGTGGCCCTGCACCTCGCCGTGCAGTCGCTGCGCAGCGGCGAGTCCACCCTGGCCCTGGCCGGCGGTGTGACCGTGATGTCCACCCCCGAGGCCTTCGTCGACTTCAGTCGCCAGCGCGGCCTGGCCGTGGACGGCCGCTGCAAGGCGTTCTCCGCCGATGCGGACGGCACCGGCTGGGGCGAAGGGGTGGGCATGCTGCTCCTGGAGCGGCTGTCCGACGCGCGGCGCAACGGCCACCCGGTACTGGCGGTCGTCCGCGGCACCGCCGTCAACCAGGACGGCGCCTCGAACGGCCTGACGGCGCCGAACGGCCCCTCGCAGCAGCGCGTCATCAAGCAGGCCCTGGAGAACGCCCGCCTGACCGCCCGGCAGGTCGACGCCGTCGAGGCGCACGGCACCGGCACCCGCCTCGGCGACCCGATCGAGGCGCAAGCCCTGATCGCCACCTACGGACAGGACCGCCCCGAGGACCGGCCGCTGCTGCTCGGCTCGGTGAAGTCCAACCTGGCCCACACCCAGGCCGCCGCCGGCGTCGCGGGCGTCATCAAGATGGTCATGGCGATGCGGCACGGCGTGCTGCCCCGGACCCTGCACGCCGACCGGCCGTCCCCGCACGTCGACTGGGCCGCCGGCGCCGTCCGCGTCCTCACCGAGGACACGGCCTGGCCCGAGACCGGTGAGCCGCGCCGCGCCGGTGTCTCGTCCTTCGGCTTCAGCGGCACCAATGCGCACGCCGTCCTGGAGCAGGCGCCGGCGGTGGAGGCGCTTCCCGATGCGGTGGATGTGCCCGCGGTGGATGTGCCCGCGGTGCCTGGGCCGGTGCCGGTGGTGCTGTCGGGCCGTACCGAGCAGGCTCTGCGGGAGCAGG
>NZ_JBVISA010000068.1:0-17076 GCF_055575755.1 Kitasatospora sp. NPDC034035 | reverse complement strand
GGCGTTGTCGGCGCTGTTGGCGGGGTTCGAGTTGTCGGCGGTGTTCCACACGGCCGGTGTGCTGGATGACGGTGTGGTGGATGGTCTGACCGGGGAGCGGTTTGCTTCGGTGGCTCGTCCGAAGGTGGATGCGGCGCGGAACCTGCACGAGTTGACGGCTGGGTGTGGTCTGTCGGCGTTCGTGTTGTTCTCGTCGATGGCGGGTTCGGTGGGCAGTGCCGGGCAGGGCAACTACGCGGCTGCGAATGCCTATCTGGACGCGCTTGCGGAGCAGCGTCGGGCCGACGGTCTGCCCGCCACCTCGATCGCTTGGGGCGCCTGGGCCGAGGCCGGGCTCGCCACCGAGGAACTCGTGGCCGACCGGCTGCGCCGTGACGGCGTCGTCGGTATGGCGCCGGGGCTGGCGATCTCGGCCCTGCAGCACGCGCTCGACCAGGGCGACACCGCCCTGACCATTGCCGCGGTGGACTGGGATCGAGTCGCCGGTGAGACCGCCGCCGTGCGGGCCACGCGGCTGTTCGACGAGATCCCCGAGGCCCGCACGGTGATGGACGCGGCCCTTGCCTCGTCCGCGCGGGCCGGTGCCGGCGACTCCTCGCTGGCGGCGCGGCTCGCCGGGCTGTCGGAGGCGGAGCGCGGCCGTGCGGTGCTGGACCTCGTCCGTGGCCAGGTCGCTGCCGTTCTCGGTTATGCCGGGTCGGAGGCGGTGGAAGCGGGCCGGGCGTTCAAGGAGTTGGGCTTCGACTCGCTGACCGCCGTCGACCTGCGCAACCGCCTCAACGCGGCGACCGGGCTGCGCCTGCCGGCGACGCTGGTCTTCGACTACCCGTCGGCCACCGCACTCGCCGACCACCTCGGTGCCGAACTGCTGGGCGGCCGCTCGGCCACTCTGGCACCGACCGCGGTCCTGCCGGCGGTGGCGGACGACGAGCCGATCGCCATCGTCGCCATGAGTTGCCGCTTCCCCGGCGGGGTCAACACCCCGGAGGAGCTCTGGCAGTTGCTGCTGAGCGGCGGAGACGCGATCGGCGACTTCCCGACCGACCGCGGCTGGGACGTCGAGTCGCTCTACCACCCGGACCCGAGCCACCAGGGCACCACGTACGCCCGCGAGGGCGGTTTCCTGGACCAGGCGACGCAGTTCGACCCGACGTTCTTCGGGATCTCGCCGCGCGAGGCACTGTCGATGGACCCGCAGCAGCGGCTGCTGCTGGAGACGTCCTGGGAGGCCTTCGAGCGTGCGGGCATCGATCCGACCTCGGTGCGCGGCAGCCAGGCGGGTGTCTTCGTCGGCACCAACGGCCAGGACTACGCGAACCTCCTGGTGGACGGCCTGGAGGGGGTCGAGGGGCACCGGCTGACCGGTACGGCGACGAGCGTGATCTCCGGCCGTCTCTCCTACACGTTCGGTCTTGAGGGGCCGGCGGTGTCGGTGGACACGGCGTGTTCGGCGTCGTTGGTGGCGCTGCACCTGGCGGTGCAGGCGTTGCGCAACGGTGAGTGCGATCTCGCGCTCGCGGGTGGTGTGACGGTGATGTCGACGCCGGATCTGTTCGTGGAGTTCAGTCGGCAGCGCGGGCTGTCGGTGGACGGCCGGTGCAAGGCGTTCGCGGGTGCGGCGGACGGTACGGGCTGGGGTGAGGGCGCCGGCATGCTGCTGGTCGAGCGGCTGTCGGATGCCCGGCGCAACGGGCATCCGGTGCTTGCGGTGGTCCGTGGCTCTGCGGTGAACCAGGACGGTGCGTCGAACGGGCTGACGGCGCCGAACGGTCCGTCGCAGCAGCGGGTGATCCGGCAGGCTCTGGCCGGTGCCGGTCTGACGGCGGACCAGATCGACGCGGTGGAGGCGCACGGCACGGGCACCCGCCTTGGTGACCCGATCGAGGCGCAGGCCCTGCTCGCGACCTATGGCCAGGAGCGGGCCGACGACCGGCCGCTCTGGCTCGGCTCGGTGAAGTCCAACCTCGGGCACACCCAGGCCGCGGCCGGTGCCGCCGGTGTGATCAAGATGGTGCTCGCGATGCAGCACGGCGTCCTGCCGCGGACCCTGCACGTGGACGCGCCGACCCCGCACGTCGACTGGACGGCCGGCAGCGTCTCGCTGCTGACCGAGAACGTCGACTGGCCGGAGACCGGTGAGCCGCGCCGCGCGGGCATCTCCGCCTTCGGCATCAGCGGGACGAATGCCCACACGATCCTGGAGCAGGCCCCGGTGGTCGAGGAGACCCCGGAGGACGCCGCGGCGACCGTGCCGGTGCTGCCGGTGGTGCTGTCCGCAAAGAGCGAGACCGCACTGCGGGCCCAGGCCGAGCGCGTCATCGCCGTTGTCGAGGAGCAGCCCGAGGCCCGGCTCGCCGACCTGGCGCTCTCCGCGGCAGTCGGCCGGGCTTCGCTCGAACACCGGGCGGCCGTGCTGGCCGAGGACCGGACGGAACTGCTGGCGGGCCTCCGGGTCCTGGCCACGGGCGGCTCGGGCGCGAACGCGCTCCACGGCACGGTGGTGGAGGGGCGGACGGCGTTCCTGTTCACCGGTCAGGGCAGTCAGCGCGTCGGGATGGGGGAGGAGCTGTACGGCGCCTACCCGGTGTTCGCGGACGCGTTCGATGCGGTGTGTGCGCACCTGGACCAGTTCCTGGACCGTCCGCTGCGTGAGGCGATCGCCGACCCGGAGCTGATCCACGAGACGGGTTGGGCTCAGCCGGCGCTGTTCGCGCTGGAGGTGGCGCTCTTCCGGCTGGTGGAGTCGTGGGGTCTGACCCCGGACGTGCTGGCCGGGCATTCGATCGGTGAGCTGGCTGCCGCCCATGTCGCGGGTGTGTTCTCGCTGGCGGATGCCGCGAGGCTGGTGGCGGCTCGTGCCGGGTTGATGCAGGCGCTGCCGCGCGGCGGTGCGATGGTCGCGGTGCAGGCCACCGAGGAGGAGGTGCTGCCGCTGCTGACCGAGGGCGTCGGCATCGCCGCCGTCAACGGCCCGACCTCCGTGGTGATCTCCGGTGCCGAGGATGTGGTGCTGGCCGTGGTCGCGCAGTTGGAGGGTCGCAAGTCCAAGCGGCTGACGGTCAGTCATGCGTTCCACTCGCCGCTGATGGACGGCATGCTCGCGGACTTCCGTGCCGTCGCCGAGCAGATCACCTACGAACTTCCGCGGATTCCGATCGTCTCCACTCTCACGGGCGCTCCTGTCTCCACCGAGCTGACCGACGCCGAGTACTGGGTGCGCCACGTCCGTGAGGCCGTCCGTTTCGCCGACGCGGTCACCGCCCTGGAGGCGGATGGTGTCCGGACGTTCGTCGAGCTGGGCCCGGACGGGGTGCTGTCCGCGATGGGTCAGGAGTCCGTGGCCGAGGCCGTGTTCGTCCCGGTGCTCCGCGCCGGCCGCCCGGAGGCCCGCACGCTCACGGTAGCCCTCGTCCAGGCCCACGTCCGCGGCCTCGCGGTCGACTGGCCGGCCGTGTTCGCCGGTACCGGCGCCCGCCGGGTCGACCTGCCCACCTACCCCTTCCAACGGCAGCGGTACTGGCCGGAGGCCCCGGTCTCCGTCGCGGCCGCCGTGCACGGCGCGGCGGGCCAGGGCGGCGACCCGGTGGACGCCCGGTTCTGGGAGGCGGTGGAGAGCGAGGATCTGACCACGCTGGCGGCGACCCTGGAGGTGGACGCCTCGGACGAACGGTCCCCGCTGACCGCCCTGGCGCCCGTCCTGCCGGTTCTCTCGGCCTGGCGACGCCAGCAGCGCGAGCAGCACCTGGTGGACGGCTGGCGCTACCGGGTGGTCTGGCGGCCGCTGGCCGACGCCTCGTACGACGGGGTGCTGACCGGTGACTGGCTGCTGGTCGTCCCGGCGGACGGTACGCTCCCGCAGGCCGCGCGGCAGTGGACCGCCGCCGTCGAGCGGGCCCTGTCGGACGGCGGGGCGCGGGTGCGGCGGATCGCGGTCGATGCCGGCACGTGCGAGCGCGCCGCGCTCGCCGATGAGCTGCGCGCTGCCTGGGACGCGGCAGGGGGGACTCCGGCGGGTGTCCTGTCGTTGCTCGCCGTGGACGAGGAGCAGCACCCCGTCCACCCGGCGCTCGCCGCCGGGCCGGCCGCGACCGCGGTGCTCGTCCAGGCCCTCGGCGACGCCGGGATCGGCGCCCCGCTGTGGTGTGCGACGCGCGGAGCGGTGGCGACGGGTGCGGCCCAGGGCGTGCTGAGCCCGGTTCAGGCGCAGGTCTGGGGTCTGGGCCGGACGGTGGCCCTGGAGCACCCCGAGCGCTGGGGCGGTCTGGTCGACCTGCCGGTGACGGTGGACGACCGGGCGGCGGCCCGCCTGGCGGGCGTGCTGTCCGCCGGGGACGGCGAGGACCAGCTGGCGGTGCGCCGTTCCGGGGTGCTGGCCCGGCGCCTGGTGCGCGCCGAACGGCCCGCTGCCCCGACGGCTCCGTGGCGGCCGCGCGGCACGGTGCTGGTCACCGGCGGCACCGGCGCGCTCGGTTCGGAGGTGGCCCGCTGGCTGGCCCGCAACGGCGCTGAGCACCTGGTGCTCACCGGCCGGCGCGGCGCCGAGGCCCCCGGTGCGGTCCGGCTGCGCGACGAACTGGCGGCCACCGGAGTCCGGGTGACCCTGGAGGCCTGCGACGCGTCCGACCGCGAGGCGGTGGAGTCGCTGGTCAAGCGCTTGCTCGTGGGCGAGGACGGCCTGCCGCTGCGCGCGGTGGTGCATGCCGCCGGCGTCACCCAGGACACCGCCCTGATGGACAGTGACCTCGCCGAACTGGCGGCGGTCGTGGACGCCAAGGTGTCCGGGGCGGTCCACCTCGACGCGGCCCTGGGCGCCACCGAGCTGGACGCCTTCGTCCTCTTCTCCTCGATCGCGGGCGTGTGGGGCAGCGGCGGGCAGACCGGCTACGCGGCCGCCAACGCCTTCCTCGACGCCCTCGCCGAGCGGCGCCGTGCCGCCGGACTCGCCGCCACCTCGGTGGCGTGGGGGCCGTGGGGCGGCATCGGCATGGCGGCCGAGGACGCCGCCGCTGCCGAGCAGCTGCGCCGGCGCGGCCTGCGGGTGATGGCGCCGGAGCTCGGCATCGCCGCGCTCCAGCAGGCGCTGGACCACAGGGAGACGGCGCTGACGGTGGCGGACGTGGACTGGGCGCTGTTCGCGCCGGCCTTCACCGCCGCCCGCCCGCGGCCGCTGATCGGCGACCTGCCCGAGGTCCGCGAGGCGCTGGAGGGTGCCACCGCGAGTCCGGAGGCGGGCACCGCCGAGCAGTCCGCGGCCTTCCAGGAGCAGCTGCGGTCGCTGCCCGCCGCCGAGCGGGAGCGGGCGCTGCTCGACCTGGTCCGCGGCGAGGTCGCCGCCGTCCTCGGCTACGCCGGGGCTGCGGCAGTCGAGGCTGCGAGGGCGTTCACCGAGCTGGGCTTCGACTCGCTGACCGCGGTCGAGCTGCGCAACCGGCTCGGCACCGCCGTCGGCCTCCGGCTGCCCACCAGCCTGGTGTTCGACTACCCGAACCCGACCGTGCTCGCCGCCCACCTGCGGGCCGAGATCGCCGGCGACGACGACACCGGGGCGGGCTCGGCGCTCGCCGAACTCGACGCGCTCGACCGGACGCTGTCCGCCGTCGCCTCGGACCACGCCGACCGCGCTCGCGTCACCGCCCGCCTCCAGGCCCTGCTGGCCAAGTGGAACGCGGCCGGCGGCGCGGTGGACGAGGCCGACGAGGACGAGCTGGACGACGTGTCCGCCGACGACCTCCTCGACCTCATCGACAAGGAATTCGGCAGGTCCTGACCGTGTACCCCGTGTACGCCGGGGCGGGCCGCGCCCGCCCCGGCACCCCGTCGGCGTCCCCCCTGTCCGGGGCGCCGACCTCCCCCGGCATCCCTGCCGGCCCGATCACCACCCTCCGCTCGACCTCTCCGTCCCCTTGCGCGACGAGCGCGATCCACCCGGCACCTTCGAAGGCGGCCCGCTGATGGCAGACGAAAAGAAGCTCCTCGACCACCTCAAGTGGATGACCGCCGAGCTGCGCCGGGCCAACCGCCGGCTGCGCGAGGTCGAGGAGGCGGAGCAGGAGCCGATCGCGATCGTCGCGATGAGCTGCCGCCTGCCCGGCGGCGTCCGCTCGCCGGAGGACCTGTGGCAGCTGGTGTCCACCGGCACCGACGCGATCTCGCTGTTCCCCGCCGACCGAGGCTGGGACGTCGAGAACCTCTACCACCCGGACCCGGACCACCCGGGTACCTTCTACGCGAGCGGGGGCGGATTCCTGCACGGCGCCGCCGAGTTCGACGCCGAGTTCTTCGGGATCTCGCCCCGCGAGGCGCTCGCCATGGACCCGCAGCAGCGGCTGATGCTGGAGGCCTCCTGGGAGGTCTTCGAGCGGGCCGGCATCGACCCGGCGTCGCTGCGCGGCAGCCGCACCGGCGTGTACGTCGGCGGCAGCTACCAGGGGTACGGCTCGGAGCTGCGCGAGGTGCCCGAGGGCGTCGAGGGGCGGCTGCTGACCGGCAATGCGACCAGTGTGCTCTCCGGCCGGATCGCCTACACGCTGGGCCTGGAGGGCCCGGCGGCCACCCTGGACACCGCCTGCTCGTCCTCGCTGGTGGCACTCCACTGGGCCTGCCAGGCGCTGCGCGACGGCGACTGCGCGCAGGCCCTGGTCGGCGGTGTGACGGTGATGGCGACGCCGGACGTGTTCGTCGAGTTCAGCCGCCAGCGGGGCCTGGCCGCCGACGGCCGCTGCAAGTCCTTCGCGGGCGCGGCGGACGGCACCGGCTGGTCCGAGGGCGTCGCCGTCCTGCTGGTCGAGCGGCTCTCCGACGCCCGCCGCAACGGGCACCCGGTGCTCGCCGTGGTCCGCGGTTCGGCGATCAACCAGGACGGCGCGTCCAACGGCCTGACCGCGCCGAACGGCCCGGCCCAGCAGCGGGTGATCCGCCAGGCGCTGGCCGACGCCCGGCTCGCCGCCGCCGACGTGGACGCGGTGGAGGCGCACGGCACCGGCACCGTCCTCGGCGACCCGATCGAGGCGCAGGCGCTGCTCGCCACCTACGGCCAGGAGAGGCCGGCCGAACAGCCGCTGTGGCTCGGCTCGTTGAAGTCGAACATCGGCCACACCCAGTCCGCCGCCGGTGTCGCCGGCGTGATCAAGATGGTCATGGCGATGCGCCACGGCCTGCTCCCGCAGACCCTGCACGTGGACGAGCCGTCCCCGCACGTCGACTGGACGGCGGGTGCGGTCGAGCTGCTGACCGAGCCCCGTCCCTGGCCCGAGACCGGGCAGCCGCGCCGGGCCGCGGTCTCCTCGTTCGGCGTCAGCGGCACCAATGCCCACACCATCCTGGAGCAGGCCCCCGAGCCCGCCGAGGACCCGGACGCCTCGGCCCCGGCGGCCGCGCCGGTGGCTGTCGCCGCAGACCGCGCCAACCGTACGGCCGTGCCGTGGCTGCTCTCCGCGCGCAGCGCCGACGCCCTCCCGGTGCAGGCCGCCCGGCTGCTGGCCCACTTGGACACCGTGTCCGAGGCCGATCCGCTCGACATCGGCTACTCGCTGGCCACCACCAGGGCCGCGCTGCCGCACCGTGCCGCCCTGGTCGCCACGGACACCGAGGAGCTGCGGAGTTCGCTCCGCGCCCTCGCCGAGGGCGAGCGCGGGCAGGCGCTCCAGGACATCGTCGCCGACGGGCCGTCCGCCTTCCTGTTCACCGGCCAGGGCAGCCAGCGGGTGGGGATGGGTGGGGAGTTGTACGTGGCCCACCGTGTGTTCGCCGCGGCTTTCGACGAGGTCTGTGCCGAGCTGGACGGTCATCTGGACCGTCCGCTGCGTGAGGCGATCGCCGATGAGGCGCTGATCCATGAGACGGGTTACGCGCAGCCGGCCTTGTTCGCGGTGGAGGTGGCGCTGTTCCGGCTGGTCGAGTCCTGGGGTGTGCGGCCTGACTTCCTGGCCGGGCATTCGATCGGTGAGATCGCCGCCGCGCACGTCGCCGGGGTGTTCTCGCTGGCGGATGCGTGCAAGCTGGTGGCCGCGCGCGGTCGGCTGATGCAGGCGCTGCCGCGCGGCGGCGCGATGGTGGCCGTGGAGGCCGCCGAGGGCGAGGTCCTGCCACTGCTGCTCGGGCGCGGCGACGAGCTGGGCATTGCCGCCGTCAACGGGCCTTCCTCCGTGGTGGTTTCCGGCGACGAGCGGGCGGTGCTGGAGCTGGCTGCCGACTGGGAGGCCCAGGGTCGGAAGACCAAGCGGCTGACGGTCAGTCATGCGTTCCATTCGTCGTTGATGGACGGGATGGTGGACGCGTTCCGTGCGGTGGCCGGGCAGGTGGTGTTCGAGGTGCCGCGGATCCCGGTCGTGTCGACGTTGACGGGTGTGCTCGTCTCGGCCGAGCTGACGGATCCCGAGTACTGGGTGCGGCATGTCCGGGAGACGGTCCGGTTCGCCGATGCGGTGCAGGTGCTGGAGGCGCAGGGCGTCCGGACATTCGTGGAGCTCGGGCCGGACGGGGTGCTCTCGGCCATGGGCCAGGAGTCCGCGGCCGAGGCCGCGTTCGTCCCGCTGCTGCGCGCCGGCCGCCCCGAGACCGAGACGCTGACCAGCGCCGTGGCGCGTGCCCACCTGCGCGGCGTCACCGTCGACTGGGCCGCGTTCTACGCCGGAAGCGGCGCACGGCGGGTGGAGCTGCCGACCTACGGCTTCCGCCCCGGACGGTACTGGCTGGAGTCGGGCGGCCCCGTCCCGGCCGGGCTGCCGGCCGACCCGGTGGATGCCCGGTTCTGGGAGGCCGTGGAGAGCGAGGACCTCGCTGCGCTCGCCGAGACCCTCGGCGTGGAGGACGGCGACCGCCTCGGCGACGCGCTCCCGATGCTGGCGGCGTGGCGGCGGCGCAGCCGTGAGGCGACGGTGGTCGACGGCTGGCGCTACCGGGTGGCCTGGCGGCCGCTGGTGGAGTCGGCGGATGGGCTGTCGGGTGTGTGGCTGGTGGCGGCCGGCGCTGGGGAGCTGGCCGGGGTGCTGACCGGTCGGGGCGCGGAGGTGCGGGTCTTCGAGGCCGGCACGGCCGATCGCGGTGTACTGGCGGGCGAGTTGCGGTCGGTGCTGGCCGATGGTGCGGCAGTGGCGGGCATTGTGCTCCCGGCTGCCGCACCGGGCGAGGTGTTGGCTCTCGTTCAGGCGCTGGGCGATGCCGGTGTCGCTGCGCCGCTGTGGTGTGTCACGCGGGGCGCGGTGGCCACTGGGCGTTCGGAGCGGGTGGCCGATCCGGTGCAGGCGCAGGTGTGGGGCCTGGGCCGGGTCGTCGCGCTGGAGCATCCGGAGCGGTGGGGTGGTCTGGTCGATCTGCCCGTGGACGCGGACGAGCGGGCCTTCGGCCGGCTGGCCGGTGTGCTGGCCGATGCCGGTGAGGATCAGGTCGCGGTCCGCGCGTCCGGTGTCTTCGGCCGCCGTCTGGTCCGTGCTGCGCGTGGTGAGGGCTCGGCGTGGTCGCCGTCCGGGACGGTGCTGGTCACTGGCGGGACGGGTGCGCTGGGTGCGCAGGTCGCGCGCTGGCTGGCCCGCAACGGTGCCGGGCACCTGGTGCTGACCAGCCGCCGTGGCCCGGATGCCCCGGGGGCTTCCGAGCTCCGCGACGAGCTGACCGCCCTTGGCGCGGCCGTGACCGTGGCGGCCTGTGATGTCGCCGATCGCGAGGCGCTGGCGGGCCTGTTGGCCGAGCACGAGCTGTCCGCGGTCTTCCACACGGCCGGCGTCCTGGACGACGGTGTGATCGACGCACTGACCGCCGAGCGGCTGGCATCGGTGGCCCTGCCGAAGGTGGACGCCGCGCGCAACCTGCACGAGCTGACCAGCGGTCATGACCTGTCGGCCTTCGTGCTGTTCTCCTCGACGGCCGGGACGATCGGCAGTGCAGGTCAGGGTAACTACGCCGCGGCCAACGCCTACCTGGATGCGCTCGCCGAGCAGCGGCGGGCCGACGGACTGCCCGCGACCTCGATCGCCTGGGGTCCGTGGGCCGAGGCGGGCATGGCGACCGACGACCGGCTCACCGTGCGCCTGCGCCGCGAGGGTGTGCCCCCGATGGCTCCCGACCTCGCCATGACCGCGCTTCAGCAGGCACTGGAGAACGGCGACACTGCGCTCGCCGTCGCCGACATCGTCTGGGAGCGGCTGCTCGACGGCACGACGGTGCCCGTCCCCCTCTTCGCCGAGATCCCCGAGGCCGGCCGCTCCACCTCCGCGCAGTCCGAGCCCGACCGCCCCGAGGGCCCGTCCGACGAACTTGCCGGCCGCCTGGCCGGGCTGACCCCCGACGACCGGGCCGCCGTCCTGCTGGATCTGGTCCGCACCGAGGTGGCCGGGGTGCTCGGCTACGCGGAGGCGGACGCGGTGGACGCGGGCCGGGCCTTCCGCGAGCTGGGCTTCGACTCGCTGACCGCCGTCGAGCTGCGCAACCGCCTCACCGTCGTCACCGGCCTGAGCCTGCCCTCCACGCTGGTCTTCGACTACCCGACCGTCACCGCCCTCGCCGGCCACCTCGGGACCGAGGTCCTCGGCCGCGCCGAATCGGCGGTCCCGGAGACCAGCGGTGCCCACTTCGCCGGCTCCGCCATCGACGAGCCCATCGCGATCGTGGCCATGAGCTGCCGTTTCCCCGGCGGGGTCGGGTCACCGGAGGAGCTGTGGCAGCTGCTGCTCGACGGCGGTGACGCCGTCTCCGGGTTCCCCACCGACCGGGGCTGGGACCTCGCCGCCCTGCACGGTGACGGGCCCGGCCGGGCCGGTACCAGGGAGGGCGGATTCCTGCACGACGCCGCCGAGTTCGACCCGGTCTTCTTCGGGATCTCGCCGCGCGAGGCGCTCGCCATGGACCCACAGCAGCGGCTGCTGCTGGAGACCTCCTGGGAGGCGTTCGAGCGGGCGGGCATCGACCCGGCCGCGCTGCGCGGCAGCCGGACCGGCGTCTTCGTCGGCACCAACGGCCAGGACTACCTGACCCTTGCCGCCAACTCCTCCGACGACCTGGAGGGGCGGCTCGGCACGGGCACGGCGGCAAGTGTCGTCTCCGGACGGCTGTCGTACACCTTCGGTCTGGAGGGCCCGGCGGTCACCGTCGACACCGCATGCTCCTCCTCGCTGGTCGCGCTGCACCTGGCGGGCCAGGCGCTGCGGGCCGGGGAGTGCTCGCTCGCCCTGGTGGGCGGCGTCACGGTGATGTCGACGCCGGGTGCGTTCGTCGAGTTCAGCCGGCAGGGCGGTCTGGCGGCCGACGGCCGCTGCAAGGCGTTCGCGGCCGGCGCGGACGGTACCGGCTGGGGCGAGGGCGTCGGTCTGCTGCTGGTCGAGCGGCTCTCCGACGCCGAACGGAACGGCCACCGGGTGCTGGCCGTCGTCCGCGGTTCCGCCGTCAACCAGGACGGCGCCTCCAACGGCCTCACCGCCCCCAACGGGCCCTCCCAGCAGCGGGTCATCCGCCAGGCACTCGCCTCCGCCCGCCTCGGCGCCGCCGACGTGGACGCCGTCGAGGCGCACGGCACCGGCACCCGGCTCGGCGACCCGATCGAGGCCCAGGCGCTGCTCGCCACCTACGGCCAGGACCGCACCGGTGCGCAGCCGCTCCGGCTCGGCTCGGTGAAGTCCAACATCGGCCACACCCAGGCCGCCGCCGGTGTCGCGGGCGTCATCAAGATGGTGCTGGCGATGCAGCACGGCGTCCTGCCGCGCACCCTGCACATCGACGCGCCGTCCACCGAGGTCGACTGGTCGGCCGGGGCCGTGGAACTGCTGACGCAGAACACGGCGTGGCCGCGGACCGGCCGCCCCCGCCGCGCGGCGGTCTCCTCGTTCGGCATGAGCGGCACCAACGCGCACGTCGTCCTGGAGCAGGCACAGGAGCCGGAGCCGGCCGTCGCCGAGCCGGGCCCGGCCGCACCGCCGGTCTGGCCGGTGCCGCTGTCGGCCCCCACGGAGGACGGCCTGAGGGCCCAGGCCGAGCGGCTGCTGCGAGCGGTGGCCACCGGCGCCGCGCCCGGCGACGCCGCGTACTCGCTGGCCACCGGCCGCTCCGCGATGGAGCACCGGGCGGTCGTGGTGGCTGCCGACGAGCAGGGGTTGATGCGGGGTCTACAGGGGTTGGCCGCCGGCACTCCCGGTGCGACTGTGGTCCGGGGCTCGGCCACGGGCGGCAAACTCGCCTTCCTCTTCACCGGCCAGGGCAGTCAGCGGCGGGGCATGGGAGCTGAGTTGTACGAGACGTACCCGGTGTTCGCCGAGGCTCTCGACGCGGTCTGCGCGGAGCTGGACGGCCACCTGGAGCGTCCGCTGCGCGAGGCGATCGCGGACGCCGAGCTGATCGACGAGACGGCGTACACCCAGCCCGCGCTGTTCGCGCTCGAGGTCGCGCTGTTCCGCCTGCTGGAGTCGTGGGGTCTGCGCCCCGACGCGCTGGCCGGTCACTCCATCGGCGAACTGGCCGCCGCCCACGTCGCCGGGGTGTTCTCGCTGGCGGACGCGGCGCGGCTGGTCGCGGCGCGTGGCCGGCTGATGCAGGCGCTGCCGCGCGGCGGCGCGATGGTCGCCGTCGAAGCGGCGGAGGACGAGGTGCTGCCGCTGCTGACCGACGGTGCCGGCATCGCCGCGGTCAACGGCCCGACGTCCGTGGTGATCTCGGGTGCCGAGAGCACCGTGGTCGAGATCGCCGAGAAGCTCGCCGCCGACGGACGCCGCACCAAGCGACTGACCGTCAGCCACGCCTTCCACTCGCCGCTGATGGACGGCATGCTGGAAGACTTCCGGGCCGTTGCGGAGCAGGTGGCGTACGAGGCGCCGCGGATCCCGATCGCCTCGACCCTCACCGGCGCACTCGCCTCCGCCGAGTTGACCGAGCCCGGCTACTGGGTGCGGCACGTCCGCGAGGCCGTCCGCTTCGCCGACGCCGTCCGGACGCTGGAAGCCCAGGGCGTCACCACCTACCTGGAGCTCGGCCCCGACGGCGTCCTCAGCGCCCTCGGCCAGGGCTGCGCCGCCGGGCCCGCCGCCTTCGCCCCGGTGCTGCGCCACGGCCACCCGGAGGCCCGGACGCTGACGACCTCCCTCGCCACCGCCCAGACACGCGGCGCGGCCGTCGACTGGCCCGCGTACTTCGCCGGCAGCGGTGCCCGCCGGATCGACCTGCCGACCTACGCCTTCCAGCGGGAGCGCTACTGGCCCGCGCCCGTGGCAGCGGCCACCGCAGGGGCGACCCGGGAGCCGGATGCGGTGGACGCCCGCTTCTGGGAGGTCGTCGAGCGCGAGGACCTGACCGCGCTCACCGACGAACTGCGGCTCGACGCCGACCAGCCGCTCGGCACCGCCCTCCCGGCGATCGCCGCCTGGCGCCGCCGCAGCCGCGAGCAGTCCACCGCGGACGGTTGGCGCTACCGTGCCGTCTGGCGGCCGGTCACCGAACCGGCCGCCCCGGTGTCCGGCAGCTGGCTGCTGGTGGTCCCCGCCGGGACCGACACGGCCGACCGCACCGCCGAGGTGTCGGCCGCGCTCACCCGCGAAGACGCCGACGTCCGGGTGGTCACCTGGGCCGTCGGCGACGACGACCGCGCAGCACTGGCCGCCCGGCTTCGCGAGGAGGCCGAGGCCGGCACGCCGTCCGGGGTGCTCTCGCTGCTCGCCCTCGACCCGGCGCCGCACCCCGCCCACCCGGCACTGCCCGCAGGCCTCGCCGCCACCCTCCTCCTGCTGCAGGCCCTCGGCGACGCCGGGCTCGGCGCCCCGCTCTGGTGCGCGACCGCGGGCGCGGTCGGTACCGGGGCCGGCGACCGGCCCACCGCGCCCGAGCAGGCCCAGGTCTGGGGCCTCGGCCGGGTGGCGTCCCTGGAGCACCCCGACCGCTGGGGCGGTCTCGTCGACCTGCCCGAGCAGCTCGACGCGCACACCGGTCCGCTGCTGGCCGCCGCCCTCAGCGGCGCCGACGGCGAGGACCAGCTCGCCGTCCGGGCCACCGGCCTCCACGTGCGCCGCCTGGAGCGGGTCACCGGCCGGCCCGAGGGCCCGGCCGTGCCCTGGCGGCCGCGCGGCACCGTGCTCATCACCGGCGGCACCGGCGCCCTCGGCGCCCAGGTGGCCCGCCGGCTGGCCGGCGAGGGCGCCGAGCACCTGCTGCTCACCGGCCGCCGAGGCCCCGAGGCCCCCGGCGCCACCGAGCTGGTCGCCGAACTCGGCGCGCTCGGTGCCCGGGTGACCGTCGCGGCCTGCGACAGCGCCGACCGCGACGCACTGGCCCGGGTGCTCGACGGCATCCCCGCAGACCTGCCGCTGACCGCCGTCGTCCACGCGGCCGGCGTGGTCGCCGACGCGCCGCTCGACGACAGCGGACCGGCGCAACTGGCCGCCGTCGTCGCCGCCAAGGCCGCCGGCGCCGCCCACCTGGACGCCCTGCTCGGCGACCGGGAACTCGACGCCTTCGTCACCTTCTCCTCCGTCGCCGGGGTCTGGGGCAGCGGCGGCCAGGGCGGCTACGCCGCGGCCAACGCCCACCTGGACGCCCTGGTGGAGGCCCGCCGGGCTCGCGGACTGGCCGGCACCTCGGTGGCCTGGGGTCCCTGGGCCGAGGCCGGCATGGCCGCCGGCGCGGACGCCGAGCACCACCTGCGCCGCTTCGGCCTGTCGGTGATGGCCCCGGGCACCGCGCTGCTCGGCCTGTGGCGCGTCCTGGCGGACGGCGAGCCCACCGGCGTCGTCGCTGACGTCGACTGGGCGGCGTTCACGCCCGCCTACACCGCTGCCCGCCGGCGCCCCCTGATCGGCGACCTGGCCGAGGTCAGGGCCGTCCTCGACACGGAGCCGGCCGACGACACCGGCCGGGCGGGCGACGACGCCGGCGCCCTGGCTGCCCGGTTGGCCGGGCTCCCGGCCGCCGACCGCGACCGCGCCCTGCTGGAACTGGTGCGCGGCGAGGTGGCCGAGGCCATCGGCTACCCGGACGCCCGGTCCGTCGAACCGGACCGCGCATTCCGGGCGCTCGGCTTCGACTCGCTGACCGCGGTCGAGCTGCGCAACCGGCTCACCCTGGTCACCGGGCTGAAGCTGCCCGCAGGCGTCGTCTTCGACTACCCGACGCCTGCGGCCCTCGCCGAGCACGTCCGGGACCGCCTGTTCCCCGACGGCGCCCGGGAGGCGGCGGTGGACCCGCAGGAGGCGCAGCTACGGGAGGCACTCGCCGCGATCCCGTTGGCGCGCTTCCGCGAGGCCGGCCTGCTGGACACCCTGCTCCGGCTCGCCGGTCCCGGCACGGACGGCTCCGCCACCAGCTCCGACGACGAGTTGGACCTGATCGACACGATGGACGTGGCGAGCCTCATCGACATGGCCCTCGACAGCAACGAAACCTGACACGTCCGAAGTGCGGAGCTCACGATGACCACGCCCAACGAGAAGATCGTCGCAGCGCTGCGGGCCTCCATCAAGGAGACCGAGCGCCTGCGGCGGCAGAACCAGCAGCTGATCGCGGCCTCGCGCGAGCCGATCGCGATCGTCGGGATGAGCTGCCGGTTCCCCGGGGGCGTGGAGTCTCCGGAGGCTCTGTGGCGGCTCGTCGCCGACGCCGGCGACGCCATCTCCGAGTTCCCCACCGACCGCGGCTGGAACCTCGCCGACCTGTACGACGCGGACCCGGACCGGCCGGGCACCTTCTACGCCCGCGGCGGAGGCTTCCTGCACGATGCCGCCCGGTTCGACCCGGCGTTCTTCGAGATCAGCCCGCGCGAGGCGCTGGCCATGGACCCGCAGCAGCGGCTGCTGCTGGAGACCTCCTGGGAGGTCTTCGAGCGGGCGGGCATCGACCCGACCACGCTGCGCGGCAGCCGGGCCGGCGTCTTCGTGGGCGCCTCCTCGCAGGGGTACAGCGCGGTCGCGGACGACCTGCCGGACGGTGTCGAGGGCTACCTGCTGACGGGCAACGCGGCGGCGGTCGTCTCAGGGCGCCTGTCCTACACCTTCGGCTTCGAGGGGCCGGCGGTCACCGTCGACACCGCCTGCTCCTCCTCGCTGGTCGCCCTGCACCTCGCAGTGCAGGCGCTGCGCAACGGCGAGTGCTCGATGGCGCTCGCGGGCGGCGTGACCGTCCTCGCCACCCCCGACGTGTTCGTCGAGTTCAGCCGCCAGCACGGGCTGGCCTCGGACGGCCGGTGCAAGGCCTTCGCCGCCGCGGCGGACGGCACCGGCTGGTCCGAGGGCGTCGGCATGCTGCTCGTCGAGCGGCTCTCCGACGCGCGACGCAACGGCCACCAGGTACTGGCGGTGGTGCGCGGCAGCGCGGTCAACCAGGACGGTGCGTCCAACGGGCTGACCGCCCCGAACGGCCCGTCGCAGCAACGGGTGATCCGGCAGGCCCTGGAGAGTGCCGGGCTGACGGCGGACCAGATCGACGCGGTCGAGGCGCACGGCACCGGCACACGACTCGGCGATCCGATCGAGGCACAGGCCCTACTGAACACCTACGGCCAGGAGCGGGCCGACGACCGGCCGCTCTGGCTCGGCTCGCTCAAGTCCAACATCGGGCACACCCAGGCCGCCGCCGGAGTCGCGGGCGTCATCAAGATGGTGCTCGCGATGCAGCACGGCGTCCTGCCGCGGACCCTGCATGTGGACGCGCCGTCCCCGCACGTCGACTGGACGGCCGGCGCCGTCGAACTGCTGACGGAGAACCTGCCGTGGCCGGAAACCGGTCGGCCGCGCCGGGCTGCCGTCTCCGCGTTCGGTGTGAGCGGGACGAATGCCCACACCGTCCTGGAGCAGGCTCCGGCCGCGGAGGAGGCCCCGGAGGATGACTCGGTGGCCCTGCCGGTGTCGCCGGTGGTGCCGGTGGTGCTTTCGGCGCGGAGTCCGGAGGCGCTTGTGGCGCAGGCGGTGGGGTTGGTGGCGGTGGTCGAGGGCGGTGGTGCGCCGAGTGTGGCGGATCTGGGGTTCTCGCTGGCGACGGGCCGGGCGGCGTTCGAGTACCGGGCGGGGTTCGTGGCTTCCGATCGTGCGGAGTTGCTGGCCGGGCTGGCCGCGGTGTCCGGTGGTCAGGCCTCGGTGGTGGAGGGGCGGACGGCGTTCCTGTTCACCGGTCAGG
>NZ_JBVISA010000067.1:0-18931 GCF_055575755.1 Kitasatospora sp. NPDC034035 | reverse complement strand
CCGCAGACTCCCGCCCACGACCAGCACGAGCACCCCGGAGAACCGTCACGCCAGCCCCTCCGACCAGCACGTTCGAAGATGGCGAAGGCTCATTGAGAGGCCGTCGATGGCAACGGAGCGTGGCCATGCATTCTGCTGACGACCTGACAGATTCCCAGAAGAAGGCCCTGGAGCGGATTGCGGGCGACCTCGGTCAAGTCAGGGAGCGGCTCCAGTCGCTCCATGGCGAGGCACGATCCCTGCTGTCAGACGGTGACTCCGATCCCGGCCCCGATGTCTTCCCCTGCCACGTCTGCCACAGGTGTCCGGACTTCGAATTTCCAAGAACTCCGACCAGAGGGCTCGACTGCGCAAGGCACGGCTGCGGCCACAGCATCACTTCACACGACTTCTTCTGACTGAGAGCGGCCTGGCTCACCCGGAGTGACCGCGTTCTGGCTGCGGATCCGTGGGCAGGCCGTAAGCGTGTGGGCGTCATCCGGGTGGTCGGCGGGTGCTTCGCCGCAGCCGGCCCTGTCGTTCTGTGAGCAGGCGCAGCCGCGATCGGTGGTGTACCGGCGCGGAGTTCCGTGAGGGGGCCTGCTGGGTCCTGAGAGCGGCCCGGAAGGGCTGGGGGGCTGCCAGGCCGCCGTGGAGGGTGTGTCGGAGGGCTGTTGCCGGGGCGTGGGTGCTGTCGCATCGCCCTGTCACGTGGGGTGCTGTCGTGCCCTGTGACGTGGGCGGATGCCAGGTTCCCCTGGGTGTGGTGGGGGCGCGGCAGGTGGGCGCGACAGCCGCGGGTCCGGGCCGCCGCCCAAGGGCCGCCGGGTACGGCGGGGACGGCGTCCGCTGTCGGGGCCGGCCTTCTCCTGGTGGTGGGGTTCGGTGGCTGGTGCTCGGCAGCGCGGGGAGGGGGTTCGTGTCCGGTGACAGCGGACCCGCACCGATTGCCATCGAAGGTGGACCAACGCGATTTCGCGACAGCGAAGATGGACCACCGCAGGTCAGGAGTGTGAAACCCCACCGGAAGCGGAGCAGGCTCCGGGTGAGCACCAGCCATCCCCGGTTGCGGCGCGTGGCTGGTTTCTTCCCCGCCTTCTTCCGGTACCGAAGCGGGATGACCGACTCTGACCAGATAGCGGACCTGAGCTCTGTGAGGAGAACCGGTATGAGCGGTATTCGGAACAAGGGGCGTGAGAGCGCCGGCGGTGATCGGCAAGCGTCGGAGGCCCCCGGCCCAGCAGGCATGACGCTCTTCGACGACATCTACGATCAACCGGATCCTCGGGCCTACTTCCAGGCGTTGGGCCCGCTGGAATACCAGACACCCCATCACGGACAGAGCGTCTTCCGGCGGGCGCTCGCGGCCCGCAGGCGGACAGCCCGCACGGCGGAACCGGTGACCGTGCTGGACATCTGCTGCTCGTATGGCATCAACGCCGCCCTCCTCAACCATGAGGTGACACTGGACGACCTGTACGCCCACTACACGTCGCCACAGGCCACCGCCCTCACCACAGCCGAACTGATCGAATGGGACCGCAGCTACTACGCGGCTCGTCGGCGCCATGACCCAGCCCGGGTAATCGGACTCGACATGGCCACGAACGCCATCTCCTACGCATGCGAGGTCGGCCTGCTGGAAGAGGGCTTCGCCGAGAACCTCGAAACAGCGCCCCCCTCGCAGCCCCTGCTCCGCGCCGCACGGCACGCCCGTCTGATCACGATCACCGGAGGGACGACCTTCCTGACCGCCCACAGCTTCCAGCCGATCCTGACCTGTGCCCAGGACCCGGTGTGGGTCGCGGCCTTCGTACTGCGCACCACCCCGTACACGTCCATCGCCGCATGCCTGGCTTCACACGGCCTGGTCACAGAGAAGGCCACCGCGCACACGTTCCGGCAACGACGCTTCACCAGCGCGGGTGAACAGCAATACGCCATCCAGGCAGTGACCACGACCGGCGATGACCCGCAGGGGAAGGAGACCGACGGCTACTTCCACACCATGCTGCACTTGTCGCGCCCGCCTGAAGACGTGACGGCATTTCCACTGACCGACATGATGCCGATCGGGTGAGCCCAGCCCTGCCCACACGCCCCGAACTCCCCGGTCTCAGACGAAGATCGCCCACAGCATCCGCAGATCCGGGCAGAGCCATTTGCCCGGATCCTCATCAGCGGTCCATCTTCGCTGTCACGAACGGTCGTTGGTCCACCTTCGATGGCAATCGGTCCGGGTCCGCTGTCACGGGACAGTTCGGGGTGCAACGCGGGGGTGCAACGCGGTGTTGCGCTGGGGTGCGACATGGGGGCGTGTTGCGGGTCTGATCAGGGGCTGTGTGGCCGGGAGGGGCCTGGGGTGGGCGTGTTGCAGTGCCGTGTTGCACGGCCCTGGGCGGTCTGCCGGCCTCGGCGGCTCGTGACCTGTGACAGCGAAGCCGGGACGGTTGTCACCGAAGTCGGGAACGGCGCCGGTTTGTGACAGTGAAGTTGGGAAGCGCTGGTGCACGCGGCGCGCCGGGGCCGACGACCGATCGGTGGCCTCGTGGATCCGCGCTGTCGAGTACGGGCTCAAGCGGACGGCGTGACTGGGGGGCCGCAGGCCGAGCCACTGCTCGGCGTCCCATGCGTGGTACCGCTCTACCGAGGTGCACCCCAGCTTCGCCGCGAGGTGCATCGAGCCGACGTTGGCGGTCTGGGTGGTGAGTACCACCGGCTCGCCGGGAAGGACGCCGTCGAACCAGTCGAGTGCCGCTGCGCACGCCTCGGCGGCGTACCCGAACCCCCACGTCCGCGGCAGGAACAGGTAGCCGAGATCGGCCTTCCCCGCGACAGCCGGGCGACGGTGCCCCGTCGCTCTCCTGAGCAGGATCTGGCCGATCATCGCCCCGTCGAGATCGACGACGAAACTCCCGGGCCACCGCTTGGGCACCCCGGGCAGCTCGCGCTCGAGCTCGTCACACGGCCGGGGGCCGCCGAGGTAGGTATGCACCTCCGGCGACGCCAGCAACTCGATGAACGCCGCACGGTCCCGCACCTCGGGCTCGCGGAGCACGAGCCGCTCGGTCCTGATCGGGGCCGGCGGCCAGGCAACGGGTCCGAGTTCAGCCATGGCGGGCAACCTATCGCACGCCCACCGAGCAGGAGCTTCAGACGACCGAGAGCGGCAGCCGCTCCTGACCGGCATCGGTCGACGAGAGCGACCAGTCCCAACTCTGATGTCACAAACCAGCGTTGTCCCAACTTCGGTGACAACCGTCGCCTCCCGCTGGCTGGGCCCGGTGGAACACCCCCCCCTGCTTCCCGGCTCGCCGCAGAATCCAGAATGGTCCGTTCCGCATGCGCTGACGAATAGTGCACCGGTTTTTGTCCCACGCCGAACGCCGACTGCGGTGCAGACCGGGCAGCACGCGAGTGTAGCGGTGGCCCGCACGAGGCGGTTCAGCGCGCTCAGTGGGCGTGCGCCGGCGCGGCGATGAACCGCTCGAGGGCCTGGGCGACGCCGTCCTCGTCGTTGGAGGCTGTACGACAGCGCGCGGTCCGTAGGACGTCCGGGTGGGCGTTGGTCATGGCGTAGGGCGCGCCGACCGCCTTGAGCATGGGGAGGTCGTTGGGCATGTCGCCGAAGGCGGCGATCTCGTCGGCGGTAATGCCGAGCCGGCTGCTCCACGCGAGGAGTGTGGCGGCCTTGGTGACGCCGGGCGCGCTGAACTCCACCAGCGACAAACCCGTAGAGTGGGTCGTCTCGGCACTGCCGCCGGCACTGCGTCGCGCCTGCTCGTAGAAGACGTCGAGGGGCAGTGTGGGGTGGTGGGCGAGGAGCTTGAGTACATGGCGGCCCGGCGCCGGCGTGAGCAGGTCCTCGGCGGGACCGATCAGCTCGACGGCCTCTTCGCCGAACGACCAGTTGGGGTAGTCAGGTTCGTGGCCGTATACCGTCTCGTATTCCACGGCGAAGGAGACGCCGGGCACGGCATCGCGCAGTCGCGTCACGAGTTCGGTCGCCGTGTCGGACCGTATTGGGGAGATGTGGATCGTGGCCGCGTCCGGCGCGTACAGTGCGGCGCCGTTGGCGGCGATGACGTAGTGCCGTCCGATGGTCTCCAGCAGGGCGGGAACGCACCGTGGTGGGCGGCCGGTGACGAGGGCGATGCGGATGCCGGCCTTGCTCGCCGCGGTCAGGGCGGCCCGGGTGCGCTGGGACAGGCTGCCGTCGCTGTGTAGGAGTGTGCCGTCGAGGTCGGTCGCCACCAGCTTCGGCCGGGGATGCGGCGGGGAGGCTGGAGTCGGCGTTGGCGTCGTTGTCATGGTGCGCTTTCCGGACCGGGGGCGGGCTGGTCGCGTGGGCCGGGCGCCGGGCCGTACGGGGCTGGGCGTGGCGCCGCATGGGTCTTTGGGCCTGGTGGCGGAGGATGCGCTCAGTCGGTGTGGCAGGGGCGGCGGGCGAGGAGGTCGGCCGTGGTGAGCAGGGCGAGCAGGACCGCGGTGAACCAGGTCATCGCGGTGGTCATGGTGGTGTAGCGGGTGGCGATGCCGATGGCGATGGCGGGCAGGGCGAGGCCGAGGTAGGAGATGAGGAAGAGGCCGGCGAGGGCTTCGCCGCGTTTGGCCGGGGTGGCCATGGCGACGACGGTGCCGACGGCGGATTTGAACAGGACTCCGGCGCCGATGCCGGCCGTGATGCCGGCCACCAGGAACAGGGTGAGGCTGGCGGTGTGCATGCCGACGGCGAGTGCGGTCGCCCCGGTGGCCTGGGCGTACAGGCCGATGTTCCTGCGCAGTGTGGCGTCGAGGCGGCTGGTGAGGGTCTGGGCCGCGGCGGAGGCGCCGAACACGGCGAACACGGTCAGTCCGGCCAGTGCGCGGGAGGGGTGGTGCAGGGTGTGGCCGACGAATCCGGGGGCCAGCGAGGTGAACAGGCCGAAGACCGCGAAGGACGCGAAGCCCGCGGCCGCGGCGGCCAGGTATCCGGCGGGGTCACCGTGGTCGGTGCTGATGCGCTGCGGCCGGTAGGCGGGCCTGACGGACTGCACCTGGACCGTTTCGGGGGTGAGCGCGACCGCGGCGATGCTGATCAGCAGCAGGGCGCCGAAGACGAGGTAGGGCAGGCGCAGGGGGGCGCCGAGGTACTGGGCGAGGAGGCCGGCGATGAGCGGGCCGAAGCCGAGGCCGCCGATGTTGGCCGCGGTGGAGACGATCTCGAAGCGCTGCGGCGAGGCGTCGGGGCGGTGTGCTCTGTGCAGTTCGTGCAGGTGCGCGGTGGCGGTCGCGGTGAGCATGCCGACCCCGAGGCCGGTGACCAGCCGTGCGAGGAGAAGGAGCGGCAGGGATGGCTGGGTGAGGAACAGTGCGGCGGCGACCAGTTCGAGGGTCAGCGCCGTGATCAGAACCTTGCGTCGGCCGACCCAGTCCGAGATGTGCCCGGCCAGCAGCAGGCTGGCCAGGACGCCGAGGGCGTAGACGGCGAACACCATGGTGACGGTGAAGGTGGAGAAGCCGTCGCGTGCCTGGTAGAGGGGGTACAGCGGCGTCGGGACGGTGGAGAACGCCATGGCCGTGACGAACGCCGAGGCGATCAGCCAGAACCCGGCCCCGTGCCTGCGGGCCGAGTGCCGGGCGGCGATCTGCTGGCCGGGTGCCCGGCGAACGAGCCGGGGGGCGGACAACGACATGGGGGTGCTCCGTTTTCGTGAGTGCTCCGAGTGGTGACGGTGGCCGGCCGGCGTCGCCTGGGACCGACGCCGGCCGTGAAACTCAAGTCGCTGAAGGACGGGTTCGCCCGCCCCGGGCCGGACGGCCCGGGGCGGGCGAAGGGTTTCAGGCCAGCCGGCCGCGGGCCTCGGCCCACTTGACCTCGGCGCCGGCGCCCTCGGACCCGGTGGCCTCCGCCTGGGCGCGGGCCACGGACTCCATGACAGCGGCGTAGCCGGGGCTGACGCTCGCGTAGATGCCGCCCCAGGCGGCCCAGTCCTCGCGGGCCCAGGTCTTCTGCAGCTCGGCCGCCACACCCAGGACGTCGATGACCTTGACGCCCGCACGGCTAAGGCGCTCGATCGAGATCCGCTGTGCCTCGTCGGAGTAGGTGCCGGAGGCGTCGATGACGGCGTACACGTCGTATCCCTCGGCGAGGGCGGCCAGCGCGGGCTCGACGACGCAGACGCTGGTCATGATTCCGGCGACGAGGAGGGTGCGGCGGCCGGTCTGCGCGACGGCGCTGCGGAAGCCCTCCACGTCCCAGGCGTTGATCTCACCGTGACGCTGGATGTAGGTCGCCTGGGGGGCGTTGTCGAAGACCTCGGGGATCAGCGGGCCGTTCGGGCCCTCGGGGACCGACGCGGTGGCGATCACCGGGGCGCCGACCAGGGTGGCGGCCTTGGCCAGAGCGGCCACGTTGTTGCGCAGCTCGCGGACGTTGGTGTGGTTGACGATCTGCAGCAGACCGCTCTGGTGGTCCACCAGCAGAACCGCGGCGTCGGCGGGGTCGATGAGGCCGTTGTTCGACATGACGTCTCCTTGCTTAGGGCGGGCATCCGGCAACGGGCCGGAGGCCCTGGTTCACCGGCAGCTCCCTCGCTGCCGACGACCTCTTCAACCTCGTGCCACCGCCACCGCTTCCCATGTCGAGGAGATGGCTGAAGATGACGGTAATCTCTGTCAGAGATAGCCTGGAGTCAGCGGGCCCGGAGGGGATACGGAGGCGAAATGGATCTTCGACAGATGGAGGTCGTCGTCGCGGTCGCCGAGGAGGGCGGCTTCAGCGCGGCGGCACGACGCCTGCACGTGGTGCAGTCCGCGGTCTCCACCACGGTGCGAACCCTTGAGCGCGAGCTGGGCGCACCGCTCTTCCACCGGACCACCCACCGGGTATCCCTCACCCCGGCCGGCCAGGCGTTCCTCCCGGCCGCCCGCGCCGCACTGCGGGCAACCGAGGAAGCCCGCGCCGCCGTCGACCTCGTCAAAGGAGAGCTGACGGGAGAGATCACGATCGGCGTCATGCAGGGCCTCCACACGGGCCTCGCCCAGGCACTGGCCGCCTTCCGCCACCAGCACCCACAGGTAACGCTCAGGCTTCGCCAGGCACCGGCCGACGACATCCTGCAGGCACTGCGCGACGGCACCACGGACGTGGCCGTCGCGGCACTGGACCGCCCCCAGCAACGAGGACTGGCCACACGCGTGCTGAAGGAGGAGGAGATGGTCCTGATCACGGCACCGGGCCGCGCCATGGAAGGCGAGCGACCGGTCACCCTCGCCGAGGCCGCCGCCCTGCCACTGGTGGAATTCCCCGTCGGCTGGGCCATCCGGCACTCGGTCGACCGGGCCTTCCGCGCGGCCCTCGTCGACCGCACCGCCACCTTCGAGGTCAACGACATCCTGGCCGCCACCGACCTGGTCCGCCAGGACCTCGGCGTGTGCATCATGCCCACATCCCTGGCCGCCCGCTTCCCCGACCTCACGCCACACCACTTCACCCAACACGCACCCACCTGGAAGGTGATGGTGGTACACCCCCGAGGGCAGGTGTATCCAGCCGTCACCGCCCTGCTGCGTCACATCAAGTAGGCAGCGGCACGGCACCCGGCAGGCCGAACACGTCGGGCACGTCTCCGTAGATCCGCGAGCTTCCTCGGGAGACGCCGACGTTGCCCGCGACCGTGATCGCGGAACGGACCGGCCGCGCGGGATGACCATCCTTGCGCAGCGCCGCGCAACCGGCGCTGTGACGCTGTGACGACCTGCTGCACCCACCCGCGGCGCCGCGATTCACCCCGGGAAAACCACACCACCGGCTACGGCCACGACACCGCCGGACGCACCACCACCGTCACCGACCCGCTCGGCCGCACCGTCTCCTTCGGCTACGACGCCGACGGCAACCGCACCAAGGTCACCAACGCCCGCGGCCAGACCATCACCTCGACCGTCAACGGCGCCGGCCAGATCACCGCGGTCGCCTACTCCGACGGAACCCCCGGCGCCACGTACGACTACGACGCCACCGGGCACATCACCGGCGTCAGTGACGCCACCGGCTCCCGAACCCTGAAGTACGACGCGGCCGACCGCCTGACCAGAGTCACCGTCCCGGGCCTGGACCAGGACTTCGCCTACACCTACAACCCCGACGGCAACCTCACCGGCCGCACCTTCCCCGACAACACGTCCACCACCTACACCTACGACAAGGACCAGCACACCAGCGGCCAGGCCACCACCGGAAAGGCCGTCGCCTACACCTACGACCAAGCCGGCAACCTCCTCACCGCGACGACCCCCACGACCACCCCGGTCACCGAAACCCGGACCTACGACCGCGCCGGACGGCTGGCCACTACCAGCGACGCCAGCGGCACCAAGAACTACACGCTCGACGCCAACGGCCGCGTCACCACCGAGCAATACCAGGACACCGGTCCCAGCCCCCGCCCGGCGACCAGCTACAGCTACGACCTCGCCGGCCGCCTCACCAGTACCTGCACGGGCACCAGCCCGAGCGCCTGCACCCCGAACAGCACCACCAGCTACACCTGGGACAAGGCCGGCAACCAGCTCACCGCAACCGCCCCGAGCGGCGCGAAGACCACCAACACCTTCGACGCCGCCGACCAGCTCACCACCAGCACCACCGGCAACACCAGCACGAACTACCGGTACGACGCCGACGGCAACCGCACCGCAGACCCCTCCGGCACCTACAGCTACGACCCCGCAGGACGCCTGACCGGCGCCAGCCTCCCCACCGCAACGCTCGCCTTCACCTACGACGCCGACGGCAACCGGTCCACCACCACCAGGAACGGCACCGCCGACCGCACGACCCGCTGGGACATCAACGGCGTGTTCCCGCAGATCGCCACCGAGACCAACGCCACCGGCGCTCCGACCGCCACCTACCACACCGGCCCCGACGGACTGCCCCAGTCCATGGACACATCCGCCGGCAGCCTCTACTTCCAGCACGACCGCATCGGCTCCATCACCACCACGACCGACGCCACCGGCACCAACCAGGCCACCTACAGCTACGACAACCGCGGCAACCGCACCACCAGCGGCACCGCCGCCACACCCGCCCCATTCGGCTTCACCGGCCAGTACACCGACCCCAACCTCCCCGGCCAGATCAACCTGAGGGCCCGCCAGTACGACAGCGCGACCGGCACCTTCACCGCCCGCGACCCGCTGACCACCGGCACCGGCGCACCCCTCACCTCCGCCTACACCTACGCCAACGGCGACCCCACCAACCAGACCGACCCCTCCGGCGCCTGCCCCATGTGCATCAGCGCCCTCATCGGCGGCGTCGCCGGCGGCATCATCGGCGCTGGCGTCTATGCCTGGCAGCACCAGGGCAAGGACTTCAGCTGGACCGGCTTCGCCGCCGCCAGCGGCAAAGGCGCCCTGATCGGCGTCGGCGCCGGCCTCCTCGCCCCCATCGGCGGCACCGCCGCCACCGCCCTCGCCCTCGAAGGCACCGCCGCCACCTTCACCGCGGCTGGCGTCAACGCCGCAGTCGGCGCCGGCTACACCTGGCTCGTCAACACCGTCCAATGCCAGCCCACCACCCCGCAGGACCTCCTCCTCGGTGCCGCCGGAGGCGCCGGCGGCACCCTCTTGGGCCCTGCGGCTCGCTGGATCAAGGGTGGAAGTCTGACCAACCCCTTTCCCGAGGTGGACGTTCCGAGTCGTGCTCTCGTCTCACCGAAGGTGGTCTTCCGCTCCGACTCGCGCAGTCCCGCCGAGGTTTCACAGACCGGCTTCAGGTCGCGTCCGGATGCAGCGAACACGGACCTGGTCGACTACCAGCTCAACAACACACCGTCAGTCTGGGTTGGCACGTCCAGAAGCGAGTACCAAGCGCGCATGTTCCCCCAGTGGCTCCGCAATGAACAACGGTGGGTGTATGAGATCCGCAACCCAGGGGTGGGCATCAGTGGTTGTTGTCTTTCCGGTCTTGATGGCTGTGTTTCTGCTGGTCAGGCATAGGGTCGGTGACCCCGTGGCAGTGGTGACGTGTTGTGTCATCGCTCGGGTGGAGGTCGGGGATGCCGTCGGTCATGGGGCTGCTGGAACAGCGTGAGCTCACTGCTCGCCGCCGTGTGGACGAGCTGCGGGAAGAGGCTGACCGTATCCACGCTGAACTGGACGTGGCCGAGCGGGAGTGGAACGAGTGGGTCATCACCCGCTCGCGCGTGGGCGAGGTGCTGGCCCCGGACGCCGCCGTCGCGTCCGAGGACCAGCGCCATTCCGACGGGCATCCGGTTCGCCCCTCGCCGACGGACGCGGCGAAGCCGAAGTCCGTTGTGCCGGTGTGGCGTGCGGGGCTGGCCTGGTCGGCGCTGTCGGTGGACTACCAGCGCGTCCTGCAGGCTCTCGCGGACCGGAACCGACTCGGCCAGGGCCCGCTGACGTGCCAGGAGATGGCCGCCTGCTTCGGCCTGGACCCGGTGCCGGCGAAGGTGGAGGCGTTGCGTTCGAAGGCGAAGCGGCTGGTGGCCCGGGGCTGGCTGGTCGAGTCGGCGCCGGGCCGGTTCACGCTCGCGAAGGACGTGGCCGGGCAAGGCGGCGGGTCATGAGGAGCGTCATCGACCAGTAGACCATCGCCTCGGCGCTGCCGGTGGAGCGATCGAAGTCGCGCACGAGGCGGCGGCTTTGCATCAGGTGGGCGAAGAACCGCTCCACGATCCACCGCTTCGGCAACACCACGAAGCCGCGCATGTCGTCGCTGCGTTTGACGATGACGAGGACCAGGGCGAGGACGGCGAGGCTGTACTCGACGAGGCTGCCGGTGTAGCCGCAGTCGGCCCAGACCAGGGCCAGCAGGTGGTGCGCGGCGGCGACCTGGGCGAGCAGGACCCGGGCCGCGGCGCGGTCGCCGACGTCCGCCGCGGTGACCATCACCGCGAGCGGCAGGCCGAGCGTGTCGACCACGACGTGCCGGTTGCGACCGTTGATCAGCTTGCCGCCGTCGAAGCCGCGGCTGTCGGATCCGACGACGGCGTCCGCCTTGACGGACTGGGAGTCGATCACGCCCGCGCTCGGCTCCGGATCCCGCCCGGCCTTCTCGCGGACCTTGCCGCGCAGCCGGTCGTGGAACTCCCGGACCAGACCCAGGTCGCGCCAGCGGCGGAAGAACGCGTAGACCCGGTCCCACGGCGGGAAGTCGGCCGGCACGGCCCGCCACTTCGTGCCGTTGTCGACCAGGTAGTGGCGCCATCGACGCGGACGCTGCCGCGCGGGCCGTCCTGTCGGGACGCGCGACCACCATACCGAAGACCGCAGACGGTCCGGCAGCGGACTTGCGGGTTCTGCGGTTGGCCAAGGAATCGGCCGTCAAGGCGCGCACTCAGGCGATGAACCAGCTCAAGGCAGTCCTCCTTGCCGTCGAGCCGGACCTTCGCGAACTACTCACCGGCTGACCAATCCGGCGCCGGTCGCCACCTGCGTTGCACTGGGCGAGGATCGAGGTGAGGCCGTCTTCACGATGCGCCTGCTCGCCCGCCGGATCCAGAACCTTGGTCAGGAGATCAAGGAGTTGACCCGGCGAATGACCGCAGCTGTCCGGTCCAGCCGGCCCCAGCTCCTGAAGCTCGTCGGCGTCGGCCCCGACAGTGCCGCGGTCCTCCTCTCCGCCGCAGGTGACAACCCGGACCGGCTCACGGACGAGGCGTCGTTCGCCGCATTGTGCGGGGTCAGCCCAGTCGAGCAATCCTCCGGGAAGACCCAGCGGCGACGGCTGAACCGCGGCGGTCACCGGCAGGCCAACGCCGCCCTCTACCGCATCGTCCAGTCCCGCCCACGCTGGGATGAACGCACCCAGGCCTACCTGCAACGGCGCACCGCCGAGGGCATGTCCAGGCGTGAGATCATCCGCTGCCTGAAGTGCTACGTCGCCCGAGAGCTCTACCGGCACATCCGGCCTTCTGCGAGTCCAGTGACTCCTTCGGCAGTTTGACGAACCATAGGGGCATCCCCGACATCCACGTTGAACTCGCCGCCGACCCCGGGGTACTGGTCGACGCGCACAGTCTCCGGCCGGACACCGACTACCTCGTGGTCGCCCGGGTCTGGAACGGCTCCACGACCGGCCCGGCGCCGGGCCTCCCGGTCAAGGTCGGCTATCTGGCATTCGGTGCGGGCACCACCCCGCACGACATCGGGATGACCAAGGTGGACCTGCCGGTGAAGGCCGCCGCCGGCTGCCCCGCGTTCGCCACGGTGCCATGGCACACCCCGGCCACTCCGGGTCACTACTGCCTGCTGGTTGAGCTGCTGTGGGACGACGACGCCAACCCGGCCAACAACCTGGGCAGAGCAACACCGACGTGAAGCCGCTCAACTCGCCCCACGCGACGTCACGTTCCCGGTTCGCAACAACCGGCCCGATCGCGCGACCGTCACGCTGGCGCTCGACAGTTATGCCATCCCACCGCTGGACGCGTGCGGTGAGGACCCTCCCGAGCAGCAGCGGCCACGGCTCGACCGGCATCGCGTCGAGCACTGGCCGATCCCGGACGGCTGGCAGGTGACGGTGAATCCGGCGGAGGTGACGCTGGACCCGGGCGAACAGGCCGAGGTGACGGTCGACACCACGGCACCCGACGGTTTCGTCGGCCGACAGGCGATCAACGTGCACGCCAACGTCGGCAGTGAGCTCCTGGGAGGGGTCACGCTCTACGTCGACGGCACCGGGTAGGAGGAAGGACCATGTTTGACGCCGGAGCGATCATCTCCACAAAACCATCGGGACGTGGGCCGAGCCGCGAGGCATACGAGGAGCCCCCGAAGTGAGCACCGGTCACCACCACGGTGGCCGGCACTTCACGCCCGTCGGTGCGTTCGTGTCGGCATGGGGGAATTCAGAGTTCCTTGGTCATGAAGACACGGCTGGTGCCTGCCGGGGCGCACGGCACTTCGCCCATGCGGTGCCAGCCGTTGCGCTCGTAGAACCCGGGCGCCTGGAATCTGATGGTGTACAGGACGGTGGCCTGGCAGCCTCGCGTCCGCGCCTCCTCCTCGGCCCGGCGCAGGATCTCGCTGCCCAGGCCCGAGCCGCGCAGTTCGGGGGCAGGTGGAAGAGGTCGATGAACAGCAGGCCGAGGGAGGTGCGGCCGGTCAGGCCACCGAGTATGCGGCGGCTGCCGGGGCACGGAGCAGGACCGCCAAGGAGCGGCAGTCGTCGATGCCGGTGTTGAAGCGGTCCAGGGCGTCCGAGATCAGCGAGGTGTCGCAGGGGAGGGGCGCGTCGGTCAGGACGAGCTCTGGCGCGGGCCCGCTCGGCTGGTCCGGTGCGCGCGAGGGCGTGTGCGTGCAGCGCCACAGGTATCGGGCGATGAGTCGCAGCATCGGGTGTTCGCGCGCTCCGTCGGGGGCGGTTCCGGCCGGCGCGGTCGGAGCCGCGATCTGCTCCCACGCCCTGGACGCGGGCTGGGTCACCAGAATCGGCACCGGCCGCGCCCGGGCAGTGACGGAACCCGGTCGCCGGGCGTTCCACGACCGCTGCCACGTCCCGCAGGACCACCTCCCAGGCTGGCGGGCCAGCGCGGCTGATGGGCCGCTCGTGGGGGACGAGGCACAGGGCCTGCGGCAGCCGGGCGTGCGGATCGCGGCACCGTCCGCAAGCCGCGGCCGGTACGGTGGACCGGCCGGGCCTGCGGCCGCTCCGCGGCTTTCCGTTCGGGGCCCGCGGGGGAGGTCCGTTCGTGGAGCCATCGGAGCACGAGTACGTCGTCGACACCGTCGCCAACACGGTGAGCGGTGGCACGTTCCACGGGCTGGTGGTCCAGGGCGGAGTCGTGCACGTCCACGTCTCCGAACCGCAGGCCTTCCGGGGGCCGGCGGGCGTGCCCCTGCGCTCCGTCACCGACCCGATGGCGCTCAACGTCCGCCGGAGCATCGCGACCGACCAGGGCGACGGCGGCGCTCTGCCGGCCTACGTCGCGCGGGCGCACGACACCGCGTTGCACGCGGTGGTACGGCGGGCCGCCGACGGTGCGAGCAGTACGGCCGTCCTGGTCGGCGGTTCGTCGACGGGGAAGACCCGGGCGTGCTGGGAGGCCCTGCGAGAGCTGCCGCCGCACTGGCGGGTGTGGCATCCGCTGACGCTCCGTCGGCTCCTCGCGGCGCTCCGGACGCCCGGCGCGATCGTGCCGTACACGGTGGTGTGGCTCGACGAGGCGCAGTCTTACCTGCTCCAGCCCGCCAACCCGCTCGGCGAGGAAGCCGCCGTGGGCCTGCGCGAGCTGCTGACCGCACCGGAGCGCGGGCCGGTCCTCGTTCTGGGCACCCTGTGGCCCGAGTACTGGCAGCTCCTCGACGACGAGCGCCACCGGGACACCCGGGCCCTGTTCGAGGGTCGCGGCATCCGGGTGCCGGACGCCTTCACCCGGCAGGACCTGGCCGAGCTCGAGCGGGTCGCGGAAGCGGACCCGCAGCTCGCCGAGGCGGCCGCGCAGGCACGGGACGGCGAGGTCGCCCCGCCCCGGCAAGGCCCAGAGGCTCGGGCTGGCACCACGGGCACTCCCAGCTCGCGGCATTTGGCGACGACGTCCTCGTCGAAGCTTCGGCGCACCGGGCGCCTCCCGCCGCGAGCGCGTCGGCCGGCGGGCCCGCGGTCGTGGCGGAGGGCGCGGTCAGCACCGGCATGACGCGGGCTCCGTCCAGCACGGAGGCCAGGTCGGCGGTCATCGGCCGAGCCAGCCGCCGTCGACGGGAAGGACGACGCCGTGGACGTAGGCGGCGGCGTCCGAGGCGAGGAACACCGTGGCCCCGGCGAGGTCGTCCGCGTCGCCCCACCGTCCGGCAGGGATACGGTCGAGGATGGCCTTGCTGCGCACGGGGTCGTCCTGGAGTGCCTGGGTGTTGTCGGTGGCGATGTAGCCGGGGGCGATGGCGTTGACGTTCACGCGGTGCGGGGCCCACTCGTTGGCCAGCGCCTTGGTCAGTCCGGCGACGCCGTGCTTGGCGGCGGTGTAGCCGGGGACGGTGACGCCGCCTTGGAAGCTGAGCAGCGAGGCTGTGAAGACGATCTTTCCCTGGCCGCGTGCCACCATCGTCGCGCCGACGTCCCGGGTCAGTGCGAACTGCGCACCGAGGTTGACCTGGAGTACCAAGTCCCAGTCCGCGTCGGTGTGTTCGGCGGCCGGGGCGCGGCGGATCGTGCCCGCGTTGTTGACCAGGATGTCCACCGGCCGCTCGCGCCCGGCCAGGTCCGCACCGAGGGCCCGGAATGCCGCGGGGTCGGCGAAGTCGGTACGGATGGCCTCGAAGGTGCGGCCCGCGGCGAGGACGTCCTTCTCCACGTCGCTGCCGGTCTCCTCCAACTGGGCGCTGACGCCGATGACGTCCGCGCCGGCCGCGGCGAGTGCGCGGGCCATGGCCCGGCCGATGCCGCGCCGGGCGCCGGTGACGACGGCGAGTCTTCCGGTGAGGTCGAAGGCGCTCATGCGATCGCTCCCTGGGTGTCGTCGGTGCAGTCCACGAGGATCTTCATCACGTCGCCGCCGCCCTCAGGGCCTCGAACGCGGCGGGCGCCTCGGTGAGCGGGACGACCTTGCTGATCAGCCGCTCCGCCGGGATCGCCCCGTCGGCCACCAGGGCCACCGCGCGCTCGAAGTCGGAGCGGTCGTACAACCGGGCTCCCACCAGGGTGAGTTCACGCCAGAAGAACCGGTGCAGGTTCACTTCACGGGGGCGAGGGTGGATCGCCACCAGGCACAGCCGCCCGCGCACACCCAGCACGTCGACCGCCGTCTCCACACCACCCGCAGCCCCCGACACCTCGAACGCCACATCCGCACCCGCACCCGCAGTCCACTCCTGCACCAGCGCCGACACGTCATCACCCGCCAGCACAGGCTGCGGGCAAGCACGTCGCGTACGTGGACATGAGCAGCCTGACCACGGCCGACCTCGCCGACGCTCTGCATCCCAACGACGCGGGCTACCAGAAGATGGTTGATGCCTTCCACCGCGGTATCCAGGCGGCGGACAGCGCCGGGTGGCTGAAGAACCCCGCCCCCCGCCGCCACGCGCGTGCAGTCCGACATCGCCGGCAAGTGCCTGGATGTCAACGGGGCCGGCACCGCCGACGGGACCGCCGTGCAGACCTGGGGCTGCAGCGACGGCGTCAACCAGCAGTGGTCCGCCTACCTCGACGGCACCCTCCGCTCCATGGGCAAGTGCCTCGACGCCGCGGGCGGGGGGACGGCCAACGGCACCAAGGTACAGATCTGGGCATGCCACGGCGGCGCCAATCAGGCCTGGCAGCCCTACAACGGCGGCTACCGCAACCCGGTCTCCGGCCGCTGCCTCGACGTTCCGGGCTTCTCCACGGCCGACGGCACGCAGCTCCAGCTGTGGGACTGCCACGGCGGCTCCAACCAGAAGTGGACCACCCTGACCGCCGGATGACCCCCCACCTCCCGGGACCTGAACCCGCTCCGGGACCAGGTCCCGGGGAGACCGTCGGCGGCGGACGCTGCAGGCCATGGTGCCGCCCGGCCCGTAGGCACGCCCGAGACCGAGCCGGCACGCGGTCATGGTGGCGGCCACCAAGGATTCCCCCGATTCCCTACGTACGGCCCGTCGGAATGTGACTCTCGGTGATCGAAGCGGCGACTCGGCGAATCGCCGGGGCGCATGTGTGAGTGCGCTCAGAAGACAAGGTGGGAGTCCGCTTCCGGGTCTCCGGAACGGCCTTGCGCTCGTGGAGCGTCGCGTTCAGGTGTTTTGCGGGTGGAGGTCGAGTGTGATGTGCGGGGCGAGTGCGTGCAGGAAGTCAGGTGCGTCGAAGATCTCGCCGGCTGAGGCGACGCCAACGGTCTTGGTACGGCCGGTCAGGACGCGTTCGAGGGCCTCGACGGCCAGGGGCGCGGTGACGGCGTAGATGTCCTGGCCGCTGGCCGTGGCCCGGCGTTCGGTTCCGCCCGAGCGCACGGCGACGTCGACCAGGAAGGTCTGGTCGGAGCGCCCGTTCAGGTCGGTGGCGGTCGGGGCCGGTGTGTGGGGTGCGGCGATGTCTCGGACCGCTTCGGCGGTCATGTAGGTGGTCACGTCCGGAATTGGCAGGTGATGGGGGACGGTGACGACGTCCGCCATCGTGAACTCCCCGATCACTTCCCGGGGTCCCATCGGTTCCGGGAAGGTCCACTCCAGGGTGGGCGCGGCGTCGGTGCGCTGCTCCCACTGTCCGCCGCGGTAGCGCAGGCGGACGTCGCCGCGCCGCTCACGGGAGACGGCACCGGACAGGCGGGTGCCGGGGGTGGGGTGCCAGCTGCTGAGCGCGTAGGCGATGTGGGCCTCCTCGGCCGCGGTCCAGTCGCCCATCGCCGCGGTGGCCAGCAGGTCGCCGAGGCCACCGAAGAAGGCCATGGCGGGGACGATCACCGCTCCCGCTTCCTGGGCCCGCTCGCGGTAGTGGGCGAAGGTGTCGAGATTCGCCTCGAGTTCGGCGGCCACGTCCAGGTACGGGATCTTCGCACGGAGCGCGGCTTCGATCACGGGGCCGGTGGTCGTCGCGAAGGGGCCGGCGCAGTTGATGACCGCTACGCTTCCCGCCAGGGCACGGTCCAACGAGTCCGCATCGTCGACCGATGCCACCCGGGCCTCGAGCCCGAGCTCGTCGGCCAGCTCCCGCACAGCCTGCGCGTTGCGCCCGGACGGCACCGGGACGAACCCACGCCCGGCCAACTCCGCGACCACGAACTTCCCTGTGTGACCGTACGCGCCGAACACCGCCACCAGCTGACCCGACCCCATGAGACCCTCCCGTGCACTCGAACGCCGCTGCGCCGTCGATCCGCCGCGGCCTGACACTCACATCCTGGCCCCCCGGCAGCACCCCGCACGAGCGTCGGAAACGACATGGCACGTACAGTTTCAGACATGCCCGCCGTTGCGCTGGCCGTCACCGACGGCATGCTCCACTACGAACTGTCCGTGGCCGTCGAGGTCTTCGGAGCCGACCTGACCCACATCGTGGACCCCTGGTACGACTTCTCCGTCTGCGGGAACGGCCCGGTGCTCGTCGACCGCTTCCGCCTCGAACCCGACCACGGACTCGGCCACCTCGCGCACGCGGACACGGTGATCGTGCCCGGCTGGGCCGACACGGACCGCGAACCACCCGCCGAACTGATCGAGGCGGTGCGCGCCGCCCACGCGGCCGGCGCCCGCGTCGCCTCCCTGTGCACGGGCGCCTTCGTCCTGGGCGCGGCCGGACTGCTCGACGGAAAACGCGCCACCACGCACTGGGCTCACACAAGGGAACTGGCCCGGCGCCACCCGGCGGCCACCGTCGATCCGGACGTCCTTTACGTCGACAACGGCGACATCCTCACCTCCGCAGGCAAGGCCGCCGCCATGGACCTGTGCCTGCACCTGGTCCGCCTCGACCACGGCTCAGCCAACGCCAACAAGATCGCCCGCCGTCTGGTCATCCCACCCCACCGCGACGGCGGCCAGGCCCAGTTCATCTCCACCCCCCTCCCCGCCCCGGGCAACCACCCCCTGGCAGAACTCTTCCCCTGGGCGCTGGAACGACTGAACCAGCCGCTCACCGTCGAGGACCTGGCCCGCCAGGCCCGCATGAGCTCACGCCACCTCGCCCGCCACTTCAAACACCTCACCGGCACCACACCACTGCACTGGCTCCACACCCAGCGCATCCGCCACGCCCAGGAACTCCTGGAAACCACCAACGCCACCGTCGACACCATCGCCACGTCCACCGGCATGGGCACCGCCGCCACCCTGCGCCGCCACTTCCACCGCAGCGTCGGCGTCCCTCCCGACACCTACCGCCGAACCTTCCGCCCGTGAAAACCGTCCAGGGAACGTTGGCACTTCACGCTCAGTGAGCCTTCGCCATCTTCGAACATGCTGGTCGGAGGGGCTGGCGTGACGGTTGTCCGGGGTGCTCGTCCTGGTCGTGGGCGGGAGTCTGCGG
>NZ_JBVISA010000066.1:0-19778 GCF_055575755.1 Kitasatospora sp. NPDC034035 | reverse complement strand
TGGTACCGGAACCTGCGGGAGACGGTGGAGTTCGGGCAGGCCACGGAGGCGTTGCTGGGGGAGGGCTTCCGGTTCTTCGTCGAGTCCAGCCCGCACCCCGTGCTCACCTTCGGTGTCCAGCAGACCGCCGACGCGGCCGACACCGCCGGTTCCGCGCAGGGCCCCGCCGTGGTCGTGGGCACGCTGCGGCGCGGCGAGAGCGGCCTCGACCGCTTCCTGACGTCCCTGGGAGAGGCCCACGTGGGCGGCCTGCTGCCCGACTGGGACCGGGTGTTCGCCGGACACCGTCCGGGCGGCGTCTCCCTGCCCACCTACGCTTTCCAGCGCCGCCCGTACTGGCTGGAGGACACCGGCCCTGCGGCGGGCGGTCCGTCCGGTCCGTCCGCGGCGGGCGACGACTTCTGGGAGGCCCTGGGCGGGGGTGACCTGGACCGGTTCACCACCGCCCTCGGGGTGGCGCCCGAGGACCCGCTGAACGTGGTGCTCCCCGCGCTCGCCAGCTGGCGCACCGAGCGCACCGAGCGTTCGGTGGTCGACTCCTGGCGCTACCGCGTGACCTGGCGGGCCCTGCCCGAGGGCCCGGCGGTCGCATTGGACGGCAGCTGGCTCGTGCTGTCGTCGGACGGCCAGTCCGAGGACGGGGCACGCCGGTCGGAGGCGACCGTCCACGCCATGGAGCAGGCCGGGGCCTCGGTGGTCCACATACGGATCACCGAGGCGGCGGCCGACCGCGCCGTGCTGGCCGACCGGGTGCGCGCGTCCCTCGACGCGCTGCCAGGACCGGTGACGGGAGTGCTGTCGCTGCTGGGCCTCGACGAGCGCCCGCACCCGGAACACCCCTCCGTCCCGCTGGGCACCGCGCTCAACCTGGCCCTGGTGCAGGCCCTCGGCGACGCAGGGATCGGCGCGCCCCTGTGGTGGGCGACCCGGGGCGCGGTGTCGGTCGGGGGCACGGACACCGGGAGCGGGGTCAGCGCCGCGCAGAACCTGCTCTGGGGCCTGGGCCGGGTCGCCGCGCTGGAGTTCCCGCAGCGCTGGGGCGGTCTGGTCGACCTCCCGGAGGTCCTGGACCCGGACACCGCCGGGCGGCTGTGCCGGGTGCTGGCCGGCCAGGCCGGGGACGAGGACCAGGTGGCCGTCCGGGCCACCGGCTGCCACGGCCGGCGGCTGGTCCGGTCCGCCCTGGGCGACACCGCGCCGCGGCGGAGCTGGCGGCCCGGGGGCACCGTGCTGATCACCGGCGGTACCGGCGGGATCGGCGCGCAGATCGCGCGCTGGCTGGCCCGGCGGGGAGCCGGGCACCTGGTGCTGGTCAGCCGGCGCGGCCCGGACACGCCGGGTGCGCCGGAGCTCGCCGAGGAACTGGCCGCGCTCGGCACCCGGGCCACCCTGGCCTCGTGCGACGTCGCCGACCTTCAGGCCCTGCGTGCGTTGAAGGACGGCCTCGAACAGGACGGCCACCGGATCAGCACCGTCTTCCACGCCGCGGGGGCCGGGCTGCTGGTGCCACTGCCCGACACCGACGCGGACGAGTTCGCCGACACTCTGCACGCCAAGGTCGGCGGGGCCCGGAACCTGGACCTGCTCTTCGACCGGGACACCCTCGACGCGTTCGTGCTGTTCTCCTCCATCTCCGGGGTGTGGGGCAGCGCCGTCCACGGCGCCTACGCCGCCGCCAACGCCTACCTCGACGGCCTCGCCGAGGACCGCAGGAGCCGCGGCCTCGCCGCGACCTCCGTGGTGTGGGGCATCTGGAGCCCCGAGGGCGGGGCCGGCGGGATGGCGGCCGAACTGGCGGAGGAGACCCTGCGCGGCCACGGCGTGCTCTTCATGCCGCCCGCGGTCGCGATCACCGGGCTCCAGCAGGTCCTGGACCACGACGAGACGGTGGTCGTGGTCGCCGACATCGACTGGGACCGCTTCGCGACGGTCTTCACCTCGGCGCGCCCCAGCCCGCTGATCGGGGAACTCCCCGAGGTGCGCAGCGCGCTGGCCGCCGGACCGGAGACCGGCGGGACCGGTGCCGGGGGGACCCCCTCGGCGCTTCGCGACCGGCTGGCGCCGCTCCCGGCGGCCGAGCGGACCCGGGTGCTGGTCGAGCTGGTCCGGACCCACGCGGCCGCCGTCCTCGGCCACGACTCGCCGGACGCGGTCGCCCCCGGCCGCGCCTTCCGCGAGCTGGGCTTCGACTCCCTGACCGCCGTGGACATGCGCAACCGACTCAACGCCGCCACCGGCCTGCGGCTCCCGGTCACCGTCGTCTTCGACTACTCGTCGGCGACCGCGCTCGCCGGACGCCTGGAGACCGGCCTGCTGGGTGCCGCCGAGGAGCCCGCCACCGTCCGGCAGCCCCCGGCGCTACCCGCCGCCGACGACGACCCCATCGTGATCGTCGCCATGAGCTGCCGCTACCCCGGCGGCGTCCGAACCCCCGAGGACCTGTGGCGCCTGGTCGCGGACGGGCACGACGCCGTCTCCGGGCTGCCGTCCGACCGGGGCTGGGACCTCGACACGCTGTACGACGCGGACCCCGACCGGCCCGGTCGGAGCTACGCTGCCGCGGGCGGATTCGTCAGGGACGCGGACCGCTTCGACCCCGGGTTCTTCGGGATCTCCCCGCGCGAGGCCCTCGCCATGGACCCGCAGCAGCGACTGCTGCTCGAAACCTCTTGGGAGGCGATCGAGCGCGCCGGCATCGACCCGTCCACCCTGCGCGGCACCCCGACCGGCGTCTTCGCCGGCGCCTCCTACCAGGGCTACGGCGGCACCCTGCGCGACATCCCCGAGGAACTGGAGGGCCTGTTCATCGCGGGCATCTCCACCAGCGTCCTGTCCGGGCGGGTCGCCTACCAGCTCGGCCTCCAGGGGCCCGCCGTGACCGTGGACACGGCCTGCTCCTCGTCACTGGTGGCGGTCCACCTCGCCGCGCAGTCGCTGCGCTCGGGCGAGTGCACGCTGGCCCTGGCGGGCGGCGCCACGGTGATGGGCACCCCGCTGTCGTTCACCGGCTTCAGCCGGCAGCGCGGGCTTGCCGAGGACGGGCGCTGCAAGTCCTTCGCCGCCGCGGCGGACGGCTTCGGCATGGCAGAGGGCGTGGGCCTGCTGCTCCTGGAACGTCTCTCGGACGCCCGCCGCAACGGCCACCCGGTACTCGCGGTACTGCGCGGCTCGGCGATCAACCAGGACGGCGCGAGCAACGGACTGACCGCGCCCAGCGGCCTGGCCCAGCAGCGGGTGATCCGCGACGCGCTGGCGAACGCCCGGCTGTCGGCCGCCGACGTGGACGCCGTCGAGGCGCACGGCACCGGCACCCGGCTGGGCGACCCGATCGAGGCCGACGCGCTGCTGGCCATCTATGGCCAGGACCGGCCGGCCGACCGGCCGGTGTGGCTCGGGTCGCTGAAGTCGAACATCGGGCACACCCAGGCCGCCGCCGGCGTCGGCGGCATCATCAAGATGGTGCTGGCCATGGGGCACGGCGAACTGCCGCGCACCCTGCACATCGACCGGCCGACCCCGAACGTCGACTGGACGGCGGGCGCCGTCGCCCTGCTGACCGAGGCCACCCCCTGGCCCGAGACCGGCCGGCCGCGCCGGGCCGGAGTGTCCTCGTTCGGCCTGAGCGGCACCAACGCCCACGTCGTCATCGAACAGCCGCCCGCCGGGCCCGCACCCGCCCTGCCCGCCGGGCCCGCACCCGCCGCCGTCCCGTGGGTCCTGTCCGGGCGGACCGCAGAGGCGGTGAAGGCCCAGGCGGAGCGGCTGCACGCGTACCTGACGGAGCGGCCGGAGCTGCCGTCCGCCGACGTCGGCTACTCGCTGGCCACCACCAGGACCGCCTTCGAGCACCGCGCGGCCGTCGTCGGCGGCGACCGGGCGACCCTGCTGGGCGGCCTGGCCGCGCTGGCCGCCGGAGAGCGCGCACCCGGCCTGGTCCAAGGCATCGTCGCCCGGTCGGCCAGGACCGTCTTCGTCTTCCCCGGCCAGGGAACCCAGTGGGCCGGCATGGCCCGGGAACTGCTCGACCACGCCCCGGCCTTCGCCGACCGGATCGCGGCGTGCGAACGCGCCCTCGCCCCGCACCTGGAGTGGTCGCTGCTCGCGGTCCTGCGCGACGCGCCCGACGCGCCCCCGCTCGACCGGGTGGACGTGGTGCAGCCGGTGCTGTGGGCGGTGATGGTGTCGCTGGCCGAGCTGTGGCGGGCGCACGGGATCGTCCCCGACGCCGTGGTCGGCCACTCCCAGGGCGAGATCGCCGCCGCCTGCGTGGCCGGCGCGCTCTCGCTGGACGACGCGGCCCGGATCGTCGCCCTGCGCAGCCGGGCCCTGCTGGCCCTGACCGGACGCGGCGGCATGCTGTTCGTGCCGCAGCCGGTCGAAGCCGTGCGCGAGGCACTGTCCGCCCACGACGGGGCACTCGACGTTGCCGCGGTCAACGGGCCGACGTCGGTGACGGTCTCCGGCGACCCGGCTGCACTGGAACGGCTGCGCGAGCAGTACGCCGAGGCGGGCGTCCTGGCCTGGCCGGTCCCCGGCGTGGACTTCGCCGGACACTCGCCCCAGGTGGAGGAGCTCCGCGAGGAACTGCTCGCCCTGCTCGGCGGCATCGCGCCGCGGACCTCCGCCGTCCCGTTCTACTCGACGGTCAGCGGCGGCCCCGTGGACACCCTGGACCTGGACGCCGCGTACTGGTACGAGAACCTGCGCCGGCCGGTGGAGTTCGGCCGGGCGCTCGACGCGCTCGTCGCCGACGGGCACCACACCTTCGTCGAGTGCAGCACCCACCCCGCGCTGACCGTCTGGATCCAGGAGGCCGTCGAGGCGGCCGGGGTCGGCGACGGGGCCGTCGTCGGCACCCTGCGCCGCACCGAGGGCGGCCCCGGCCGCTTCCTCGCCGCGCTCACCGAGGTCCAGGTCCGCGGACTGCCGGTGGACTGGGACGCGGTGTTCGCCGGAACCGGCGCGCGCAAGCGGCCCCTGCCCACCTACGCCTTCCAGCAGCAGCGCTACTGGCTGGACGCCACCCCCGGCCGGCCCGCCGACGCCGCGACCGGCGCCGGCCCGGCCGACTCCGGCTTCTGGGCGGCGGTCGACCGCGCGGACCTGGACGCCCTCGCCACCACCCTGCAGGTCGAGGACGAAGAGCTGCGGGTCTCCCTTGCTTCCCTGGTGCCCACCCTCGCCGAGTGGGCGCGCGGCCGCGCCGACGACCGGACCGCCGACAGCTGGCGCTACCGGGTCGCCTGGAAGCCCCTGCCGGCACCCGAGCGGCCCCGGCTCACCGGCAGCTGGCTCCTCGTCGCCCCGGCCGTCGCCGCCGACGACCCGGCCGTCGCGTTCGCCGCGGACACCCTGCGCGGACACGGCGCCACCCCCGTCCTGGTCGAGGCCGGCCACGACGCGACCGACCGGACGCGGTTCGCCGCACTGCTCCGCGACGCCCACGACCGCGCCGACGGGCCGCCCGCCGGAATCCTGTCGCTGCTCGCCCTGGCCGAGGAACCGCACGGCGACGGATCGGCGCTCCCCCTCGGCCTCACCCTGACCGTCGCGCTCCTCCAGGCCCTGGGCGACCTCGGCACCGACGCCCCGCTCTGGAGCGCCACCCGGGGCGCGGTGTCGGTCGGCCGCTCCGACCGGATCGACAGCACCCTCCAAGCCCTGGCCTGGGGCCTCGGCGGGGTCGCCGGCGTCGAGTACCCGCAGCGCTGGGCCGGCCTGGTCGACCTGCCGCGACGGCTCGACGACCGGGCCGCGACCCGGCTCGCCGAAGCCCTGACCAACCCCGACGGCGAGGACCAGCTGGCGGTGCGCGCCACCGGCGTCTACGGCCGCAGGGTCGTCCACGCCGGACTCGGCGACACCGCCCCCGCACGCGACTGGGCACCCGAGGGCACCGTCCTGATCACCGGCGGCACCGGCGGCCTTGGCGCCCAGATCGCCCGCCGGCTCGCCCGCACCGGCACCGCGCACCTGCTGCTCACCAGCCGGCGCGGCGCACAGGCCCCGGGAGCCGACGCCCTGCTCGCCGAACTGCGCGGACTCGGCGCCGACGCCACTGCGGTGGCCTGCGACGTCGCCGACCGCGACGCACTGGCGGAACTGCTCGCCGGCATTCCGGCCGAGCGCCCGCTGCGCGCCGTCCTGCACACCGCGGGCGTCCTCGACGACGGGGTGATCGATTCCATCACCCCCGAACGCGCGGCCGGCGTCCTGCGCCCCAAGCTCGACGGCGCACGCAACCTCGACGCGCTCACCCGGGGAATCGACCTGACCGCCTTCGTGCTGTTCTCCTCTCTCGCCGGCACCCTCGGCGGCACCGGCCAGGGCAGCTACGCCGCCGCCAACGCCTACCTCGACGCCCTGGCCCGGCAGCGCCGCGACCTCGGACTGCCCGGCACCTCGGTGGCCTGGGGCCTGTGGGGCGGCGAGAGCCTGGCCTCCGGAGCGGTCGCCGAACGGCTGATCCGCGACGGCCTGCCCGCCATGGACCCCGCCGTGGCCACCACCGCGCTGCACCAGGCCCTCGACCACGACGACACGGCCGTCCTCGTCGCCGACTTCGCCTGGGACCGCTTCACCCGGGCGTTCACCGCGCTCCGGCCCAGCGCCGCCCTCGGGGACCTGCCCGAGGTGCGGGAAGCGCTCGCCGCCGCGGCCGGGTCCCGGGGCAGCGCCGACGGCGCCGAGCCGCCGGCGCTGCGGCTCGCCGCACTGCCCCCGGCGGAACGCGACCGGGCCCTGCTGGACCTGGTCCGCCGCGAGGTCGCCGCCGTGCTCGGCCACCCCGGGCCCGAGGCGGTGGGACCCGACCAGGCGTTCAAGGACGTCGGCTTCGACTCGCTGACCGCCGTCGAACTGCGCAACCGGCTCGCCGCGGCCACCGGCCTGCGCCTGTCGGTGACCCTGGCCTTCGACTACCCCACGGCCACCACCCTGGCCGGACACCTGCGCGCCGAACTGCCGGGGGCGCCCGCCACCGAGGCACCCGACGCCCCCGGGCAGCCGCCCGCGGCCGCCGCGGTGCCCGAGGACGAGGCGATCGCCGTGGTCGCCATGAGCTGCCGCTACCCCGGCGGCGTCAGCACCCCCGAGGAGCTGTGGGAGCTCGTCGCGGGCGGACGGGACGCGATCACCGGCTTCCCCACCGGACGGGGCTGGGACCTGGACGGCCTCTACGACCCGGACCCGGACCGGGTCGGCAGCACCTACGCGCGGGAAGGCGGCTTCCTGCACGACGCCGACCGCTTCGACCCGGCCTTCTTCGGGATCTCCCCGCGCGAGGCGCTGACCATCGACCCCCAGCAGCGGCTGCTGCTCGAACTCTCCTGGGAGGCGTTCGAGCGGGCCGGCATCGACCCGCTCTCCCTCAAGGGCAGCGCGAGCGGCGTCTTCGTCGGATGCAGCCACCACGACTACGGGTCGCGCGTCACCGAACCCTCCGAAGAGCTCGAGGGCTACCTCGGCATCGGCAGCGCGGGCAGCGTGGCGTCCGGGCGGATCTCCTACAGCCTCGGCCTCGAAGGGCCCGCGGTGACCGTCGACACGGCGTGCTCCTCGTCGCTGGTCGCGGTCCACCTCGCGGCCCGGTCGCTGCGGGCCGGCGAATGTTCGCTGGCGCTCGCCGGCGGGGTGACCGTGATGTCGACACCGGGCGCGTTCGTGGAGTTCAGCCGGCAACGGGTGCTCGCCGAAGACGGCCGCTGCAAACCGTTCGCCGCCGCCGCCGACGGCACCTCCTGGGCAGAGGGCGCCGGACTGCTCGTCCTGGAACGCCTCTCGGACGCCCGGCGCAACGGCCACCCGGTGCTCGCCCTCGTTCGCGGCTCCGCCGTCAACCAGGACGGCGCCAGCAACGGCCTGACCGCCCCCAACGGCCCCTCCCAGCAGCGGGTCATCCGGGCGGCCCTCGCCGACGCCGGACTGACCGCTTCCGAGGTCGACGCGGTGGAGGCGCACGGCACCGGGACCCGGCTGGGCGACCCGATCGAGGCCCAGGCGCTCCTGGCCACGTACGGCCGGGAACGCGGCGCGCAGCAGCCGCTGTTGCTGGGGTCGCTGAAGTCGAACATCGGACACAGCCAGGCCGCCGCCGGCGTCGCAGGCATCATCAAGATGGTGCAGGCCATGCGGCACGGGGCGCTGCCGCGCACCCTGCACGTCGACGCGCCGACACCCCACGTCGACTGGTCGGCCGGCGCGGTCCGGCTGCTCACCGACGACACCCCGTGGCCGGAGACCGGCCGCCCCCGGCGGGCCGCGGTGTCGTCGTTCGGAGTCAGCGGCACCAACGCCCACACCATCCTCGAACAGCCCACCGAACCGGCCCCGGCCGCCGCCCCCGCGCCGCCCCCTGACACGCCCGTCGCCCCCGCCGAGCCCGCCCTGCCCTGGCTGCTCTCCGCCCGTGGTGCGGACGCGCTGCGGGAGCAGGCCGCCCGGCTGCTCCGGCACATGGAGCACGCCCCGACCCTCGCCGTCGCGGACGTGGGCCGCTCCCTGGCGCTGAACCGCAGCGCCTTCGAGCACCGGGCCGCCCTCACCGGCACGGACCGGCAGACCCTGCTCCAGGCGCTCGCCGCCCTCGCCGCCGGCGAGCCGTCGGCGGACCTGGTGCGCGGGATCACCGGCCCGGCCGCGAAGACCGCCTTCCTGTTCCCCGGCCAGGGCAGCCAGCGCACCGGCATGGGCGCCGGACTGTACGCACGGTTCCCGGTCTTCGCCGACGCCTTCGACGCGGTCTGCGCGGAACTCGATCCGCTGCTCGACCGCCCGCTGCGGGAGGTGATCGACGCGGCCCCCGGCGACCCCGGCCACGGGCTGCTGGACCGCACCGAGTACGCCCAGCCCGCCCTGTTCGCACTCGGCGTCGCCCTGTTCCGCCTCGTCGAGCACTGGGGCGTGCGCCCCGACCGGCTGCTCGGCCACTCCGTGGGAGAGCTGGCCGCCGCCCACGTCGCCGGGGTGTTCACCCTGCCCGACGCCGCGGCGCTGGTGGTCGCGCGGGGACGGCTGATGCAGGCCCTCCCGGCGGGCGGCGCGATGGTCGCCCTCGCCGCCGGGGAGGAGGAGGTGCTGCCACTGCTCGCGGGCCGTGAGGGCGAGGTCGGCCTCGCCGCGGTCAACGGCCCGGCCTCGACCGTGGTCTCCGGCGACGCGGCGGCGGTGGACGAGATCGCCGCCGTGCTCGCCGCGCGCGGCCGCAAGACCCGGCGGCTGCGGGTCTCCCACGCCTTCCACTCGCCCCTCATGGAGCCGATGCTCGCCGAGTTCCGCGAGGTCGTGGCCCGGATCGTCCCGGGGGAGGCCGCCGTCCCGGTGATCTCCGACCTGACGGGCGAGCCGGCCACCGCCGAGCAGCTCGGCTCGCCGGACTACTGGGTGGAGCACGTGCGCGGCACCGTCCGCTTCCAGGACGGCGTACGCCACCTGGAACGCGACGGCGTCACCGCGTTCCTCGAACTCGGACCCGACGGCGCGCTCACCGCCATGGGCCAGGACTGCCTGACCGGCGCCACCGGCAGCCCGGTGCTGATGCCCCTGCTGCGCAAGGACCGGCCTGAAGCACCCGCGGCGACGGCCGCCCTGGCCCGGCTGCACGTCACGGGCGTCCCCGTGGACTGGGACGCCGTCCACTCCGGCGGCCCGGCCGGCTCCGCCGTCGACCTGCCGACCTACGCCTTCCAGCGCGGCAGCTACTGGCTGCAGGCCGGCCCGGCCGCGGCCGGACTGCCCGCAGCCGGACTTCAGGCGGTCGACCACCCGCTGCTCGGCGCCGGAACGGAACTCGCGGACTCCGACGGCTTCCTCTTCACCGGCAGGTTCTCGGTCCGCAGCCACCCCTGGCTGGCCGACCACGGCGTCTACGAGGGGGTGCTGTTCCCCGCCACCGCGTTCCTGGAACTCGCGGTCCGCGCGGGCGACCAGGTCGGCTGCGACCAGGTCGAGGAACTGACCCTGGAGGCACCGCTGGTGCTCCCGGCGGGCGGAGCCGTCGCACTCCAGCTCACCGTCGGAAGCCCGGACGCCGCCGGCACCCGTCCGCTGAGCGTCCACGCCCGGGCCGCCGACGACAGCCCCGACGCCCCCTGGACCCGGCACGCGAGCGGCCTGCTCAGCTCCACCGGAGCCGCGGACCCGGCCGACCCGGCCGACCCGGCGGACCCCGAGGCCTGGCCGCCGCCCGGAGCCGTCCCCCTCGACACGGAGGGCCTGTACGACCGCTTCGCGGGCGGCGGGTTCGCCTACGGCCCCGCGTTCCAGGGCCTGCGCGCGGCCTGGCGGCTCGGCGACGAGGTGTACGCCCTCGCGAGCCTGCCCCAGGAGCAGCGGCCGGACGCCGCCGCGTTCGGCCTGCACCCGGCCCTGCTGGACGCCGCCCTGCACTCACTGGTGTTCGACGTCCTCAAGGGGCCCGCGCAGGGCTGGCTGCCGTTCTCCTGGAACGGGGTGCGCCTGCACGCCTCCGGGGCCGCCGAACTCCGGCTGCGGCTGACCCCGACCGGCCGCGACGCCGTCGCCGTACAGGTGACCGACACCACCGGGCGGCCGGTGCTCTCGGCCCGCTCCCTGGTCCTGCGGCCCGTCTCGCGCGACCGCTTCAAGGCCACCCGCGTCGGACACCACGAGGAACTGTTCCGCCCCGAGTGGCAGGCCCTGCCCGAGCGCGCCGCGACGGCGGCCGGCACCGCCTTCGACCCGGAGCCCTGGACCGTGCTCGGCACCGGGACACTCCCCGGCCGCACGGTCACCGACCTCGCCGCGCTGTCCGCACTGCTCGACGCGGGCGCCCCACCGCCCCGGCTGGTGCTGGCCGCCTGCCCGCCCGCCTCGGCCCCGTACGCGCCGCCCGGCACCCTCCGTGACGCGGTCCACGACGGACTCGGCACGGTCCTCGCCCTGCTGCGCGACTGGCTGGCCGAGGAGCGGCTGGCCGGGGCCAAGCTGGTCCTGGTCACCTCGGGCGCGGTCCCGGTGACCGGCGACGACGTCCCGGACCCGGCCCTGGCCGCGCTCTGGGGCCTGGTCCGCTCGGCGCAGACCGAGAACCCCGACCGCTTCGTCCTGCTGGACCTGGACGCCCACGAGAACCCGCCCGCGCTGCTCGCCGAAGCCCTCGCGTCCGGGGAACCCCAGCTCGCGATCCGGGCCGGAGCCGTCCACGTCGCCCGGCTGGCCCGGGTACCGCTGGCCGTCACCGGGCGCACGCCCGGCTGGGGCGGCGACGGAACCGTCCTGATCACCGGCGGCACCGGCGCCATCGGCGCCCACGTCGCCCGCCACCTCGCCGCCGAACACGGCGTCCGGCACCTGCTGCTGACCAGCCGCAGCGGCCCCGCCGCCGACGGCGCGGCGGAACTCCTCGCCGAGCTCGCCGCCCTGGGCGCGCACGCCGAGATCGTCGCCTGCGACGCCGCCGACCGCGACGCCCTCGCGGCCCTGCTGGCCGCCCTGCCCCCCACGCACCCGCTGACCGGGGTGGTGCACGCCGCGGGCGTGCTGGCCGACGGCGTCGTCGCCACCATGACGCCCGCGCGACTGGACCACGTCCTGCGCCCCAAGGTGGACGCGGCGATCAACCTGCACGAACTCACCGCCGGCCTGGAGCTGTCCGAGTTCGTCCTGTTCTCGTCCATCGCCGGGATCTTCGGCGGCATGGGCCAGGGCAACTACGCCGCCGCCAACGCCTTCCTCGACGCCCTGGCCCACCGGCGCCGCGCCGATGGGCTGCCCGGCCGCTCCCTCGCCTGGGGCCTGTGGGCCAACAGCACCGGGATGACCGGCGGGCTCACCGAGGCCGACCTGCGACGGATCTCCCGGGGCGGGATCGTCGCCTTCGACCCGGCCCAGGGACTGGCGCTCTTCGACACGGCCGGCACCCTCGACGAGCCGGTCGTCCTCCCGCTGCGGCTCGACACCGCGGCCGTCCGCGCCCAGGCCGCCACCGGCGGCGTCCCCGCCCTGCTGCGCGGCCTGGTGCGCCCCGCCGCCCGGCGCGGCGCCGCGGGCCCCGCGGCCGGCACCGGCCCCGACGGGCCCGAGGCCCTGAAGCAGCGCCTCGGCTCCCTCAACGAGACCCAGCGCGGCCGGGTCCTGCTCGACCTGGTCCGCTCGCACGCCGCCCTGGTGCTCGGCCACAGCGGCCCGGCCGCGGTCGAGCCCGGACGCGGCCTGCTGGAGGTCGGCTTCGACTCGCTGACCGCGGTGGAACTGCGCAACCGGCTGCGCGCCGCAACCGGCCACCCGCTGCCGGCCACCCTGCTCTTCGACCACCCCACCCCGGCCGCGATCGCCGCACACCTCGCCGCCGAACTGCTCCCCGACGCCGGACCCGGCCCGCTCCCCGGCCTTGCCGAACTGGACCGCCTGGCAGGCGCCCTCGACGGCCTCCCCGACGACCCGGCGGACCGCGAACGGCTGGCCGGGCGGCTCCGGGAGCTCCTGCGCCGCCTCGACGACCCGGCGGCCACCCCGGCCGACGGCGACGGCACGGCGGCCGGGGTGGCCGCCTCCATCGAGGACCGGATGGACGGCGCCAGCGACGACGAACTCTTCGACCTCATCGACAGCGAACTCGGCCGGTCATGACACCGACCCGACCCGCGAACCAGGACGGTGGCCCCCAATGGTGAACGACGACAAGCTGAGGGACTACCTCAAGCGCGTGACGGCGGACCTGCACCACACCCGCCGGCGCCTGACCGAGGCCGAGGAAGCGGGCCGCGAACCGATCGCGGTCGTCGCGATGAGCTGCCGCTACCCCGGCGGCGTACGGTCCCCCGAGGACCTGTGGCGCCTGGTCACCGACGGCACCGATGCCATCACCGGCTTCCCCCGCGACCGGGGCTGGGACCTGGACCACCTGGACGACCCGGAACAACTGTGCGAGGGCACCAGCCACACCGCCCTGGGCGGATTCCTCGACGACGTCGGGCACTTCGACCCCGGATTCTTCGGGATCTCCCCGCGCGAAGCGCTCGCGATGGACCCGCAGCAGCGGCTCCTCCTGGAGACCACCTGGGAGGCGTTCGAACGGGCCGGCATCGACCCCGCGACCCTGCGGGGCAGCAGGACCGGCGTCTTCGCCGGGGTGATGTACCAGGACTACGCGGTACGGCTGCGCCAGGTCCCCGACGACGTGGCCGGCTACGTCGGCAGCGGCAGCTCCGACAGCGTCGCCTCGGGCCGCGTCGCCTACACCTTCGGTCTGGAGGGCCCGGCGGTCAGCATCGACACCGCATGCTCCTCCTCCCTGGTCGCCATCCACCTCGCCGCCCAAGCCCTGCGGGCCGGCGACTGCACCCTGGCCCTGGCCGGGGGCGCGATGGTCATGTCGACACCCGTTCCGTTCGTGGAGATGAGCCGCCAGGGCGGCCTGGCCCGGGACGGCCGCTGCAAGTCCTTCGCCGCCGCCGCCGACGGCACCGGCTGGGGCGAGGGCGTCGGCATGCTCCTGCTGGAGCGCCTCTCGGACGCCCGGCGCAACGGCCACCCGGTCCTCGCCCTGATCCGCGGCACCGCCGTCAACCAGGACGGCGCCAGCAGCAGGCTCACCGCCCCCAACGGCCCCGCCCAGCAGCGCGTCATCCGCCACGCCCTGGCCAACGCCGGACTCACCCCCGCCGATGTGGACGTGGTCGAGGCGCACGGCACCGGCACCCCGCTGGGCGACCCGATCGAGGCCCAGGCCCTGCTGGCCACCTACGGGCAGGACCGCGCGGACGGGCAGCCGCTGCTGCTCGGCTCGCTGAAGTCCAACATCGGGCACACCCAGGCGGCGGCCGGCGTCGGCGGCGTCATCAAGACCGTCCTCGCCATGCGGCACGGTACCGTCCCGCCCACCCTGCACGCGCAGGACCCGTCCCCGCAGATCGACTGGACCGCGGGCGCGGTACGCCTGGTCACCGCGAACACCCCCTGGCCCGAGACCGGACGGCCGCGCCGGGCCGCGGTGTCCTCCTTCGGCGTCAGCGGCACCAACGGACACGTCGTCCTGGAACAGGCGGACGAACCCGTGCTGGAACAGGCGGACGAACCCGCCGCCCCCGCCGTCCTCCCCTGGGTGCTCTCCGGACGCACCGCCGAAGCGCTGCGCGCCCAGGCCGCACGGCTCCGCGACCACCTCGACGCCCACCCCGGACCCGGCCCGGCCGAGGTCGGCCACGCCCTCGCGACGACCCGCGCCGCGCACGAGCACCGGGCGGTCCTGATCGGCGCCCACCCCGACGAGTTCCGGGCCGGCCTCGATGCCGTGGTGGCCGGCCGCACCGCCCCCGGCCTGGTCCTGGGCACTGCCGGAGCCGGCGGCGAAGTCGCCCTGGTGTTCCCCGGACAGGGATCCCAATGGGCCGGCATGGCCGTCGAACTCCTCGACTCCGCCCCCGCCTTCGCCGCCCGCATCGCGGACTGCGAGCGTGCCCTGGCCCCATTCGTCGACTGGTCCCTGGAAGCCGTCCTGCGCGGCGCTCCCGGCACCCCGCCGGCCGAACGCGTCGACGTGGTGCAGCCGGTGCTGTGGGCCGTCATGGTCTCCCTGGCCGAACTGTGGCGCTCCCACGGCATCACCCCCGGCGCGGTCATCGGCCACTCCCAGGGCGAGATCGCCGCCGCCGTGGTGGCGGGAGCGCTGAGCCTGGAGGACGGGGCGAAGGTCGTCGCCCTGCGCAGCCGCGCCATCCGCGCCCTGTCCGGCCGCGGCGGCATGGCCTCGGTGGCCCTGCCTGCCGAACAGGTCGCCGAACACCTCGCCCCCTGGGACGGCCGGCTCTCCGTCGCCGCCGTCAACGGACCCGCCTCCACCGTGGTCTCCGGCGACACCGACGCGCTCGACGCCTTCCTCGACCGGACGACGGCCCTGGACATCCGCAGCCGGCGCATCCCCGTCGACTACGCCTCGCACAGCGCCCACGTCGAGGACATCCGCACCGAACTGCTCGCCCGGCTCGACGGACTGACCCCCCGCCCGTCCGCCATCCCCTTCTACTCCACCCTCAGCGGCGGCCTGCTGGAGGACACCACCGCCCTGGACGCCGACTACTGGTACCGCAACCTCCGCGGGACCGTCCGCTTCGAACAGGCGACCCGCGCCCTGCTCGCCGACGGCTACCAGGTCCTCCTGGAAAGCAGCCCACACCCCGTCCTCACCGTCGGTGTCCTGGAGACCGCCGAGGACGCGGGCGCCGACGCCACCGCCGTGGGCACCCTGCGCCGCGACGACGGCGGCCCGCGCCGGTTCACCGAGTCCCTGGCCGAACTCCACCTGCGCGGAGTCTCCCCGGACTGGGACACCGTCTTCGCCGACCGCCGCCCCGGACGGGTGGAACTGCCCACCTACGCCTTCCAACGCGACCCGTACTGGTTGGAGGACGGAGCCGCGCCCGTCGGCGACGTCACCTCTGCCGGACTGACCCCCGCGGACCATCCGCTGCTGGGCGCCGTCGTGGTCCTCGCGGACAGCGACGGCCTGCTCCTCACCGGCCGCCTGTCGGCCCGCACCCACCCGTGGCTCGCCGACCACGCCGTCGGCGGCCGGGTACTGCTCCCGGGCACCGCCTTCCTGGAACTCGCGCTCCAGGCCGGAGCCCGCGTCGGCTGCCCCCGGGTCGAGGAATTCACCCTCGAGGCCCCCCTGGTGCTGCCCGAACACGGCGGCACCGTGCTGCGCCTCACCGTGGGCCCCCCCGACTCCCTGGGCCACCGCCCGCTCAGCCTGCACTCCCGGCCGGACACACCCGTCGACGGTGACCCCGACGGCGACGAGTGGACCAGGCACGCCGAAGGCGTCCTGGCCCAGGACGGCGCGGAAGGCGCCGAGGCCGACGGGCCGATGCCCTGGCCGCCGCCCGGCGCCGAACCCCTCGCCCTCGACGGACTGTATGACCGCTTCGCGGCGGCCGGATTCGCCTACGGTCCCGCCTTCCGGGGCCTGAACGCGGTCTGGCGGCGCGGCGACGAGCTGTTCGCGGAGGCCGTCGTACCCGCTGGGCCCGCACCCGATGCCGCCCGCTTCGGCCTGCACCCGGCCCTGCTGGACGCGGCCCTGCACGCCACCGGTGTGCCCGGCACCCCCGGCGCGGAGGCCCACCCCGAGGGACGGCTGCCGTTCTCCTGGAACGGCGTGACCCTGCACGCCACCGGCGCCGGCGCGATCCGCGTCCGGCTCGCCCCGGCCGGGCCCGACGCGGTGACGCTCGCCGTCGTCGACGCGACCGGCGCCCCCGTGGCGACCGTGGACGCACTGGTCCTGCGGCCCGCGGGCACCGTCAGCCTCGGCGCCGACCGCGCCCCTCACGGCCGCCGCCACCAGGACCTCTATGCGACGGAGTGGGTCACCACACCCGCGCGCGGCAGCGGCGCACCCGTTCACCGCACCGCGGACCTGGCCAGGCTGCTGGCCGCCGTCGACGCCGGAGCTCCGGTGCCCGAAACGGTCCTGCTCGCCTGCGCGGAGCCCACGGACACGGCCGGACCGGCCGCGGTGGTCCGCGCGGTCGTCCACCAAGCCCTCAGCGACGTCCGGACCTGGCTCGCCGACGACCGCTTCGCCGACTCTCGCCTGGTGTTCGCCACCCGGGGTGCGGTCAGCGCCGGGGAGGGGGAGGACGTACGCAACCCCGCGCACAGCGCGCTCTGGGGCCTGGTCCGTTCGGCCCGGTCTGAACACCCCGGGCGCTTCGCCCTGCTCGACCTCGACGCCGACGACGAGCACGGCACCTCCGCAGGCGTCGCCGCGGCCCTCGCCTCGGGAGAACCGCAGTCCGCGGTCCGCGGCGACGACGTCCGCGTACCCCGGCTGGCCCGGGTCCTCAGGAACGACCCGGACCTCTCGGACGACGCGGCAGGGCCCCTCCGGGCCTTCGACCCGGACGGCACGGTCCTCATCACCGGCGGCACCGGCCTGCTCGGCTCCCACGTCGCCCGCCGCCTGGTCACCGGGCACGGCGTCCGGCACCTGCTCCTGCTCTCCCGCAGCGGCCCGGCCGCCGCCGGAGCCGACGAACTGCGGGCCGAACTCGCCGCGCTGGGAGCCGAGACCGCCATCGTCGCCTGCGACGCCGCCGACCGGGTCGCCCTGGCCGCCGTATTCGCGGACCTGCCGCCCGCGCACCCGCTGACCGCCGTGGTCCATACCGCGGGCACCCTCGACGACGGCGTCGTCACCGCACTCACCCCCGAACGGGTGGACGCCGTGCTGCGCCCCAAGGTCGACGCCGCCCTCCACCTGCACGAACTGACCCGCGGCCTCGATCTGACGCACTTCGTGCTCTTCTCCTCGGCCGCAGGCACCTTCGGCGGCCCCGGACAGGCCAACTACGCCGCCGCCAACGCCTTCCTCGACGCCCTGGCCGTCCAGCGTCGGGCGGCGGGCCTGGCCGGCCAGGCCCTGGCCTGGACCCTGTGGGAGCAGGCCAGCGCCCTCACCGGACACCTGGACGAGGACGACGTACGACGCCTCGCCCGGTCCGGGATGCCGCCGCTCTCCACCGAGCGGGGACTCGCGCTCTTCGACACCGCCCTCACCGTGGACCGGGCCGCCCTGGTCCCGATGCGCCTCGACACCGCGGCCCTGCGGTCCGCGGCGGCGGAGGGCACTCTGCCGCCGCTGCTGCGCGGCCTGGTGCGCACACCGCCGCGCCGGGCGGCCACGGCCGCGCAGGCGACGGCCGACGACAACGCCCTGCGCCGGCGCCTCGCGGCCCTCGACGGCACCGGACAGACCCGGCTGCTCGTCGAACTCGTCCGCACCCACGCGGCTGCGGTCCTCGGCCATGCCTCCCCGGACACCCTCGACCCCGGACGGGCCTTCCGCGAACTGGGCTTCGACTCACTGGCCTCGGTGGAACTGCGCAACCGCCTGAACGCCGCCACCGGCCTGCGGCTTCCCGCCAGCCTGGTGTTCGACCACCCGACCCCGGCCGCGCTCGCGGACTTTTTGGGCGCCGGACTCACGGACACGGAAGCGGCCAGGGCCGTCATGCCCGCCGTACCCGCAGGGTCGGCCGACCGGAACCGGGACGCGGACGACGACCGGATCGCGATCGTCTCCGCGGCCTGCCGCCTCCCCGGCGATGTCCGCTCACCCGAGGACCTGTGGCGGATGCTGGCCGAGGGCCGCGACGGCATCTCCGGGTTCCCCACCGACCGGGGCTGGAGCCTGGACACGCTCTACGACCCCGATCCCGACCGCATCGGCACCTCCGTCACCCGAGACGGCGGCTTCCTCCACGACGCGGCCGGGTTCGACGCGGAGTTCTTCGGCATCTCGCCGCGCGAGGCGGCGGCGATGGACCCGCAGCAGCGGCTGCTCCTGGAAACCACCTGGGAACTCTTCGAGCGCGCGGCCATCGACCCGTCCACCCTGCGCGGCGCCCCGGTCGGTACGTACGTCGGCCTGATGCAGCAGGACTACGCGGCCCGGTTGCTGCCCTACATCCCCGAGGACGTCGAGGGATTCCTCGGCACCGGCAACTCGGGAAGCGTCGTCTCCGGACGCCTGGCCTACTTCTTCGGCCTGGAAGGCCCCGCGGTCACCGTGGACACCGCGTGCTCGTCCTCGCTGGTGGCCCTGCACCTCGCGGTACGGGCGCTGCGATCCGGCGAATGCTCGCTGGCCCTGGCCGGCGGCGTCAACGTGATGTGCAGCCCCGAACTGTTCGTCGAGTTCAGCCGACAGGGCGGACTCGCTCCGGACGGCCGCTGCAAGTCCTTCGCCGCGGCGGCCGACGGTACCGCCTTCGGCGAAGGCACGGGCATGCTGCTGGTGGAGCGGTTGTCGGATGCGCGGCGCAACGGGCATCCGGTGCTGGCGGTGATCCGTGGTTCGGCGGTGAATCAGGATGGTGCGAGCAATGGTCTGACGGCGCCGAACGGTCCGTCGCAGCAGCGGGTGATCCGTGCGGCGTTGGCGGATGCGGGGCTGACGGCGTCCGAGGTGGACGTGGTGGAGGCGCACGGTACGGGGACGCGGTTGGGTGACCCGATCGAGGCGCAGGCGCTGCTGGCGACGTACGGGCAGGACCGGCCCGCGGACCGGCCGGTGTGGATCGGCTCGCTGAAGTCCAACATCGGACACGCCTCGGCTGCCGCCGGTGTGGCGGGGGTCATCAAGTCGGTGCTCGCCTTGCGGCACGGCGTGATGCCCAAGACGCTGCACGTGGACGGTCCGACGCCCGAGGTGGACTGGTCCGCGGGGGCCGGCCGACTGCTGACGGAGGCCCGTGCGTGGGACGACACGGGCCGTCCGCGCCGGGCGGGGGTGTCCTCCTTCGGCGTCAGCGGCACCAACGCCCACGTCATCCTCGAACAGGCCCCGACCGACCCGACAGCCCCCGCAGACGGGCTCGTTGACGGGTCCGGGACACCGGGGACCGTACCCGCCGCCGTCCCCTTGCTCCTCTCGGCGCGCACTCCGGAGGCGCTGTGCGCCCAGGCTGCGGCGCTGTCGGCCCGGATCGGAGACGGGTCGGGCGTCCGCGCCGTGGACGTGGCCTTCTCCCTGGCCACGGGCCGCAGCGCGCTGGGACACCGCGCGGTGCTGGTGGGCACGGAGGAGAACCTCGCCGAGCACCTGGCCGCGCTGTCACAGGGTGCTGCGGTGGCCGGCGGCGGGTTGGTTTCCGGTCGTGTGGTGTTGGTGTTCCCGGGTCAGGGTTCGCAGTGGGTGGGGATGGCCGCGGGGCTGTTGGGTGAGTCGGAGGTGTTCGCGGGGCGGATGGCGGAGTGCGGGCGGGCTCTGGCGCCTTATGTGGACTGGTCGTTGGCGGAGGTGTTGGGTTCGG
>NZ_JBVISA010000065.1:0-21285 GCF_055575755.1 Kitasatospora sp. NPDC034035 | reverse complement strand
ACCGCAGACTCCCGCCCACGACCAGCACGAGCACCCCGGAGAACCGTCACGCCAGCCCCTCCGACCAGCACGTTCGAAGATGGCGAAGGCTCAGTGACCAGACCGATCAGCCACGCCGGGACAGCCGGTGCGGGCCAAGGTAGTACGACAGTGCGGTGTGAGACGGGCCGTCCGGGACCTCGCCGCTCACCAAGAGTTTGACTACCTCGGCCTCCGGCACCCACTCCACCCGGGCCGCCTCGGAGACGTCCTCCGGCTCGCTCACGCGAGTGCATCCGGTGACGTGGTAGCAGCGGAAGTGCGCGTCGCTGATGCCGGCCATTGCGTCGTACTCGGTCAGCAGATCGACGCGGCCGGGGCGCCAACCGGTTTCCTCCTCGACCTCGCGGGCGATCGCGGCGGCCGGGTCCTCGCCGGGCTCGGCCCAGCCGGCGGGTACTTCCCAGCCCCACCGACCGGTGATGAACCGGTGCCGGTAGAGAAGGAGGAACTCGCTGCGGTCGTTGGTGACGACGGAGGTGGTCGATGCCCGGGGGTAGCGGACGACGTGGTGGTCGATCCGGCCGAGCCCGGGCACCTCAACGTCGTCCAGCCAGACCTCGACCCACGGGCTGCCGTAGACCTTGCGGCGTCCGAACGTCTCCCACTCCATGGTTAGCCTCCCTAGGCGCGAACCAGTTGCGCTTCCGACTCTTTCACGCACGCGGTCAGCTCCAGCACGGGCCTCTCCCGAGCCCACGGGGCGAGGGCCTTCTCAAGGGCCTTGGCCCGCAGGACGAGCGGCTTGACCATAGTGGTGCTCGCCAGGTCGAGGGCGGCGCGCGCGGTGGCGCACGCCTCGTCGAGGTCTCCTTGGCTAAGGCGCACCTCTGCCAAGTCCAGCGCGATCAGCCCGCGGCCCTTGATGTCTGCGGGGTCTCGGCGACTCATGGCCGTCTCCAGCAGGACAGCGGCGGCGTCGCGCTCGCCGAGGTGGGAATACGTCTCGCCGGCGATGCCGTCGAGCCTGGGGCCGGTGAAGAAGTCGAGGCCGCCGACCGGCTCGCCCGCGGCGCTGAGCAGTTGCATCGCCTGCTCGATGGCCACCCGCGCCCCTTCCCGGTCGCCGCGGGCCGCAAGCGCTCGAGCGAAGTTCGCCGCCACCCACGCACGCCGCCGAGGCGCCGCAGCCTGCGCCCGCCCGACCGCCTGCCGCAGCAACTCGGCGGCAGCACCGCTTCGCCCGGCGGTGTACTCGGCGATGGAGTGCATGGTCAGTACCCACGCAGCCAGGTCTTCGGCCTCGCCTTCGGTGGCTGCGGTCGTTCCGACGGCGAAGTAGCCGTCGGCCGCGGCCCGCTGGCCGAGGTCGTGGCTGGCGAGCCCGAGGAGCCCAGAGAGGACGGCCAGTATCCGTACCCCGCGGCGGCGCGCGTCGACGGCTTGGGGGCGCCCGAGCATCGCGTGCACACCAGCCAGCTGCCGGTACAGGGCCCGCAGCGACTCGGCCGGCGGGGTGGACGGGTACCGGAAGGCGATCTCGGTAACCACCTGTTCCAGGCGGCTCAGGGTCGCGTTGCCGGCCGTCGAGTGGGTCAGCATGTCGAGCACCTCCCAGGCCTCGGGGACGGCGGCGGGCTCGTAGCTGGTGGGGAGGGCCGGGGTCTCCCACTGCCGGTCGGCGAGGCCGAGCATCCTGCCAGGGATGCGAAGGCCGTCAGCGATCCGCTCGATCACCTCCATGCTCGAAACGTCCCGCCCGCCGTTCATGATCTCGGTGACGCGACTGGTGGAGAGGCTGGTTCGGCGAGCGATCTGGGCGGCGCCGATGCCAGCACGGCGGACGGCCTGGAAGACCGGCCCGATCTGTCTGTCCGCGCAGGCGGCAGCGAAGGTGGCGTCGGCGAGCAGGTGGGCGGGCAGCGATTCCGGCGCGGACACGGTGGCCTCCGAGGAGTCGGTGGGGTCACGAGCGTATCGGCCACGGTGGCTTCACGGTGGGTACTCACCGTGGCCCTGGTGGCGGTCCCAAACCCTGCCGATGCTGTGCCCGTGACAACGCATCAGCCACCGCCGACGCGCGCCCAGCTGCAGGCCGAGGCCTGCATCCGCTGCCGCCGCCGAGGCGGCGAGTTGGTGCCGGCCGGCCACGTCTACACGCCCACCGGCGAGCGCTCCGCTCCGCTCGGTTGGGCCGTCGTGGCGTGCGCCGCCGCGTGCCCCACCGACTCGACGGAGGAACAGTGAGTGAGCAGGACGAGCCGGCGCCCGACGAGCGGGTGTGTGGTGTCTGCCGGGACTGCCGGGACTACGGCCTCGGCACGTACGACGGACAGCTCACCGGCATCTACGACTGGATCACCGACCACGTCGGGTGCCGCTGCCCCGGCGCCGGGACCGCCAGGTGAGCATGGCCGGTGGGATCCCCGCGCTGGACTCGGAACCAGGTCAGGCTGGTGGGTACTGCCGCGCCTGCGGCGAATACGGGCGGGGGCGTTTCGACGAAATCCGCACGTCTCTCACGGACTGGATCACCGACCACGTTGGATGTCCTGACCCAACGCCCCGTGAGGGTGACGAGCCCGACTGAACGGCCAACGCAGGTGCTCGGCCGGCGCCACGATGGTGAGCTCACAGCACGACGAGGAGGACGCGGTGGAGAAGAAGGACCGGCCTGCGCGAGACCGAACGCCGCGGGACTCGTGGGCCGCGCGGGGGCGGGAGACTCGCCACCCCGGCCAGCCCCGGCTCGCGCCGACAGGACTGCTGCTGGACGAGGAGTCGGCGGCAGAGGAGACGGAGGAGAGCATGAGCGACGACGGTCAGCGGCAGCCGAGCGGAAACCCCGGGAATCGGCGGACCTCAGCCCCGGCGCTGAGGCCGTCCAACCCGCCGCCGCTGAACCCGCCGAGCGCATAGGGCACGACTCCCGGCAGGTCAGCGAGACGTTCCCGGTGACCTCCTCTGCGGTGTCGCAGGACCGCCAGGCGTCGCTGGGCCTGGCGGTCCTGCTGCTGTTGCGGTGAAGGGGGCATGGCAGGAGTCCGTCGTAGCCGGAGATCCATGTGTCACCAACGTCCGGCAGTTTTATATCTAGGGCGCCAACAGTCTTGCGCGAGAGACCAGAGCGTTCGGCCACCCCTCCTGCGTGAGCCCGTGGAGACGCCGGGCTCGGCGGTTGCGGTCGCCGGTCTCGCGTCGCTGTGGGTCAAGATCTGCCTGGTCCGGAGGAGGAGGGGGAAGCACCTCCTGACGCGACTGACCCCCGCGGGTGAGGGGAGGACGCCCGGGCGTGGCGGCGCAGCGCGCCGTCCGGGGGCTGACCCCCGCAGGTGCGGGGAGGACACTTCCTGACCTGGGGCGATGGGGCGGCTTTGCTGGCCCTTTACTTCTTGCTGTTCCGCTGAGTGGGCACGCCCGTCGGTGCGTGATCTGTCTTGTCAAAGAGCTTGAGCCATCGTGCCACGCGTCAGTGGCGACAACGGGCCCTCTCGTAGAGCCCGCATGCGCGCCCGCCGGAACTGCCACTGGTTCGAGCGGTTCCCGGCTCCCCGCCGAGATCCACCTTGCCTGGTGCGCCGTCATCTCCATGCTCGCCTGCCTGACCCGCAACACCAGCAGCGACACCGCAGCTCGAGGTCATGCTCGCCATGAGACACCGTGCCGGGTTGGCCTCGGCCGAACCACGGGCGATGTCTCGTCACCGGGGCTGTCTGCGACAAGGTTCAGGGAGCGTGCGGGAGTCGGCGGGCTCCGCTGACCGTGGTCCTCATTACAACCGTCGCCGACACTTACTTCGCGGCACGGGCCCCGTGTGTATGCCGTCCGTGCCGGGTCGGAGCGATCGGTGGTCAGTTCGGGGTGGTCGGGGTTCCGGGGCGATCGTCCCTGCGAGCGATGGTCGCCACCCACTGCGGGAACTGTCCTACGGGTACCGCGGGCGAGGCGGTGGGGAGGAAGGCGACGCTGCAGCGTCGGCACAGCCAGGTCTCCCGCCAAACCCCCTGCAGTTGCAGCCACTGTTCGTAGGTGTGCGGCCACTGGCCAGCCGTGTCACCGCGACGGCTTCGGTGGTCGGCTTGGAGGGCGAGCCCGATCCCCAGCAGGATCGCGGTGGTGAGGAACGGGCCGTACTGGTAGCCGATCCGGTAGGCGGCGTCGGAGCCGCCGCCGTCGTCGGAGAACAGCGTGCGCAGTCCCAGCAGGCCGAAGAGGCCCGCCAACACGAAGAGGGTGATCGCGGCCCCGGTCGAGCCACCGGGTTCGGGCGGCATCGACAGCAACTCCCGCGTCGGCGGGCTGAGGGGCCGGTCGGAGTCCAGCAGGGCTTTGTGTACGGCGACGGTTTCGTCCGCCGCGCGGCATGTCGGGCAGGTGACGCTCATCGAGTGGGGACTCCGGAGGTGATGCACGGTGTGCACGAAGGACGGTCACGTAGTACAGCACGGGTAACTGACTGGCCGTGTGGTCGGGGGTTCGCCGGGAATGCGGTCGGCGGCCGGGCCTTCGGCGAGACGGGGTTGGCCAGGGGCGGACGGGGGCCAGTACTTCCGCCGCCGTGGTGGGGTGGCCGTCCTCGGCCTCGGCTCGAGCCCGGCGATCGTCGGCTTACCGGGTTGCCGAGCCGTTCGGGGGTGAGGGCCAGACGGCCCCCTCCGCGGCCGTGCTGATCGTCGGGGCAGGAGGTCCCGGCCCGATACCGGTCGGGGCGATTCGCCGCGTCGAGGACCTGCCCGTACCCAGCGGGTCGTGTACGCCGGATGCCCGCCCCGATCGCTTCCCAGATCAACGCCGCTTGGCTGGAGCTGTCCCTGGCCGCCATCGACCTGCTCGCCTGGACCCAAACCATCCCGCTGGACGGCGAGTTGTCCACCGCCGAACCGAAGAAGCTCCGCTACCGGCTTCTCCACGCCGGCGCCCGCATCACCCGCGGCGCCCGCCGCCTGCACCTGCGGATCGCCGCCATCCGGCCCTGGCGCCACGACCTCGCGACAGCCTTCGCCCGACTGCAGGCCCGTCCTCGGCCCGTCACCTGAACCGGCACCCCGGCGCTGCCCACCCACGATCCGAGGACCTTGGAGACACGCGGCCGCCGCGTCGGGCCCTCGGCATGCCCGCACAGCCGCAAACGCCCACGACCCCTCACCGACGCCATCAACCCAGCTCAGCAGGACCCAACTGAAAGGCGGAGGCTAGCGGGAACGGCTCTCCTGGGCGCCGCGGACCCGTGCCCGGCCAAACGTCCGGCAGCCACCCCAGCGGCTGAAGACCGCCATCCTCCGGGGGACCAAGGCTGCTGCCGTTGTTGATCGCCGCGACGAAGGTCCGGTAGGGCTCCGGATGCGTCACCCGGTTCTCGGTCTCCCCGGCCGCGCATGCTTCCGTGACAACCACACGTGATCACCGTCCCGATGAGGCCACGCTCGACCTCCTACGTTCGGCTTTCGCAGCCGAGTGGCGCGAGCCGGCCCTAGGCAGCGATGGAGTAACGAACGTGCAACCTTCGGGGTCCGGACGCAACACTTTGGGCTGCGTATCGCATCGCGACTTCTCTGCGAGAGAACCTCAAATCTCACTCAAACCGCTTACCGTATCTACATGTTGGGTGGGATGCTCTCGGCGTCGCGACACGGGGGAAGCCGATTCTGCCAATCCGTGCACGCTGGGGCATCCCGGCGGAGTAGTTGCTCCTTCTCTCGCTCTACCTGCCGATCAGCGGGCGGGCGGACGGACGTGACGTGTCGCGGCGCCGGTTCGCTGGATTCTTTGCCGGCGGAATGGCATGCGTTCGGCCGATTTCTATGGAACGACCAGCGGTCGAACGCTCCGGACACATTTCTCATTCACTACGGGGAGACGCAATGAGGAAAAGCTGGAAGGCCGCTTTCGTGGCGGCCGGAGCGGTGGCGGCAATCTTCGCCTCCAGCGCCGTGGCGGCTGCGGATACCAGCGCCTACGGCATGCCGTTCAAGGACATGATCAACAACAGCGACTGCCACAACAGTGTGGTGATAGGTCGTAGCGGTGGGCAGATCTACGCGTACGGCGCCATCAGGTGCGTCCTGGCGAGGACCGCGCTCGTCCCGAGTATCTCACTGTCAGGCGACAGCGGAAAGAACGGATTTGACGGCAAGGGCGGCAGCTGCGCCCTGGCCAGCTACTGCGAGACCCCGCGCGTCTACCTTCCGGAGATCGCAGGAGTCAGGTATCAGGCGAGCAGTGCCGGCGTCCCCGGTGGCATGTTCATGCCGCCCGAGAGCGGCATTGCGCACGCAGAACTCGTGGGCGGTACCCGATCGTCCCGGGCTGGCACGGAGGCGGGGACGGGTCGGGTGCGGTGGGCTGACTTCGATGGTGACGGCCGTGCGGACTACGTGATCGTCAACCCGGACGGTCCGGTGCACGTGTACCTGAACCAGGGCACTGACGGGCACGGCGGTTGGCAGGACTTCGGCCAGGTCGCCACGGGTCTGACCACCGACGCGAGCCGGGTGCATTTCGCGGACTTCGACGGTGATGGCCGCGCCGATTACATCCTCGTCAATCCGGATGGTTCGGTGCGGGTGTTCCTCAACAAGGGCGGTGACGGGCACGGCGGTTGGCAGGACATCGGTCAGGTCGCCACGGGTGTGACCACCGACGCGAGCCGCGTGCGCTTCGCCGACATCGACGGTGACGGCCGCGCCGACTACAACATGATCGACTACAACGGCGCTGTCCACACCTTCCTCAACCGTGGTGGTGACACCGGTGGCGGCTGGAGCGACTACGGTCAGATCGCCACGGGCCTGACCGGCGACATCAGCCGTGTCCGCCTCGCCGACATCGACGGCGACGGCCGCGCTGATTACAGCGCCATCAACCCCAACGGTTCCGTCGTCACCTACCTCAACAACGGCGGGGACGGCCACGGCGGTTGGATCAACTACGGGCAGATCGCCATCGGTCTGACCAGTGACCAGAATGCCGTGGTCCTCGCCGACATCACCGGTGATGGTCGGGCCGACTACCTGGTCACGGGCGCCGGTGGTGTCGTCAACGCCTTCCGCAATGACGGCGGCGACGGCCACGGCAGCTGGACCGACTACGGACAGATCGCCGCCGGCGCCTGAGCCGGCAGCTATTCACCGTTCACCACAACTACGGGGGTACCTTCCTTTGAAACGTGTCATACTCGGCGGCCTCGCCACCGCCGCCGTCCTTGCCGGCCACCTCGCCACCGCCCCGGCCTCGCAGGCCGCGGCGCCGCCGTCCCCGGTGCTCCGGGTGATGCCGCTGGGCGACTCCATCACGGCCGGCGTGGGTAGTTCCACCGCTGCGGGCTACCGCCTCCAACTGTGGAACGACATCGCAGCCCAGTCCCGCTACAAGGTCGACTTCGTCGGCTCGGGCCACTGGGGCAACGTCCCCGATCCGGACAACGAGGGCCACAGCGGATACCGGATCAGCGACATCCGCGCCGGCATCGACGGCTGGCTGTCCGCGGCCACGCCCGACGTCGTCCTGCTCCACATCGGCATCAACGACCTCGACCGCGACCCCGATCCCGACAAGCAGCAGGCCGCCACCCGCGCCGCGAACGCCTTCACGGACCTCGCGGAGCGCATCCTCGCCGACCGGCCGGGCGTCACGGTCCTCGCGCAGGGGCTGATCCCCACCACATCGGGTCTCCAGGACGGCGTGCGGACCTTCAACACCGACATCAAGGCGCTGCAGTTCGGAAAGCTGGCCGGCAAGAAGTTCCGATACCTGGAGCCGCCGGCACTGTCGGGCGGCGAGATGGCCGACCGCCTACACCCGAGCGACACCGGGTACGTGCGGATGGGCGACGTCTTCTCCAACGGGCTGGACCAGGCCGTCGGCGACGGACTCGCACAGCGCCCGCCCGCACCGCGGGCGGGTACGGAGGCGGGGACGGGTCGGGTGCGGTGGGCTGACTTCGATGGTGACGGCCGTGCGGACTACGTGATCGTCAACCCGGACGGTCCGGTGCACGTGTACCTGAACCAGGGCACTGACGGGCACGGCGGTTGGCAGGACTTCGGCCAGGTCGCCACGGGTCTGACCACCGACGCGAGCCGGGTGCATTTCGCGGACTTCGACGGTGATGGCCGCGCCGATTACATCCTCGTCAATCCGGATGGTTCGGTGCGGGTGTTCCTCAACAAGGGCGGTGACGGGCACGGCGGTTGGCAGGACATCGGTCAGGTCGCCACGGGTGTGACCACCGACGCGAGCCGCGTGCGCTTCGCCGACATCGACGGTGACGGCCGCGCCGACTACAACATGATCGACTACAACGGCGCTGTCCACACCTTCCTCAACCGTGGTGGTGACACCGGTGGCGGCTGGAGCGACTACGGTCAGATCGCCACGGGCCTGACCGGCGACATCAGCCGTGTCCGCCTCGCCGACATCGACGGCGACGGCCGCGCTGATTACAGCGCCATCAACCCCAACGGTTCCGTCGTCACCTACCTCAACAACGGCGGGGACGGCCACGGCGGTTGGATCAACTACGGGCAGATCGCCATCGGTCTGACCAGTGACCAGAATGCCGTGGTCCTCGCCGACATCACCGGTGATGGTCGGGCCGACTACCTGGTCACGGGCGCCGGTGGTGTCGTCAACGCCTTCCGCAATGACGGCGGCGACGGCCACGGCAGCTGGACCGACTACGGACAGATCGCCGCCGGCGCCTGACCTGCAACGGGTCTCTGCCGAGGGGGACTTGATCGTCACTGGCGGCCAGTGAGGTCTCAACTCATCTGACTTCCAGGTGACTTCGCGCTCCCGCATGCATCGCTCTCGTCATGCGGGAGCGACGAAGATCGCGCCGAACATGGCCACCACGTGCTGGGCACCCAGCCCTGCCGTGCGGGCCAGGAGAGCCGTTCGTCGGGGGCGGGCGACCGCCCCCGGCGCGGGTGTGCGCCCGTCCCCGTGCAGCTTCCAGCGCGCGCCGAGATCCATGATGGAGTTTCGCCCTCTCTGTACCGCGGGCTCGGTACGTCTTCGTGCGGTGAGCGACTGACCGCACCGTTCTCGTGGTCGCCGGTCCCGCCGCGCGCCACCGGCCCCGCTCCTGGCCTGCGCACTCGCGCGCGGCGGGACCGGCGGTGCGGGTGCACGGGTCAGGGCCGCCGCCGAGCGGCAGCGCTCGGCGGCGGCCCTCAGGTCGCGCAGCCACGCCTCCAGGCCCTGGCCTGCAGGGGGCTTGGGACATCTCACACCCGGAGGGAGCGCACCCCGGGCGGTCCAGTGCGGACGAGGCACGCTTCCGGATGCTGATCATCAGCAGCATCGTCCGGAGGCTTCTGCAGCACGCCAACCTCTGAGCTTGCCCGCGCGACCTGCTGCGCCAGCCCCCGACCGTCTCTGCGGTCGGGGCTGAGACGTGATACACGGCGCTGGATCTCAGGCAGCCTCGCCTAAAGGTGGTCAGTGGTCAGCGTCAAACAGCGTTCACAACCTCGCCGCCCACCGGATCGCCATCGACTCCCTCGCCGAGGTCTACCTGACCGCCGCCGAAGCGGTCCCTGGCCTCGCCCCGCTCGCCGAACGCCACCGCGCCGGAGTAGCGAGGTGGTGCTCACGCTGCGGGTATCCGACGCCAGGCGCCCGGCACCGTCACCCAGCTGCAGCACTGCCAGACCGCCGTCCGCGAGGCCAGAATCGCCCTCTCCCTCGCCGCCCCGACCGGTGCTTGGATCGGTGACCATGATGCATGAGACTCCCGCGCACATGGCCGACCACTGGTGGTGGCGCCCCGGGTGGCACCAGGGCACCCGCTGGTACACCTGGCACCTGACCTTCGACGGCGCCGACGACGTCCACCGCCTCGCCGCCGACTACCGCCACGCCCTGGCCGGCGTCCCCAGCCTCGACCTCGTCCCGGACCGCTGGCTTCACCTCACCATGCAGGGACTCGGCTCCACCACCGAGGTGAGCGAGGCCGACGCGCGCGCGATCGCCGACGCCGCCACCCATCACCTCTCGCAAGTCCCGGCCTTCGAGCTGGTGTTGGGGCCCGCGATCGTCAGCGCCGAGGCCCTGCTCCTCACCGTCACCCCGGCCGAGCCCGTCCATGCCGTCCATGCCGTCCGAGCCGCCATCCGCGCCGCCATCGCGGACGTGTGGCCCGGGGTCCCCGAGCCGCCGGACGGCTTCCGGCCCCACGTCTCCGTCGCCTACTCCAGCGCCGACGGCCCCGCCGGGCTCGCCGCCGATGCCCTCGCCGATGTCACCACCTACCTTGCCACCGCCCGCATCACCTCCGCCGAACTTATCGTCCTCGGCCGAGACCGGCAGATGTACGAGTGGGAGACCGCCGCCCGCGTGCCACTCGGCTAGGCCGAAGCCCTACACCCCCTGGCCGTCCGGCCGGGCAGCTCGCGCGCCGCGGGCTGATCGGCGTGGACGCGAAGACCCCAGGATGCAGCGTGGCGGGCCGTCGGCCAGGCGCCGGCCGGCGGCCGCGCCCGCCTGCCCTTCAACCTGCATTCGTCCTGTTACCTGCGACCGACGATCGCGTCGACGAGGGTGTGGTGGGAGGCCAGGCTGTCGGGGGCGCCTGCGGTGCTGGCCACGATGTCGCCCGGCTGGAAGCTCCACCCATGGGCTGCGGTGTTGCTGAGGGGGGTTCGGGCGATGAGGAACCCGCCGTCGTGGCCTTCCTGTTCCGGGCGGGCAGCGATCTCGGTCAGGATGGGGTTTCCGCCCTGGTGCGCGTCCAGCAGGCCCTTGTACGTGCCCGCGGTCTGGCCATCGCGCAGTGGACCTCCGAGGGCGTAGCGGGCCGCCGACGGGTCTGCGGGGTCACCGATGTTCGTGAAGACGATGGCCGCTGACTGCTTGGAGGGGTCGGCCTTGCCCGCGTCGGCAGCCAGGCGGCGTGCGGTGGCGGCGTCGGTGGCGAGGGTTGCCGGTGAGGGGTTCGGCGGGACGTAGGCGGCGATGTTGGTGGCGGTGTCCGGGTTGCCGTAGGCGATGACGGCACGTGGCGCGGTGTTCTGTGTCCGTGCATTCTCGACGTCGAGCAGGAGCTGTGGCGGAACGGTGGGGGTGTCGATCTGCTTCTGGAGTGCGTCGAGGCCGGCCAGGTTTGCCTGCGCCGCCTTCTGCACCTCCGACTGGGTCGCGGAGGCGGCATCCTGTGCGATCTGCTCACGGAGCTGGGGCAGCCATGCCCGGTTGGCCTGGTCCCGTGTCTGGGAGGGCAGGCCGTCCAGGGCCCCGATCTGGCCGGGGTGGTCGTGCAGGAGTTGCTGGCGCGTTGATTCGGGCAGCGAGTCCCACCACTGTCGGTTCCCAGAGGAACTCCCGGGGGGCGCCCCGAATTTGAAGTTCGTCTCCTTGTCGAGGAAGTCGATGTCCTTCTGGACGTCGGCGACCCGTTCCGGGGTGAAGTCCCCGGTGCTCTGGTAGGTGGTGTCGAGCCTGCCGAGCGCTGCGGTGACGGTGTCGTCCATGGTTTTCACCTCGCCGGACAGGTCGCCGACCTCCTTCGCGAGCTTGTCGCGGGCGGCTTCCATGGCTTTGACCCATTCGGGGTCGTGCCGCGCGGCCTCATCACCCTTGCCGGGCGGCAGGATCTCCACCGCGGGTGCGACGTTCTCGTCACCGTCGACGATCCGCAGACCGTCGGCGGCCGCGCCGTCGACGAGCGTCTTCTGCCGGGCCTGCAAGAGCAGGAGGGTGTCGAGGGCGTCCGTCAGGACCACGCGCAGGTCCTCGATCACCCGGTCAACCAGGAACAGCTGGTTGGCACGCTCCTGAAGGGCGCCGTCGGTCGCGTCTGAGGCGTGCCCGTGCCAGCTGGACGAGGCCAGGTTCCGCTGAACCGTCTGCCACTGCGTGATCCGCGTCTTGAAGTGGCCCTCGAAGGTGGACACGGCGTTCGTCATCGCCCTCAGGCCGCCGAGATCGGCCGTTTTGAGCATCCCCCAGTAGTAGGCCATCAGCCCTGGCCCCCCGGAGCCGGCGTGCCGAGCGAGGCGGCCGCGTTCGCGTCCGTGGTCTCGTAGGAGCTCGCGATGGTGCTCAGAATGCCAGCGGCGTGTTCCAGCATGTTGGTGGTGACGCGCTCGACGTGGCTGCTCAGGTCCTGGACGGCCGCCTTGGCCGGGCTCGCGAAGAGCCAGTTCGGCATGCCTAGGTCCGGCATCTGCCCGAAGTCCTGCGTCAGGTCCTGCCGCATGCCCGCCGCCACCGCCCGCGCGGCAGTGTCCGCGTCGCGCAGATCCTGCGGGTTAACCCCGAACCCCTTGGGCCCTGTTGTCCCTGGCATTCCCTCAGCCCCCTCCGGCACGCCAGTCGCGTGATGCATCCGGCGCCCAGCGTAGACGACCCTCGCGCGCGCCGGTCACGGCGAACAGCGCCGAGCCGAGCTTCATGGCCGTGACCGTGGCCTTCCACGTCCCCGGCCGGGCCCCTTCCGGGTCGGCCACGCAGTGGGCCTGGAGCGCGAGGAGGGCGGTGCTGAACGCGAAGTCGATCATGCTGGCGGACTCTCCGAGGCCGTCGACGCGTCGGTTCACCCGCTCGCTCAGCCGGTCGGCGAACGCCTGCGCGTCGGGCCGGGGCTCAAGGTGCAGGCAACGGTCATGGTCACGGAAGGGGCCCGTCGGTCATGTCGGTTCGTCAGCAGGGAAGGCAGCCAGCACCGCGCCTGCCTTCCTGGAAGCACGCGCGGACGGGCGGGCTCGCGCCCTCAGAGGTGGACTACCTGCCCGGCGGTGTCCAGCCAGCACCAGTTGACCGGCGCGTGCTGCTTCTTCAGCGCGAGGCGCCCGGTCCCGAAGGCCTTGAGAGCGGCCTCGACGGCGGCGGGCAGGGTGTCGAAGTCCTGCGGCACGGGGACGCGGAGCAGCAGGCGTTGCTTGCGGTGGAGGAGGAGGATCTCGCCGGCCGGGGTGCACTCCAGCAGCTCGAATTGCTTCAGGGCCGTGAAGGGCTTGGCAGCGGTGGAGATCCGGGAGCGCAGCTGGCCGTCGGCGCTCCAGGCGAACAACCCGTAGCGGTTGAGGTGGAAGGCCCGCCCGCGGTGCGGGTCGGCGACGACCGTGTAATCGAGGCCGGTGAAGGGGCTGTCGTCGTAGCGGTGCAGGCCCTCCAGGCGGCCGCGCAGCGTGCCCTGGTCGTCGAGGATCGCAAAGCTGAACTCCTGGCCACGGCTTCCCGACCGGAAAGTGCGGCCGAAAACCGGGACCACGAAGAGGTCGTCGCCGAGGGCGGAGGGCCGGGTCACTTTGCAGTCCGCGTAGCCGTAGAAGGTGCCGGAGGTGCCGGTGAAGTCCGTCAGGACGTCGGTCAGAGTGGGCGAGGGGCGGTTGTCCCGGCACACCGGGACTCCGCCGAAGACGACGTGGGGGTGCTGGTCAGCGTCGGTCTGGCGGTCGGTGTTCGCGTGAAGGCTCGCGATGGCCCGCAGGGTGGGCTTGGAGCCGGGCGCGAGCGCGGCGCCGGGATCGGAGACGGCGACGATGTTGGTGGTCGCGCCGGCCCACTTGAGGCCGTACTCCGAGGTCGTGCAGAGCAGCCGACCGGAGGGTGTGACGGCGATCGACGCGGCGAAGGGATCGCCCATCCTCTCCTTCTCCTCCTCCTGGCCCCAGGGCATCGGGAACGTGGCCAGGACCTGGCTCAGGTCGGCCGAGAACAGGTGGGTGCTGCCTGGTCGCAGAGCGAGCGCGACCGTCCCGTCGGGGAGGACGGCCAGGGTGTCACCGCTGCCGTCCGGAATGATCGATGACGGGGTGCCATCCGGCCGGGGGCCTCCGAACACGGCGGTGGCGACGGGCGTTCCGTCCGGGGTGTAGCGGGTGATGAAGCGGAGGTTGAGCTGCATGTGGAGGGGGTCGGCCGGATCGCCCGTGCCGCGCCAGGGGCGCCATACGGTGGAGACCACATAGGTGTCGCCGTCCGGCGTGGCCGCGGCGTGCTGCGGGGCCCACCCGCCGGCCGCCGGGTCGAGGCCGTGGGTGATGGCCAGCGATGAGGGCATGGTCATCGGCAGGGTGAGCATCCGCTTCATGATCGGAATTCTGCACCGCCCACCGACAGCGAGCCCCAGGCCGGCAGCGGTGAACCCGGCCCCGGGCCGACAGTCGCCGCGCCGGTTCGGCCCTTCGACCACCTCCCGGGACGGCCTCCACGGCACTCCCCTGCCCCGAGCCCGCCCCGGCGGGAAGGTCGTTGTCCAGCCCCGGTCAGGCGGCCTGTTCGGCATGGCAGCGCACCGACCTGCCCTGCCGGAACGCGGTGACCGCCGCGATGGCGGCGACCGCTGTGAACACGGGCAGACCGCGTTTGAGATCTGCCGTGGAGCCATAGGGACCGGCTGAGGTCGAAGGACTGGCAGGACGATCCGCCCTTGGTGATCGATAGGATCGGTCGGTCGGAGGGGATGTGATGTTGCAGGTTCTGTACAGCGGGGAAACCAGAGAGCTCGAGCTCTCTGGGACGCGTCGAGAGCTCCTGGCGCTCGGGCAGCTGTTGCGGGGGAAGGCTGGAAGCTGTGATCTCTCGGAGAACCAGCACCCCTTTCCCTACGAGAGGTCGCTGTCCGAGATCGCGTTCCGGGAGGACCCGGAGCACGACACCGCTTCGATCGTCACGGAGGACCAGATCCTGAGGATCCGGGGAGGGCGGGAAGCTCTCGACCTCCTCGCCGACAACATCGAGGACTTCGCGTCCGAGGCGGACGCAAGCGATCACTGCCACGTCGAGGCCCCGACATACGACTACATCGCGCCAGAGTCGGACCCGTTGGTGATTGCGTTTATGAGGTGAGCGGAGAGCCTTCGGTCACACGGCGGTTGAGCCCGCAGGCCTCAGCGCGAGAAAGCGATCGTGGGCCTGGTCGGCTTGCCGGTCGGCCTCGGGTGAGGCGGCGGACCATGACGCCGATCATCGCCCAGCGGATCATCGTCTCCGAATGGGCGGGGCTGGTCTCGTAGTCCCGGGCGAGGCGCCGGCGAGAGGTGAGCCACGACGAGGTGCGCTTCACCGCCCACCGCTGGGGCTGGACCTGGACGCCGCGCTGGTCAGGGTCCTTGCGGACGATCTCCAGCTCACGGCCGAGGACCTGAGCGGCCCACTCGACCAGGCGGCCGGCAAAGCCCTGGTCGGCCCAGACCTTCTGCACCCCAGGGTGGTCGAGCCTGATCCACAGCAGCGGCCGCTTCGCGCCGTCGCGGTCCTGGATGCTCGCCGCGACAACGTGGACGGCCAAGAGCAGGCCGAGGGTGTCGGTGACGATGAACCTCTTGCGGCTCTTCACCTTCTTGCCCGTCTCGAAGCCCCTGGTGGCAGCGGGGACGGTATCGGCGGTGCGGACGGACTGCGAGTCGATCAGGCCAGCGCTCGGCTCCGCGTCGCGGCCATCGGCTTCACGGACCTTGCCGCGCAGGGCGTCATGGATGCGCTCAACGGTGCCGTCGTCGTGCCACCACGTGAAGTACCAGTACACCGTCGGCCGCGGAGCGAAGTCCTTCGGCAACTGCCGCCAGGCACACCCGGTCCGCACCACGTAGAAGATCGCGTCGACGATCCGCCGCCGCGGATGCTTCTCCCGCCGACCACCCCTCGGACCCACCCGCGCCGGAGGTTCCCACTATCCGTTCTTTGTCCAGTCCGAGATACGGAACGTGGCATCCTGCCGATACTGCGACGCATCCTCGAACGGGTGGAGCCAGATCTCAAAGTTCGAATGCCGGAGATGCCGATCGGGGTAGTTGTATGAACGGAAGGAAAGCCCTCCCTGGTACGAGTCATCAGTCATCAGTGCGGGAGTGATCTCAAAGGTTGCGTCCTTGCCGAACTGGGCATCTCCGGGCTGGAACTGCTGAAGCATCAGCCGCCAGTTCTGGTGACGCAGATAGTATCTCCGTCGAACCTCCTTATCCCCTTAAAGGAATACAGCCGCTCGCGAGCTAGCCCTGGAACGAGCCAGAAGTTGCTATCAAGCCCAACCGGGTCAGGGTCAAGAAAAGTCTCAAAATTCCAGTGTCGAATAAATCTACCCGGGGAGTGGAATGCCTCAAGTCGCAGGGTCCAGTTGAATTAGTCTGACATGGAAAATCAACCTTCCGGCACCATCGTGCGGTCGAGGTACGGAACGCACCATCCATGGGGTGGTAGGCGACTGGGAACTACTTGACTCTCAAGTGTCAATCTCCCCACGCTTCGCCCCCCTTGACTATGCCGTCACATTCCGTGTTCACAGGGGGGTTTAGAGCTGGAAATTGACTCGTAGTGGTGACATTCCGCTAATGCGAGACCCGGTCTTAAAGCGCGGCAATTTGCAGAAGGAGGCAGTAGTGGCATGGTCAACCAGTAGCCGGCGGAGTCGGCTACCTGCCGAATGGTCGGTCCGTCGACAGCGCGTGCTGCGCCGTGACGGATGGCGGTGCATGGCGACCGTGCGGGACGGTGACGGGTGCACGGAGGCAGCGACGGACGTCGACCACATCCGGTCGGGCGACGACCACAGCCTCGACAACCTCCAAGCGCTGTGCCGCTGGCACTACGCACCCCAAGAGCGCGTACGAAGGTGCGGCAGCACGGGCGGCACGGCCCCGGGCGGGGCGGGCGAGGCCGGTCGGTCGCCATCCAGCTGATCTGTGACTGTACGTGACGACGGAGCATAGGCATGCAGGCCTGGCGGCATGGCCATGCTCGATGGCCTTGGGCTTCGGCGCCCCGGCAGCCCTGGGGGCTGACCCCCTTCGGGCTGTCTCGGCCCCCGCAGGCGTATAGCACCTCGAATTCGGTTCCTCGCCGCCGTCTGCGCGGCCGAGTTCGTTGGCCCCTGCCGGTTCGGCGGGCGGGGCGACGATGGGATGCCAATCGTGGTGCCGCACTCGGCACCGTGGGTGCAGATCGCCGCCGTTACTGTAGGTGCGGGTTTGGGGCGTCACCTCGCGGGATCGGCCAGCGGCACCGTCCAGACCAGAGGATCCGTGGCTGTTCGTCGAAGTTCTGCTGGACTTCTAGCCGCCGATGGCGGTCTCGATCTCGTGGTCCTTGCTGCAGCGCAGTGTCATGGTGGTGCGAGTGCTGTTGATCTTGTTGATCAGGAACAGTTCCGGAGCATCGCACTCGACGCACACCTCGGCCCTGGCGATGGGCCAAAGTCCCAGGGGGTCGTCAGACTAGGACCCTGCACGTAGATCCGCCCCAGCCCCACGGGGGAAGAGCGAGGCGGGTATTCAAAGGACTCCCGTCTTCACCGCCGTCGTGTTCGGTGTGCTGATCGCCGCCACCACGTGGGGCCACCCGATCCTCCAGCTCGTCGGCGCCGCCGTCGACGCCACCCACTACCCCTGCCCGGAGCGCCGCTGCCCGGCAGGCCTACCCTGATCCAAGACACGGCGGGAAAGGGGGAGGGGAACTGGTGATGCGCAAGGGGCGCTGGTTAGCCGCGGCGGGACTGATCGCGGTCACGACCTGGGCGTGCGACATGAGGGAGCACGATCCTGCATACCCGCTCCCGTTCAAGCGGAGTGACGCCTCGGTCCTGCGCCGCATCGAGCTCGCCGACCCCTCCACGAGGAACACCACCGTGGCGGCGGACGACCGCACGCTCTCCATGGAAGTCTCCTGGAGCGGCTGCGACTACAAGCCCGACCTCGTGGCACTGGAGACCGCCGACCAGGTCAGACTGCTGCTCAGGCGCCGCGATGCCTCCGGCCCGGACATCGGATGCGAGGACGGCGGCATCGCCGAACTCACCGTCGTCCTGCACCAGCCCCTCGGAACCCGGGCCCTCACCGACACCCTCACCGGCGAACCCGTCCCCCACACCCACACCTGACACTGGACTGCATCCGGATCCCGGCAGCCTTGGCGACGCACGGCGCCACCGGCACCCGGAAAGTCGCTCAGCCGGCGGTGCGGGGAATCGCCCACGGTGCGCGTCTCGGCTCCGGTCGCCCCGGCGCAGCGCGGCCGGAGTCCCGGGGCAGTCACCGGCGCCCGTGTTCTTCCGGTCAGGTCAATGGCCTGCCAGAGCCGTGGCCTAAAGTGCAGCCTCTGACAGGCTGACGGCCGGAGAGGGCTGGGCGATGACCGAGGCGTGGGACCGGCTCCGGGCGATCATGGGCGAGGCCGTGTACACCCCGGCGCGGGTGCCCTGGGAGTTGGCACCGGCCGAGCTCGGGGTCCAGCTGCCATCGGACTACCGGGCGTTCGTCGACTTGTACGGTGCGGTGAACCTGAACGGCGAGTGGGGCGTGCGATCACCGACGAGGCCCTCCCACGCAGCCGGCTCTCCGGGCGGCCTGACGGGGTGGCGCTTCGAGACCGATACCGAGTTCCGGCAGCAGGTCGAGGGTGAGGATGAGTTCTGGGACCAGGAGCACATCCCTGTCTTTCCAGACCCGGGCGGGCTACTGCCCTGGGGCATGAACAGCAACCACAACCACTGCTGCTGGCTGACCACCGGCCCGGACCCAGAGCAGTGGCCGGTGGCCGTCTTCTGCGACTTCAACGACGGCGCGCTCGCCCGTTTCGACGGCGGCTTCGCGGAGTTCGTGGCGACCGCACTCACCGGCGGCTACGCCCACGCGGATGAGTTGCTGGTGCGCCCGGACCCGCAAGAGTGGGGACCTCAACCGGTCCGACCACTCTGGACACCCGCCTACGACTGGACCGGCAAGGACTGGGGCGCGGAGTGGGGCATCACCTGGTACCGGCCCACCGGGTCGACGGCGATGCCCTGGACCAGGTAACAACGATCCGGGGTACACCACCGACTGTGCCGAGGCTGCCTCAACTCGTGCTCGACAGGAGGAACGACCCCACCTGTGAGCTGGATGGTCAAAGCGGCGAGTGCGTGGGCTCGGCCCGGCCTGACGGTGCCCGGGGGTCACGGCGTCGGCGGCGGTGCGACCTGGCAGACGACCACGAGTTCCAGGCGCGAGACGACGTAGTAGGCGAGCAGGCCGCCGGCGACGTCGAGGTAGCGCATGGGCTCACCGCTGCCCTGGTAGTGCCATCCAGGTAGAGCGCCTCGGCGGCCCGGACAAGCTCGGCGGCCCGCTCTTCGACGGCGGTGAGGAACTCGGGCCGGGGCTCCGGCGGTGACGTGCTGCTCGCTGGACAGGTACTCCCAGCTCAGGTCACGCGTTCACCGCCGCGTAGGCGGCGCGGTAGAGCTCGGCGACGGTGGTGGCGTGCTCGCGGCACTCGGCGACGGTCGCGGCGCGGTTCGCGAGGTAGTCGCCCGGTGGTAGGCCTGGGCGGTGGCCGGGTGCCGCTCGATCTCGACCATGGCGGCCCAGTGCGCGACGAACGAGCGGATCGGCTGGACGCTACCGGTGGTGATGGCCCCGGCCATGGCCCTCGTCTGCCCGTCGATCATCTCCGGGAGGCGGTCCGCGGCCACGACGGCCAAGGCGGCCTTGAGCGCGGCCGGACTCTGCTCGGGCCGGGGGATCAGCTCGAGCCCGTCGTGCACGGGCTGACTCAGACAACACTCCTCTCCTACCCAGCCGAGACTACCCGCCCCGGGCCCGCCGGACGGCCCTCACGAACCAGTGAAGGACAGACCCCGCGGGGCCACGCTCGGGCCAGCCGATCACCGGCCGACGACGCACGCCCGGACGAACCCCTCGCCGACCCGGCGCCACTCTGGCTGCCGATCGGCGCGGCCAGGGAGGCCATGGCCTGCTCGTCGGTGCGCAGGACCAAAGCGGTGGCAGTAGGTGGCAATCACCTCGGCAACGGCAGCCCGGTCTCCGATCGGGGAGGCGATGGCGGCGGCAAGGTCCCGCTCGAACAGGCCGCAGTCGCCAGGCAAGCCGTACCTGCTGACCGCGAAGCGCAGCTCGTGAAGGATGGTCGACCTGGCCGAGTCCCAGTGGTCGGGCTGGGTGGTCACCTGGTCCTCGGTGGTGACGGCCACCGGAACGGCGGGCCGCAGAATCGACGGTAGCGGGTGGTGGGCGGGTGGTGGAGCGGTCCTGGTCAAGCGGCGCCGGTGAGGGTCATCGGTTGGCGAGTCGGGCGCAGCGGGACGGCGCCGGCGCGGAGCGCTTTGCAGACGCGGGCGAGGGCCTGGCCGCTGGTGGCGGCTGCGGTGCGGGCGGCGGCCTTCTCGGCGAGGCCCTGGGCGAATACGTCATCGACCCGAACAACCACGTCGTACGCCTCACCCGCATCATCCCCCTCTGACGGGCCACCGCCTCGCTGCCCAGGCCCGTTCCCCGTCAAGGCGCGTCGACCACGGACGGGATCGCCTCGCGAGCGGGCGGCCGGGACCGCGGGGACGGGGGCGCCCCGGGGTCCCGGCCATGGAAGGCACCGGCCACCGCGGGGGCGTGGCCGACTGCTCAGCAGCCCGGCAAGGGGGTGGTGGGGCTGCCGTGATCCGGAATGCTAGACCCGCCCGAGGCCCGCGAACAGGCCTGCGACCTGCAATCTTTCGGTCGCGAACATGCCAGGAGGTCAGAATTTCTTACCTACCCGGCGGGCGGCCACCAGCTGCCGTCGACCAGGACGCGCCCCGACCGGGTCGTCCCGGGCCCCCGCCCGCCGCTGTCAAGCCGTCAGCTCAGCCTGCGGGTCACGGGTGCACAGGTGCGCGGTCGGGCAGGCCGGGCAGCCCCGGGCATCGACGAGATGGGCAACCGCGTCGAACAGCTCCTGGGCACGCTCTGCGGTACCGACGCCCTCGAACCCGGCGTACTCGTGCGCGGTGCCGGTGGTGCCCTCGGCGAGGTGAGCGCGCAGATAGGCGAGCGCGGCGAACTCATCCGGCAGCAGGCTCCCCGGCGCCACCGGGATGCAGACCTTCGGCACCAGCGCGCTGGCAAGGTCCCCACCGAACAGCCACGGGTCGCCAGGCTTGGCCGGCTTGCCGACGACCACCCTCAGCACGACCTCCTCCTGATCGCTGGGCTCGACCAGGACACCGCCAGCGGCATGGAGCTCGTGGACAACGCTGCGCACGTCCGCAGCCGCGCGCTGGCCACCGATCATCCCGGCCAGCTCGGCGACCGGCAGGTGACCGACGCTGCCGTCGGGTCGGCGCAGCTGGAGCACGCCCTGGTCGACGGCGAGGTCCAGCCACAAAGCCTGCACCGGGATCTTCGTCCCGTACAGCGGGGCCAGGCGGGTCAGGCGCCGGGTCATGGCGACGGTCTCCGGGCTGAGCCGCATGTCCAGCATGGCCCTGTCGTAGGCGTCGGGGGCCAGGGCCATCCACTGAGCCTTCGCCATCTTCGAACATGCTGGTCGGAGGGGCTGGCGTGACGGTTGTCCGGGGTGCTCGTCCTGGTCGTGGGCGGGAGTCTGCGGTCT
>NZ_JBVISA010000064.1:0-21761 GCF_055575755.1 Kitasatospora sp. NPDC034035 | reverse complement strand
AGACCGCAGACTCCCGCCCACGACCAGGACGAGCACCCCGGACAACCGTCACGCCAGCCCCTCCGACCAGCATGTTCGAAGATGGCGAAGGCTCACTGGTCAGCCACGGCACCACGGTCAAGCCCTCGGCGCCGGTAGGTTCGTGCCCACCAGCCACAGGAGGACCCGTGCCCAAGACCGTCACCCGCCGCAAGATGGGGCCCCTTCGCCCTCGCAGACCACACCTTCATGGTGATCTGCACCGCCGGCCTGTGGCCCCCGTCCTCCTCATGGCCCGCCACGGCCGCAAGACCGTGACCAAGTACCACGGGTTCCCCGAGGCCTGACACGACAACGCCCCCTCCCGGGCGGGGGCGTTATGCTGCCCGCGATCGCAGACGCAACGTTCCGGCGAAACAGGGCCACGGGTCACCCTCGCGAGCGTGGGGCCATCGTCCTCCCCGCACCCGCGGGGGTCAGCCGTTGTTGATGACGTCGCCGCCGGCGTTGAGGTCCTCCCCGCACCCGCGGGGCCTGCCGGGCGTTTACCGTGGCGAGGCGTCCGGACGGTCACGCGAGCGGCACCCGCGCCAGGGCCGCGCGCACCGTGGCCGCCAGGTCGCCGACGTGGACGCCGAGGTCGCGCAGGTGGCGGGCGGTCTGGGCGATGGGCAGGTCGACGCGGTGGGCGATGCGGACGAGTTGGGCGAGCGGCATGGGCGGGTCCATGGGCTGCGGCATCGCATGTTCGTCGGCGGTGAGCAGGCGCAGGGCCTCGCGTTGGGTCAGGTCCGGGGGGAGGTCGTCGTGGGAGACCCGAAGGCCGTAGGAGCGCAGCCGGGTGGCTAGTTCCCTGGGGCGACGGTCGAGGTCCCGGGCGGCCAGGGCCAGGAGGAAGAACGGGATCTCGTCGTCGGGGCTGAGCCGGAACCACCAGGGGGTGTCCGGCCGGTCGTAGTTGTCCACGTCGATCTGCAGCAGGTCGTCGTGGCGGAAGAGCTCGCGGTCGAGTTCGCCGGGCCGCTGCGGCAGGACCATGCCGACCCGCACCCGGTAGGCCGCGAGTCGGCTGGTCAGCTTCCGCAGGCTGAGGCCCAGTTCCTGGGACACCTCGATGAGTTGGTGGAAGCTCGGCGCGCGGTCCGTCCGGAAGGGCGACCACTCGACCTCCCAGTCACCGGCCAGCAGGCCGAAGTCGTCTGGGGATTCCCGGCACTGCGCGGGCGGCGGGAGGGTGAAGCCGAGGCGTGCGTACTCGGCCCGTACCTCGTGGGCGGGCAGTTCCAACCAGTCCTGGGCGGCCACCAGCTGCCACGGCGGGAGCGGGCCGGTGGCGCTGACCCATGGCCATGCGCCGGTGTGGTCCCGGCTGAGCCACCGCACATAGTCCTCGTCCGGCCGTTCGGGGAAGTCGAAGGGCTCCACCTCGAGGCCGTAGCGTTCCAGCCGGTGCCGCACCTGCGCCGGGCTCAGTCCCGTTTTCAGGGCGGCCTGGGCCACGTGGCCGGGCGGCACGGGGCCGGTGTCCGAGATGCCGCGGTATTCGACGACCTCGCAGTCCTGGTGGAGCAGTCGCAGGTCCGTCTCGTCGGGCATGCCCGCCGCTGTAGCGTCCGGTAGGACGGTGATTCCGTGGGCCCGCATGGCGGCCGCGGCCTGCGCCACGCTCACGCCGAGTCCCTCTCCGACCTCCAGCAGATCGCCGATCGTCGCGTGCGAACGGCGGCGATCGTACGGCTGGTCGAGCCAGGTCATGTCCGAGGTGTCCGCCCACTCCTGCGTGTCGAGGGAGGCGGGCACCACCAGGTCGCTGACGCCGAAGAGCCGTCGCCGCTGCGCCGTGGCGGCCGGGTCGCAGCCGAGCCGCCGGGCGACGCCGAAGGCGTCCGAGGGCCGGGTGAGCCCGAACACGCCGCGCTTGCCGGTGAACAGCTCCGGGTCCGACGGGCGGGCTCGGACCGTCCGGCGGGGCTCGGCGAGTTCCGGTACGAGCTCCGTCAGCTCGCGGGCCAGATCGCTCTCGGGGTGGGCGAGGACGCGCCACAGCAGGATGTGGTCCGGTATCGAGAGGTACACGGCGTCCGACGACCGTTCCGCGCGCCGGTTCGTCAGCAGGCCGTCGAGGAGCTTGCGGTCCAGCGGGAAGCAGCCGGCCGTGGCGGGTACGGCTGCCCGGCCGCGAATACGGAACGCCGCGCCCGCTTCGAACGCGGCTTCGGCCACCAGGTCCGCGATGCGCGGGCTGCTCTCGGCGACCTTCTCCATCCACTCCAGGGTGAGGAACCCCGCGCCGCTCGTCACCAGGGCGCCGGCCGCCGCGGCCAGGAGTGCCTCGACCCGGGGCGAGATGTCGTCCAGGACGGTGAGGCGGTCGGAACTGAGCCGGCGCGGGGCGTGGTCCCCGGAGAGGTTCACCACGACGCCGTGGAGGCCGGTCAGCACCCCGACCCGCTGTCCCGGCTCGATCGTGAGGCCGTCCACCAGCAGCAGGCCGCCGTCCTCGCGCCAGATGACCTGGGCGCCCGGTGGGCCGTCCGTCCATTCCACCAGACTGCTGAGGTCCGGGCCGCCCGTCTGTACCCTGCCCGGCCCCCGGAGGACCCCGGGCTCCCACTCCGTCCTGCGCCCGCCGTGCCGCGCCGTCGTCGGGAACTCGGCGATGTGCAGCACCGCCGCGAGCGCGTCCAGGCCGGACCAGGAGCGGCGCCGGTCCCGCAGGTAGAGCCGCACCGTGGTCCCGGGCCGGGTGCCCCGCTCCTCCTTCTCGACGATCCGGAACAGGTGGTTGGGCCCGAGGATGTGGGCCTCCACCAGCGGTCCCGGCATGCCGTCGAGTCCCATGCGGCAGGACGTCACCCGGATCTCGTCCGCGAGCATGAAGTAGGACAGGACCCCGATCCCGAACCGGCTGTTGGGGTGCAGCCGCACCGGGGGCTCCACCCGCTCCCACTGCGCCTGTTCCAGCAGGAAGTCGGGCTGCTCGGCGAAGCGGGCGCCGGCGTTGGAGAACACGCCGCGCAGCTCCGCCTCGCTCATGCCGATGCCGTCGTCGGCGCACTCCAGGTACTCGCGGCCGTCCTCGTCGACGCCCTGGACGAGGTCGATCCTGCCCTCGTACGGGTGGAAGGGCCGGCCGGAGCGCTCCAGGTACTGGGTCCTGGCGCGGCGGTAGCGGCACGCGTCGAGGGCGTTCTGGTACAGCTCGCGCACCGCGAGGCCGTGGTCCTTGTAGAGCTGGGTGCCGGTCAGCAGGCCGCGCACACGGCGGTCGTCGAGCCGGAAGCGCGCGCTGCTGGTGAAGGTCCCCGGCGCGGGGACGACGCCGTCGGCGGAGATCCGAGCGGGCAGCGGCGGCAGGGGCCGGGCGATGCGGTCGGGCAGGGCGATCCGGTCGGACAGGGCGCGCCCGACCGCGAGGAGCAGTCCGTCCAGCCGCTGCGCGTGCTCGCGCAGGGCCTCCACGACGGCCTCGTGCTCGCAGACCGCCTTGAGGACGGGCAGCTCCGGGGATCCGCTCCACGTCGACCTGGCCAGGGTGCGGCGCAGCCCGTCGAGGTCGACGGGGTTCGGGACCCCGATGTGCTCGACCACCGTGTCCGGGAGGACGGCGGGTTCGATCGCGGCGCCGTACGCGACGGCGAGCAGCAGGCCGGCCCGGCGTTCGCGGATGCGCTGGCGTCCGGGCCCGGGCAGGAGTTCGTCGGCCTCGAGCTGGCCGAGGTGCTCGGGGTTGCAGATGTCGGCGCCGATCCGCAGGCCGGCGAGGATCCGGGCCAGGCGCCGGACGTTCAGCGCCTCGGTCAGCGGGCCGCTCCCGGCGGTGAGTTCGGGCGCGAGCGTGGACGCGAGATCCGGCACGAGATCTGGCACGAGATCTGGCGCCAGTTCGGCTTCGAGTCCGGCGAGGCGGTCCGCCCCCTTGTCCTCCTCGGCGAGCCAGCGCCGGTACAGCCACCACCCGGTCGCCGGCGCGGCCTGCGGGCGCAGCCGGGCCCGGTTCACCAGCAGGTCGTGGCCGGCCAGGAAGGACTGGTAGCCGGCTCGCCGGCCCGTCGCCGCGCGCCGGGGGCGCAGGTCGGTGGGGTCGGCCTCCAGCCGGGAGGCCAGGAGCAGGAGTTGGTGGGTCTGGTAGAGGTAGGGCAGCAGGACGAGCAGCCCGGCCTCGGCCGGGTAGAGGTCGAGCGCGCCGTCGGGCTCGCCGAGCAGCCATTCCACTCGGTCCGCGAACCGCGTCGCGAACCCGGGGTCGGCCCACGGGTCCCCGGCGGTCCTCTGCTCGGCGCGGTCCCGGACGGCGGCGAGCCGCTCGGCCAGCCGGGCGGCGTGCTGCCGGTGGGGCTCGGCGTCGCGCGGTGCGGCGTGGGCCCAGACGCCCGACTCCAGTACGGCGCGGACCCACGGCTCGCTGGGCGGGGCGGGATCGGCCGGAGCGGGGGTCGTCTGGAGCGTCATCGAGCCCACCTGGATGACGGTTTTCTGGTTCCCCCCGCCGATGGTGTTCGTGACGTTGTACCGATCCACCCGTTGTCCTCCCCCGGTCACCGCGTGGGGGACAGCTTAGGTGGACGGGGCGGCGGGCCGTCGTGCGGGTGAACGCCGCCGGAGGCGACGGTCGCGAGGCCCCGAAGACCGGCCCCGGCCGGAGCTGAGCGCCCGGCCCGTTGCGGGACCCCGTCGCTGGTGGCGAGAGCGGTCGGGTGCTCGCTCCGGATCCGCTCTTCGCCTGCGGTGGCGGGAGGATCCGGCAGTCGTTCACGCGAGCTGTGCGGGCTGCGGGGCTGCGGTGCTCGGCCAGATGTACGAGGCGTGGTCGTGGGGGCTGACGGCGGTGGCGGGCGATGTCGTCGTGGAAGCCGGAAGCCGGAAGCGAGGTCGCCAGTGGCGGCGATCGCGGCAGCGTGCGGTGCGTCGACGGGGACGACGCGATGACTTCCCGTGTGCACATGGCCCAGAGCCGCACGGTGTCGGCGCTGCTGCTGATGACCTCTCGGCTGGCGTTGTGGGCAGCAGGTCGGCGGGAAGGTACGGACGGCTGGGACTGTGTCCCGTCACCGCGCCGTATCCCAGGCGGTGGCGCGGAGACCTCCTTTCGTCACGGCCGGGCGGGCGTCCTCCCCGCACCCGCGAGGCCAGCCGTCACCCGGTCAAGGCTGGCGGACGAGTGTTGCCTGGGGTTGCCCCGGGGATGCGATGGCCCCCGCAGTCGAACCCGTCAACCGCCTGGGGAACGACCACGAGCAGCCCTGTCCGGCCCCGCACCGGAGACCGCTTTCGGGGATCGCCGTCGACTGCCACTGCCGCGCGTGTTGTGGAGAATCCGTGCTTCGCCGGCCACTCACCGCACCGGAGCGCTACGTTGGCGGCTGCCGACTGTGGGGAGAACCGTCGACATGACCATCGACCAGGCCGCCCTCGGCCGCGCGGTGAGGGCGGTTGCCACCGCCGCGCACGCCGATGACGTGGCCGCGCTGTACCGGGCCGTGATGCCACCGACAGGGACGGACACACCACCGGCCGAGGCCGCGACCTGGTTCGGGACGCTCCTCATCCACCTGGCACTCACGGCGGCGACCGCTTCGAAGCTCGAACCGGGCTGCCACCGGGACGCCGTCTCGGAGTGGATCGGGCGGGAATTGGGCCCGCCGCCCACCCCGGCACTGCTGCGCGCCGCGGACCCCGGCCGCATCGACCACGTCGAAGCCGTGAGCGCCGCAGCGGACTACTCCCGCTACCACGAGTACGCCGTCGACCTGGTCCGGGTGGGCCTGACCGACCCGGCCCAGGAACCGGACGAGCGAGGCGTCGACGCCCATTGCGCGGTGACGAACGACCAGGACGCGCGGATCACCGTGATGGCGATGCTCGGCCGCCTCATCCCCGTTCCCGGCGACCGAGGCTGACCTTGCCGCTCCGGAAGCTCGCCTGAACCACGAACCTGTCGACGGTCCCGGCAGCTCAGCTCATAGGGGACATGGGGATGCCGGTCGCGCAGACCGGCGAGTGATGCCGTCCTCCTCGGGCAGTCCTCCCCGCACCCGCGGGGGTCAGCCAGCTGTGCCCCCCCGTCGTGGCCGGGTGGGGTGTCGTCCGGGTTGATGCTGATCATCGCCCAGGCGTAGTGGCGGTCGCCCTTGGTGCCGTGCCCGGTCCGCAGCCGTTGCCAGGCCCGCCGGGGCAGCTTGGCCAGCAGGGCGGTGGCGGTGACGCGGTGGCCCGCGGGGACGGCGACCGTGTAGTCGTAGCCCAGCTCGCGTATCCGCTCTCGGAGTTCACGCCCGCCGTAGACCTCGTCGGCGGCGGCCCACCGGGCCGGGAGCCCGGCGTCGCGGGCGCCCTTCAACATGGCGGCGGCGAGCTGGGGCTTGGTGGTGAAGGCCAGCTCGTCCGGGACACCGGTCAGGTCGCGGCGCTCGTCGTCGGCGGCCCAGTCCTTCGTCAGGTACAGGGCCCGGTCGACGATGGCGTGGCCCAACTCGTCCGCTTCCTGCGAGCCGAGCGGATCACCGTGGTCGATGTCGACCGGCCCGACCGCAAGGCCCGCCGCGCACACGGCAAGTCCGATCCCGTCGACGCCTACGCCGCCGCGACCGCCGTCCTGTCCGGCCGGGCCGGCGCCCGGCCTGGGCCGTCAACCGCTCGGCGGCCCCGTAGACCGCATGGACGCCGACGAGTTCGCCGTGCCGGTCGTACCGCAGGTCGAAGGTGGTGGAAGGGCCGCCATCGGTCGTGTCGTGCCCCGACCGGTCGATCCGGTCCAATTCCCGCGCCTGCGGTATGAGAGACCACGGATCACCAAGTGACCGGCAACGCCTGCAGGCCGCGGAAGACCAGTTCCGGCACGTAGGTGAGCTCGGACTCGTCAACGGCGAGGCGCAGTCCCGGATACCGTTTCACCACGGACCCGATCGCCACCCGCATCTCCCGGCGGGCCAGTATCGCGCCGAGGCAGAAGTGCGGCCCGTGCCCGAAGGCGAGGTGCGCTGCCGGTCCTTCGCGCGTGATGTCGAAGCGGCCGGGATCCGGGTACACACCGGGGTCGCGGTTGGCCGCGACGATGACCGGTAACACCGGTTCGCCCGCCCCCAGTTCGACGCCCTCCAGATCGACGGGCTCGGTCGTGACCCGGACCTCGGCCGAGGTGAAAAGCCTGCTGTAGCGCAGTAGTTCGTCGACCGCCGGTCCGATCAGGTCCGGTGACGACCGCAGCAGCGCGAGTTGGTCCGGGTGGCGCAGCAGGGTCAGCAACGAGTTGCCCAGCTGGTTGACGGTCGTCTCGTGGCCGGCGATCAGCAGGCCCTCGAGGTTGGCCAGCAGCTCGGGTTCGGTGAGGTGGTCGCCCTCGTCGTTGGCGGCGACCATCGCCGAGATCAACCCGTTGTCCGGGTGAGCCCGCTTCTGACGCACCAGATCGGCGATCCAGTCCTGCATCTCGCTCTGTGCGGCCCGCAGTTCGTCCGAAGTGATGTCCGTGACGAACAGCCGCCTGGTCCACCTGCGGATGGCCTCCGCCTCGGAGTAGGGCACGCCGAGCAGCTCGCAGATGACCATCAACGGCAGTGGAGCGCAGAGACCTGCCACAAGATCCGCGGTCGGATCGAGGGAGTCGAGCAAGGAGTCCACAGTGGACTGCACGCGTGGCTCGAGCTGATCGACCATGCGTGGGCTGAACGCCTGCGACATCAGCTTGCGCAGGCGGGCGTGGCGCTCGCCGTCCAGGCTGGAGACCAGTAACGGGTCGGCGGCGACGGACAGTTTCAGCGGGCCGCCCGGAAGTGTGGCCGCCTCCCGGCTGAACCGGCTGTCGCTCAGAACCTGGCGCACCGCCTTGTGGGAAAGGGCGAGCCAGACGTCTGCCGTACCCATCGTCGCGAGGACGACCGGAGCCCGCGCGAGCAGAGCCTCGGCTTCGGGCTCGTTGTCGAGGTGGTGTGGTGTGGTGAAGGGAAACGTGGCTTGCATCGCTGCCTCCTGACTGGATGTCACCAGGCCCGGGCGCCGGGTGCCGGGCGCGAACGGCCGGGACCGATGCGCGGATCGGTGACAGCTGGGTTGTGTGCCGCCGGGGGCGGTGGCGCTTCGCGATCGTCTCGAAGTGGATGGGGGTCGAACGGTTCAGCCGGAGCTGTCGGCGGCGCCGGTGGGCGGTTCGCTCGAACCGGGTCGTGATCGCCGTGCGGAGTTCTCCCGGGTGGCCGGATGACGGGCGAGGACGTTCTTCTGCGCGAGTGCGAACGGGATTCTAGGGCGTTGTCACCGGCGGCGTCGACGGTGCCCATGAACCCGGCCCGGTCGTGGCGGTGCAGGGCGTGGACGCACTTCCGTGACCGCACCGGCGGGTTCACCGGCGGGTTCACCGGCAGGTCCGCCGGCGGACACTGCGACGGGCCGCCCGTATGAACGACGCGTTTCATGGGGCACGGGACGGATCCTGCCACGGTGCCTCTTTCGTGCAGGCATATGACGTTGTGATGTGCCTCCTTTGAGACAGCCTTCGCCTGACCTGTGGCGAGGGCGTGATGTTGCTGCCATGCTCATCTGCGCGGCGGAACGATCATCGCCTCGACCCCTACGCTCACGCTCAGCTCACCAGTGCATCCTCCTCGAAGTGTGTCGCCGATGCTGTCGCTTTCGAGGACCGCTCCACTGATCCAGAGGCCCGAAGCGCGGGCGAGTCCGGGTTCGGATACCACCGGGTCGCCGGGCTGCCCGCGCGCTCGATGCTCCGGCCGCTTGCGCGGCCGGAGCCGCACCATCGGGACTGCTACGGAAACACCCCGCCTTCCTTCATCCCCCCGGCCCACGAGGTGTCGATGTGATGCGCTTCCCCCTGGATTCGGACGCTGATCGTGTCGCTGTCATCGGAATGGCGGGCAGGTTGCCGAAAGCCCCGGATCCGGGGGCGTTCTGGCGACTGCTGTGCGACGGGGCCGACGCGATCACCGCGCCGCCCGTGGGTCGGCAGGGCGTACGGCACGGCGGCTACCTGGACCGGGTGGACGGCTTCGACGCGGCGTTCTTCGGTGTGTCCCCCCGTGAGGCCGTCGGCATGGACCCGCAGCAGCGGCTCATGCTCGAACTCGCCTGGGAGGCCCTGGAGGACGCCCGGATCGTGCCGAGCACGCTGACGGGCGGCCCGACGGGGGTGTTCGTCGGCTCGATGTGGGAGGACTACACGTCCCTGGCCTACCCCGGTCACATCACGCCGCACACGCTGACCGGCACCAACCGGGGCGTCATCGCCAACCGTGTCTCGCACTTCCTCGGTGTGCGCGGACCGAGCATGACGGTCGACACGGCCCAGTCGTCGGCGCTGGTCGCGGTGCATCTGGCGGTCGAGAGCCTGCGCCGCGGCGAGTCGGCGCTCGCCCTGGCCGGCGGGGTGAACCTCAACCTGACCGCCGCCCGCGAGGAGGGAGCAGCGGAGTTCGGCGGCCTGTCCCCGGACGACCGCTGCTTCACCTTCGACGCCCGGGCCAACGGCTTCGTCCGCGGCGAGGGCGGCGCCTTCCTCGTCCTGAAACCGCTGGACCGGGCCCTGGCCGACGGGGACCGCGTCTACGGTGTCATCCGGGGCAGCGCGGTCAACAACGACGGCGCCACACAGAGCCTGACCGTGCCCAGCGCGCAGGCCCAGGAACAGGTCATCCGCGAAGCACTGGCCCGCGCCGGCGTGCGTCCCGCGGATGTGCAGTACGTGGAGCTGCACGGCACCGGCACCGCTGTCGGCGACCCCATCGAGGCCGCCGCCCTCGCGGCGGCCTACCGCGACCCGGCCGAGTCCGGCGACGCCGACAGCGCCCTGCGGGTCGGATCCGCCAAGACGAACGTCGGCCACCTGGAAGGCGCCGCGGGCATCGTCGGTCTGCTCAAGGCTGTCCTCAGCGTGTACCACCGCGCACTGCCGCCGAGCCTGAACTACGAAACCCCCAACCCCGGCATCCCTCTCAACGCACTGGCGCTGCGGGTCCAGACCGCACTGACCCCCTGGCCGCGGCCGGACGCGCCCCTGCTCGTCGGCGTGTCGTCGTTCGGCATGGGCGGCACCAACGCGCACGTGATCGTCGAGCAGGCGCCCGATGCGGCCGCGCCGCCGGCCCGGCGGCCCGCTCCCGAGGCCCGGCCGGCGCCGTGGATCGTCACGGCGCGGACCAAGCAGGCGCTACAAGCGCAGATCGAGCGCCTGCGCGAACACGTGCGCAGCCACCCGGACCTGACCGGCGCCGAGGTCGCGCACGCGCTGGCCACCACCAGAACCCGCTTCGCGCACCGCGCGGTCCTGCTCGACTCCGCCCAGGTCGCCGCCGACCGGGCCAGAACCCCGGGCCGTACCGTCTTCGTGTTCCCCGGCCAGGGCGCGCAGTGGGTCGGCATGGGCCGGGAGCTGTACGCCGCGTACCCCGTCTTCCGGGCCGCCATGGACGAGTGCGCCCAGGCCCTGGCCCCGTACACCGACTGGTCCCTGGCCGATGTCCTGGACGGCGCCCCGCTCGACCGCGTGGACATCGTGCAGCCCGCCCTGTTCGCGGTGATGGTGTCCCTGGCGGAACTGTGGCGCTCCTTCGGTGTCGAGCCCGACGCGGTGGTCGGGCACTCGCAGGGCGAGATCGCCGCGGCATACGTCGCGGGCGCGCTGTCGCTGTCCGACGCGGCCCGGATCGTGGCACTGCGCAGCCGCGCGCTGGTGGCGCTGACCGGCCGGGGCGGCATGGTGTCCGTGGCCCTGTCCGCCGAGCGGGCCGAGGACTACGTGTCGCGCTGGGGCGGCGCGCTGACGGTCGCCGTGGTCAATGCCACCGGCTCGGTCGTGGTGTCCGGCGACACGCGGGCCCTGTCCGAACTGGTCGAGTCCTGCGCGGCGGACGGTGTCCGCGCACGCGTCGTCCCGGTGGACTACGCCTCCCATTCCGCGCACGTCGAGGCGATCCGTGAGCGGCTGCACACCGAACTGGACGGTGTGCGGCCGCGGCAGGGCACCATTGCGTACTACTCCGCGGTCACCGGCGGCGTCCTCGACGACACCACGGAGCTCGACGCCGGCTACTGGTACCGCAACTTGCGCGAGCCGGTCCGCTTCGACCTGGCCACCGCCGCACTGCTGGCGGACGGGCACGACGTCGTGGTCGAGGTCAGCCCGCACCCGGTGCTGCTGCCCGCCATCGAACAGATCCTGGAACAGGCCCGCGAGCGGACCGGCGTGCCCGGCGTCGCCACCGGCACGCTGGGCCGTGACCGGGGCGGGCCGGACGTCTTCCTGACCGCGCTGTCCCGGCTGTTCGTGGCCGGCGTGCCGGTGGACTGGTCCCCGGCCGTCGCCGAGGCCGCGCCGGTCGACCTGCCCACGTACGCCTTCCAACGTCGTTCGTACTGGCTGCCCGAAGCGACAGCCGGGCAGAGCGGACGGACCCCGGCCGGCCCGGGGACGCACGCAGCGGAGACCGCCGCGCCCGGCCGGCCGGACGGCGGCCCGGAGACCGGGGACACCGGGGCGGGCGGTACGGACACGGGCGGCCCCGAGTCGGGCGACACGGTCGACGCGGCCGCCGTGGTCACCGCGCAGATCGCGCTCGTGCTGGGCCACGAGAACCCCGCGGACATCGATCCCGCGCTCACCTTCAAGGACCTCGGCTTTGACTCGGTCACCGGGCTCGAACTGCGCAACCGCCTGGCCGGCGCCCTGGATCGGCAACTCCCCTCCGGTCTCGTCTTCGACCACCCGACGCCCGCGGAGCTGATCGACTGGCTGCGCACCGGCCCCGGCGACCGGCCGGCCCCCGCCGCCCAGGCCGCCCACGACGACCCGGTCGTCATCGTGGGGATGGGCTGCCGCTTCCCCGGCGGGGTGGCCTCGCCGGACGACCTGTGGCGGCTCGTCGCGGAGGGCGCGGACGCGATCGGCGACTTCCCGGACGACCGCGGCTGGGACCTGGGCGGCCTGTACGACCCGGAACTGCGCGGCGCGGGCACCACGTACACCACCCGGGGCGGGTTCCTGGAGGCGGTGGCCGGCTTCGACGCTCCGTTCTTCGGCATCTCGCCCCGCGAGGCGCTCGCCATGGACCCGCAGCAGCGGCTCGTGCTGGAGACGGCCTGGGAGACCTTCGAGCACGCCGGGATCGACCCGGCCTCGCTGCGCGGCAGCCACACCGGCGTGTTCACCGGCGTCTGGTCGTCCGGCTACGCGACCGGGCCGGGCCTGCCGGAGGACCTGGAGGGTTACCTGTTCACCGGCGTTGCGACCAGCGTCACGTCCGGCCGGGTCGCCTACCACCTCGGGCTGCGCGGTCCGGCGCTGTCCGTGGACACCGCCTGCTCGTCGTCCCTGGTCGCCGTCCACCTGGCCGCCCAGGCCCTGCGCGCGGGCGAGTGCTCGCTGGCGCTCGCCGGCGGTGTCACGATCATGGCGACACCGCTGGGCTTCACCGAGTTCTCCCGCCAGCACGGCCTCGCGGCGGACGGCCGCAGCAAGCCCTTCGCCGCCGCGGCCGACGGCACCAGCTGGGCCGAGGGCGCCGGCTTGGTGCTGCTGGAACGTCTGTCGGACGCCCGCCGCAACGGCCACCGGGTGCTGGCGGTCGTCGCGGGAAGCGCGGTGAACCAGGACGGCGCGTCCAACGGCCTGACCGCGCCCAACGGCCCCTCCCAGGAACGCGTCATCCGTCAGGCGTTGGCGAACGCCGGGTTGGAGGCGTCCGAGGTGGACGCGGTCGAGGCGCACGGTACCGGCACCACTCTCGGCGATCCCATCGAGGCCCACGCCCTGCTGGCCGCCTACGGCCGGGACCGGGACGAGCCGTTGTGGCTGGGGTCGGTGAAGTCGAACATCGGCCACACCCAGGCCGCCGCCGGCGTCGCGGGCCTGATCAAGATGGTCATGGCGATGCGGCACGGCGAACTGCCGCGAACCCTGCACATAGACGCCCCCTCCCCGCACGTCGACTGGGCCTCCGGCGGCGTCCGGCTGCTCACCGAGGCCCGGCCGTGGCCGGAGCACGAGCACCCGCGCCGCGCCGGCATCTCGGCCTTCGGCATCAGCGGCACCAACGCCCACCTGATCATCGAGCAGTCCTCCGACCCGGACCCCGGCCACCTTCCCGAACCCGTCGGCCGGGCCGCCCCCACCGCCTGGCTGCTGTCCGCGAAGACCGATGCCGCGCTGCGCGCCCAGGCCGAGCGGCTGCACGCGTACGCGACCGCCCACCCCGACGTCCCGGCCGCCGCGATCAGCCGCGCACTGGCCGCCCGCACCCGGTTCGAGCACCGGGCCGCGGTGGTCGGCGCCGAGCGGGACGACCTGCTGTCCGGCCTGGCCGCGCTCCCGCCGGGACTGCCGGGACTGCCGGGCCTGCAGGCCCGTACCGGCGGGACCGTGTTCGTCTTCCCCGGACAGGGGGCGCAGTGGGCGGGCATGGGCCATGACCTGTACGAGCAGTCCGAGGTCTTCCGCGCCGGCATCGACGCCTGCGCCGCCGCCCTGGCCCCGTACACCGACTGGTCGCTGGTCGACGAACTGCGCCACGGCTCGCTGGACCGCGTCGACGTGGTGCAGCCGGCCCTGTTCGCCGTCATGGTGGCGCTGGCCGACCTGTGGCGGTCCTACGGCGTGCAGCCGGACGCCGTGGTCGGCCACTCCCAGGCGGAGATCGCCGCCGCGTACGTCGCCGGCGCGCTGTCGCTGCGGGACGCCGCCAAGGTCGTGGCGCTACGGTCCAGGGCACTGGCCGTCATCGCCGACCGGGGCGGCATGGTGTCCCTCGCGCTGTCCGTCGAACAGGCTGCCGGCTACCTGGCCCGCTGGGGCGAGCGGCTGACGACCGCCGTGGTGAACGGACCCGCGGCGGTCGTGGTGTCCGGCGGCCTCGACGTGCTGGACGAACTGCTGACGGCCTGCGAGGCCGACGGCATCCGCGCCCGCCGCCTGCCCGTCGACTACGCCGCCCACTCCGCGCAGGTCGAGGCGATCCGCGAGCAACTGCTCACCGAACTGGCCGACATCACCCCCCACTCGGCGGCGATCCCGTTCTACTCCACGGTCACCGGCGAGCCGCTCGACACCTCTGCCCTCGACGCCGGCTACTGGTACCGCAACCTCCGCGAACCCGTACGGTTCGACCTGGCCACCGCCCGCCTCACCGCCGACGACCACGACCTGTTCCTGGAGGTCAGCCCGCACCCGGTGCTGGTGCCCGCGCTGGACGTCGCCGCCACCGGAACACTGCGCCGCGATCACGGCGGCCTCACCGAGTTCCTCGCCGCGGCGGGACGCCTCTACGCCGCCGGAGCCGACGTCGACTGGATTCCGGTCCTGCCCCGCACCGCACCCAGGGCGGACCTGCCCACGTACGCCTTCCAGCGCGAGCCCTACTGGGTGACCGCGACCCCGCCGGTGCCCCGTGACGACTGGCGGTACGAGGTGGCATGGGCGCCGACGAGCGGAACCGCGGCCCCGGTGGACCCGGCTCGCTGGCTCGTCCTGGCCACGACCGGGCACCCGTGGGCCGAGGCCCTGCGCGAACGGGGCTTCGCGGTGGCCGACACCTGGGACGTGGCCGACACCGGGGACGCCCGGCACGGGCCGGACGGTGTGCTGTCGCTGCTGGCGCTGGACGACGAGCCGCACCCCGACCACCCGGTGCTCCCGGCGGGCCTGGTCCGCACCCTGGATCTGGTCCGCCCCCTGGACCCGGCGCGGACACCGGCCGTCCCGCTGTGGTGCGCGACCAGCGGCGCCGTGAGCACCTCGGGCACCGACCCGGTCACCAGCCCGGCCCAGGCCCTGGCGTGGGGCACCGGCGCGTCCGCGGCGCTGGAGTTCCCGCACGGCTGGGGCGGCCTGGTCGACCTTCCCGCCGTGCCCGACGAGGAGAGCGTGAACGCGCTGCTCGTCGTGCTCGCCGGCACGGGCGAGGACCAGGTGGCGATCCGCGGCACCCGGCGCTTCGCCAAGCGGCTGCGCCGCAAGGCCTCATCGGGCCCGGCCGCGCGGCCCTGGCGGCCGCGGGGCACGGTGCTGGTCACCGGCGGCACCGGCGCGCTCGGCGGACATGTGGCCCGCCGCCTCGCGCGGCAGGGCGCGGAGCACATCGTGCTGGCCGCCCGCCGCGGCCCCGACGCACCCGGCGCGGCCGGCCTGCGCGACGAACTGGAGGCAGCCGGGGCGCGGGTGACGGTGGCGGCGTGCGACGTGGCCGACCGGGACGCCGTGCGGGACCTCGTCGAGCGCGTCGGCGACATCCGCGCGGTCTTCCACACCGCCGGCGTGATCAGGGCGACCAGGCTGGCCGACACGACACCGGCGGAGTTCGCCGAGGTCATCATGGCCAAGGTCGCCGGGGCGGCGAACCTGGCGGAACTCCTGCCGGACCTCGACGCCTTCGTCCTGTTCTCCTCCACCGCAGGCGTGTGGGGCGACGGCCACGGCGCGGCCTACGCCGCCGGCAACGCCTTCCTCGACGCCCTGGCCGCACAGCACCGCGCCCAAGGCCGCGCCACGACCTCCGTCGCGTGGGGCATCTGGGCCGAAGGCGGCATGGCGGCCCTGGAGTCCGTGCAGCGCCAGCGCACCCTGCTCGGCCTCGGCGAACTGGACCCGGGCCGGGCACTCGACGCGCTGCAGGACGTCCTCGACCACGACGAGGCCCTCGCGGTCGTGACCTCGGCCGACTGGGCACAGTTCGCCCGCGCCTACACCCACGCGCGGCCGAGCCGGCTGCTGCGGGACCTGCCCGAGGCCCACAGCCGGCCGCAGGCCCCCCGACCCGCGCCCCCCGCCGGCGGCACCGACCTGCTGGAGCTGATCACCACCCACGTCGCCGGGGTGCTGGGACACGCCACCCCCGAGCGGCTCGACCCCCGGCAGGCGTTCAAGGACCTGGGCTTCGATTCACTGACCGCGGTGGAACTGCGCAATCGCCTGACCGCCGCGCTCGGGGTGAAACTGCCCGCCACCCTCGTCTTCGACCACCCCACCCCGGCACGGCTGGCCGCCCACCTGTCCGGCGAGTCCGGCCAGCAGGACGCGCCGCACGCCCCGGCCGCGACGGACGAGCCGATCGCAGTCATCGGCATGGGCTGCCGCTACCCCGGAGGCGTCGGCACCCCGGAGGACCTGTGGCGGCTGGTCGCGGACGGCGTGGACGCGGTCGGCGACTTCCCCGCCGACCGGGGATGGGACATCGACCGCCTGTACGACCCGACGGGAAGCCGGCCCCGCACGTCGAGCACGTCCCAGGGCGGCTTCCTCGACGCCGCCGGCGACTTCGACGCGGCGTTCTTCGGGATATCGCCCCGCGAGGCGCTCGCCATGGACCCGCAGCAGCGCATCCTGCTGGAGACCGCGTGGGAGACCATCGAGTACGCCGGCATCGACCCGACCACGCTGGAGGGCACACCCACCGGCGTGTTCACCGGCATCTGGTCCACCGGCTACGCCGCCGGGCCGGTCCCCGACGACCTGGAGGGCTACCAGGTCACCGGCACCGCGTCGAGCGTGGGGTCCGGCCGGCTGGCGTACCAGCTGGGCCTGCTCGGCCCGGCACTGTCCCTGGACACCGGCTGCTCGTCGTCCCTGGTGGCCCTGCACCTGGCCGCGCAGGCCCTGCGCTCGGGAGAATGCTCCTTCGCCCTGGCCGGCGGCGTCACCGTCAACGCGGCACCCACGCTGTTCACCGAGATGTCCCGGCAGGGGGCGAGCGCGCCCGACGGCCGCAGCAAGTCCTTCGCCGCCGCGGCCGACGGGGCGGGCTGGGCCGAGGGCGCCGGCCTGCTGCTGCTGGAACGCCTGTCCGATGCCCGCCGCAACGGCCACGAGGTGCTGGCGGTCGTCCGAGGCTCGGCCACCAACCAGGACGGCGCGTCCAATGGGTTGACCGCGCCGAATGGTCCGTCGCAGGAGCGGGTGATCCGTCAGGCGTTGGCGAATGCCGGGTTGGAGGCGTCCGAGGTGGACGCGGTCGAGGCCCACGGCACCGGCACCACTCTCGGCGATCCCATCGAGGCTCAGGCACTCCTGGCGACCTACGGCCGGGACCGGGACGAGCCGTTGTGGCTGGGGTCGGTCAAGTCGAACATCGGCCACACCCAGGCGGCGGCCGGCGTCGCGGGCCTGATCAAGATGGTCATGGCGATGCGGCACGGCGAACTGCCGCGAACCCTTCACGTGGACGCGCCCACCCCGCACGTCGACTGGGCCTGCGGCCAGGTCCGCCTGCTCACCGAACCGGTCGCCTGGCCCGGGACCGGGCGGCCACGGCGAGCCGCCGTCTCCGCCTTCGGCATCAGCGGCACCAACGCCCACGTCATTATCGAGCAGAGCATCCTCGAACAGCCCGCCGAGGCCGACTCCGCCGCACCCTCTCCCCGGGGCCGCGCGGACGACCAGGTCCTCTGGCCGCTGTCGGCCAGGTCCGAGGCGGCGTTGCGGGAGCAGGCGCGCCGGCTGGGTGCCTTCACCGCGGTACGTCCCGAGGTGGGCCCGGCGGCGGTCGGGGGCGCTCTGGCTGCCCGCACCGTGTTCGAGCACCGGGCCGTGGTGGTGGGCGCTGCCGCGGCCCTGGACGCCCTGGCGGAGGGGCGGTCGGCGCCGGGTCTGGTCACCGGGACCGCCCGTTCGCTGGGTCGTTCGGTGTTCGTGTTTCCGGGGCAGGGTGCGCAGTGGGTGGGTATGGGTGGGGAGTTGTACGGCTCGGAGGCGGTGTTCCGGGAGGCGATCGATGCGTGTGATGTGGCGTTGGCGCCGTACACGGATTGGTCGTTGGTGGAGGTGCTGGTCGGGGGTGGCTCGTTGGAGCGGGTGGATGTGGTGCAGCCGGCCCTGTTCGCGGTGATGGTGGCGCTGGCCGAGCTGTGGCGTGCTCATGGTGTGGAGCCTGATGCCGTGGTCGGGCATTCGCAGGGGGAGATCGCGGCGGCGTATGTGGTGGGGGCGTTGTCGTTGGACGACGCCGCCAAGGTGGTCGCCCTGCGCAGCAAGGCCCTGGTCGCCTTGGCCGGACACGGCGGCATGGTCTCGGTCGCGCTGTGCGCGGACGACGCCGCCGGCTACCTGAGCCCCTGGGGCGACCGGATCACCGTCGCGGTGGTCAACTCCGCCTCGACCGTCGTCGTGTCCGGCGAACCCGGGGCCCTGGACGAACTGCTGGCAGCCTGCGCCAGGGACGGCATACGCGCCCGCGCCATCCCCGTCGACTACGCGGCGCACTCGGCGCAGGTCGAGGCGATCCGCGAGCGGCTTCTGACCGACCTCGCGGACATCCGGCCCCGGCCTGCGGCGATTCCCTTCTACTCCACGGTCACCGCGGAACCGGTCGACACCTCCGCCCTCGACGCCGATTACTGGTACCGCAACCTCCGCGAACCCGTACGGTTCGACCTGGCCACCGCCCGGCTCACCGCCGACGGCCACGAGGTGTTCGTGGAAGTCAGCCCGCACCCGGTGCTGGTGCAGGACCTGGACGGCGTGGCGACCGGCACCCTGCGCCGCGACCACGGCGCCATCGGGGAATTCCACACCGCCCTGGCCCGCCTCCACGTCCAGGGCGTCGCCGTGACCTGGCCGCACGACCGCCCGCACGGCGTCAGGCTGCCGCGCTACGCCTTCCAGCGCAGCACCTACTGGCTCACCCCCGCGGCCGGCGACCACGGCACCCGGCACCCGCTGGCGGGCACCACGGTCGAATTGCCCGACGGGAGCACCGTGCACAGCGGCCGCGTCTCCACCCGCACCCACCCCTGGCTGGCCGACCACGCCGTCGACGGCACGGTCCTGCTGCCGGGCACCGCCTTCCTCGAACTCGCAACCCTGGCCGGCGGGACCCTTGACGACCTCGTCCTGCACCTGCCCCTCGCGCTCTCGGACACACCCACGGACATCCAGGTCTCGGTCGGCGCCCCGGACGACGCCGGCCGCAGCCCGGTCACCGTGCACTCCAAGGGCGGCGACGGCTGGGTCCGCCACGCGTCCGGAACTCTCGGCGGCCAGGTGACGGCCGGACGCCTCGACTGGCCCACGAGGAACGCCGAACCCGTGGACCCTGAAGGGTTCTACGACTTCCTCGCCGGACTCGGATACCAGTACGGACCCGCGTTCCGGGGCGTGCGGGAGTTGTGGCAGGGCGAGGACGAACTGTACGCCGAGGTGTCCGTCCCCGACGGCGCCGGCTTCGGCATCCACCCCGCGCTCCTGGACGCCGCACTCCAGCCGCTGATCCTGCTCAGCCCCGACACCCGGGTCCGGCTGCCGTTCTCCTTCTCCGGCGTCGCCGTGCACACCACCGGTGTGTCGTCCGCCCGGGTCCACCTGGCCCGCACGGGCACCGACACCTACCGCGCGACACTGACCGACCTGTCCGGCAACCCGGTCGCGGACATCACCGCGCTGACCGTCCGGCCGGCCGCCGAGGCCCGGGCCGCGGTGCTGCACACCCAGTGGGTGCCCCTCACCGCGAGCACACCGACCGAGGTGGTGCCGAGCCCGGTACTCACCGCGGAAGCCGACGCGGACTCCGTGCACGGCCTCGTCCAGCGGGCCCGCGCGCTCGTCCAGGACTTCCTGGCCGAGCAGCCGGAGCGGGCGGCCGCACGCCTGGCCGTCCTGACCCGCGGCGTGGCCGGCGCGGCCGTACGCGGCCTGGTCCGCAGCGCCGCCGCCGAGCACCCCGGCCGGTTCGTCCTGGTCGACATGGGCGACGCGTCCGAGGAGGACGCGGTCCGGGCCGCCATGACAGCCGGCGACGAACCCGAACTGGCCCTGCGCCGGGAAGGCGTCCTCGTGCCACGGCAGGCCAGGTACGCGCCGGAACCGACCGCCCCCGACGGCGCGTACCGGCTGAGCGAGTCCGGCACCGGGCAACTGGACGACCTGGCCCTGCTGCCCTGGCAAGAGGCCGCGCTGGAACCCGGACAGGTCCGGGTCGCCGTACACGCGGCCGGCCTGAACTTCCGCGACGTGCTCATCGCCCTCGGCATGTACCCGGACCGGCCCCCGTTGGGCGGCGAAGGGGCCGGCACCGTCCTCGAGGTCGGCCCCGGCGTCACGGCCTGGCGGCCCGGCGACCGCGTCATGGGAATGATGCCCGGCGCCTTCGGGTCGCGCGCGGTCGCCGACCACCGGCTCCTGACGGCGATCCCCGACGGCTGGAGCTCCGCCGAGGCGGCGTCGGTGCCCGTCGCGTTCACCACCGCCTGGTACGGGCTGTTCGACCTCGGCGAACTGCGCCCCGGCGACCGGGTCCTGGTCCACTCCGGCGCGGGCGGTGTGGGCATGGCCGCCATCCGGTTGGCCCTGAACAGCGGCGCGGAGGTCTTCGCCACCGCGAGCCCCGCCAAGTGGGACACCCTGCGGCGCCTCGGACTGCCGGACGACCACATCGGTTCGTCCCGCGACACCCGGTTCGCCGACCGGTTCCCGGCCATGGACGTCGTCCTCAACTCGCTCGCGGGAGAACTCACCGACGCCTCACTGCGGTTGCTGGCCGACGGCGGACGGTTCGTCGAGCTGGGCAAGACGGACGTCCGCTCACCCGAGGGCCTGACCTACCGGGCCTTCGACCTCAACGACGTCGACCCCGCGCGGCAGGGCGACATCCTCTCCAGGGTCGTGGCGATGGTCGCCGACGGGACGCTGGAGCCGCTGCCGGTCACCGCCGCGGACCTCCGCCAGGCCGTCGACTCCTTCCGGCTGATGAGCCAGGCCCGCCACACCGGCAAGATCGTCCTCACCGTCCCCCAGCCGATCGACCCTGACGGCACCGTGCTGATCACCGGCGGCACCGGCACCCTCGGCCAGGCCGTCGCCCGGCACCTGGTGTCCCGCTACGGGGTACGGCACCTGCTGCTCGTCAGCCGCGGCGGCGGCGCGGTGCCGCACCTGGAGGCTCAAGGGGACGTCGACGTGCGGGTCGTGGCCTGTGACGTCGCGGACCGGGACGCGCTGGCGGCCGTACTGGACTCGATCCCGGCCGAGCATCCGCTCACCGCCGTCGTCCACGCGGCCGGCGTGCTCGACGACACCGTTGTGGAACGGCTGACCGCAGAGCAGCTCGACCGGGTGCTGCGTCCCAAGGTCGACGGCGCCTGGCACCTGCACGAGCTGACCCGCGAGCACGACCTCGCCGCCTTCGTGCTGTTCTCCGCGGCCGCGGGTGTACTCGGCAACGCCGGCCAGGCCGGCTACGCGGCCGCGAACTCCTACCTCGACGCGTTCGCCGCACACCGGCAGACCCTCGGACTGCCCGCCGTGTCGATGGCCTGGGGCTACTGGGAGCAGGAGAGCGGCATGACCGCCCACCTCACCGCGGCCGACCGCCAACGCCTCGCCCGCAAGGGCATCCGCCCCATCAGCGTCGAACGCGCCCTGGCCATGTTCGACACCGCGCTGGCTGCCGGACGTCCCGCGCTGACCACGGCCGACATCTCGATGCCGCAGACCCTGCCGACGTCAAAGGCCCCCGCGTCGGACCTGCTGTCCCTGGTCGCCGCCCACACCGCCACCGTCCTCGGCCACTCCGACGCCGCCGCGATCACCCCCGGACTCGCCTTCCGCGACCTCGGCTTCGATTCCCTGACCTCCGTCGAACTGCGCAACCGCCTCGCCGGCGCCACCGGCCTGCGGCTGCCCGCGACCCTCGTCTTCGACCACCCCACCCCCGCCGACCTCGCCGACCACCTCACGGCCGAACTCTCCGGTGCGGATGTGGTGCCGGTGTCGGTGGTGCCGGTGGTGTCGGTGGGTGATGGGGCTGATCCGGTGGTGATCGTGGGTATGGGGTGCCGGTTGCCGGGTGGGG
>NZ_JBVISA010000063.1:0-22299 GCF_055575755.1 Kitasatospora sp. NPDC034035 | reverse complement strand
ATGACGGCTTCGGTGCGCAGGGGGTTGATCTCGGAGACGGCGCCGACGAGCGTGGTCTTGCCGACACCGAAGCCGCCCGCGACGACGATCTTCGCCGACGTCGTGGCACGGGCGGGTCCGTTAGAGCTTGCGAAGTCCACTGAGGACCCTTTCGAGCAGCGTGACATCGGGCGTTCCGCCCGACTCGCCCGCGGCGGCGGGCTGGTGGATGGCGACGAGACCGGCCTCCGCGAGGTCGGCGACGAGAATGCGGGCGACACCGAGCGGGACACCGGCCAGTGCGGAGATCTCCGCGATGGACTTGACCTCACGGCAGAGGTTGACGATCCGGGCGTGCTCGGGCAGCAGCCCGCCGGTCCGCTCGGCGGAACCGGTGGTGGAGATCAGGGCCTCGATGGCGAGCTGGTAGCGGGGACGGGTCCGGCCGCCGGTCATCGCGTACGGACGGACCAGCGGCTGCTGCTCGTAGCCGTCGGACTGCTGCCCGCCGTAGCCGCTGCCGTACCCGCTGCCGTACGAGCCGGCGGGTGTCGAGGGCGGGGTCATGGGTCCTCCTTGTGCTGCAGCCTTGAGCAGCCGGTTCCAGCTGGGGCGGTGCCAGCTGAGGCGGGATCAGCTGCCTGAGGGTAGCTGAGAGTGAGACGCCGGGTCCGGTCGGGTCGGACCCGGCGGGGAGGTGGGACGGGTGGGTGGATCCGCACGGGTTCCGGTCAGTGCAGGAGACTGCCCTGGAGTTCCGCGCGAAGTGCGGGGGTGAGGACGGCGCCGGCGCGGTCGACGAGCAGGGCCATCTCGTAGCCGACGAGGCCGATGTCGGAGTCGGGGGCGGCGAGGACGGCGAGGGCGGAGCCGTCGCTGACGGCCATGAGGAACAGGAAGCCCCGTTCCATCTCGACCACGGTCTGGTTGACCTCGCCGCCCTCGAAGATCCGGCTGGCGCCGGAGGTGAGGGAGGTGAGGCCGGAGGCGACGGCGGCGAGCTGGTCGGCCCGGTCCCGGGGGAAGCCCTCGGACATGCACAGGAGGAGGCCGTCCGCGGAGACCACCACGGTGTGGGACACCCCGGGGGTGTTGTCCACGAAGTTGGTGATCAGCCAGTTCAGGTTCTGTGCGGCCTGGCTCATCTGGTTCAACTCAACGCTCCTGGTGATCTGCGCCGTTGCCGTCGCTCCGGCCACCGAAACTATCGAATCCGGGCTGCTGGGCACCATGAGGGAAGCCCGGCTGGTTGGCGGCCTGTTCGGCCCCGGCCCGGCGGCCCTGCTGGATGCCGCGGCGCAGGTTGGTCAGGCGCCCGCGGACCTCCTCGGGGGCCCGGGAGACCTGCGGACCGGTCAGCGGCGACGACTCGGCGGTACCGGAGACCAGGTTGGCCTGCGGGGTCCGCCGGGGCAGGCCCGACATGGTGACGCCGTTGGTCGAGGGCTCGCGGACCTGCTCGGCGCGGCGCCAGCGCTCGTCGTTCGCGGACGGGCGCCAGGGCGCGTCGCCTTCGCCCGGCTGCTGGGCCTGCTGCTGCTGCGGAGCCTGCGGCTGCTGGGCATGCTGCTGGGGAGCCGGCTGGGGCTGCTGCTGCGGGGCCTGCTGCCGGGGAGGCTGCTGGGCGTGGCCCTGCTCCTGGAACTCCGGCGCAGCGGTGCCGGGCCGACGCGGCTGGTAGGACCGCGGCCGCGCCTGCTGGGCGTCGCCCTGCGGGTACCAGGGCTGCTGGTCGGCGGCCTGCTGGTCGCCGGGCTGCCGGCCGGTGGCCGCGGACGGGCCGGTCGGCAGCGCCATCGGCTCCTGGTACGGCAGCGGCTGCGGCTGCTGCGGGGCCTGCTCCTGGCGCACCGGCTCCGGACGCGCCGGGTTCGGCACGTTCGGCAGCACCGGCTCGACCAGGCCGAGGCCCAGCGGGTCGCGCGGGTCGATCTGGCTGGCCTCGAACCGCGGGCGGGCGAACTGCTGGGTGCTCTCCACCGGCGCCGGCTCGGCCGACGGCAGCGGCTGGGGCTGCTGCTGGGCCTGCTGCGGCAGCTGCGGCTGGCGGTCGCGCTGCGGCGCGTCCGGGCCGGGGCGCTGCGGACGGCGCGGACCCTGGGCACCGGGCCGCCCGGGGGCACCCGGCGCACCGGGGCCCTGACGGCCGGGGGCGCGCTGCGGCAGGCCGTCCTGCGGACGGTTGCCCGGACGGGCACCCTGCTGCGGAGCACCGGGACCGCCGGGGCGGCCGTGCTGGGGCTGCTCGCCGGTCCGGGGACCCGGACCGCCGTCGAAGTCACCGCCGGGGCGCGGCCGTTCCTGACCGGGCTGCGGCTGGCCGGGCTGCTGGCCCGGCTGCTGCTGCCCGCGGCGGGGCAGGCCGTTCGGCCCGGCCTGCGGCGGACCCTGGCGGCCCGGGGCGCGCTGCGGCAGGCCGCCCTGCGGCGACTGCTGCTGCTGCGACTGCTGCTGGGGCTGCTGCGGCTGCTGGGCCCGCTGCGGCTGCGCGGGCTGCCGGCCCGGGCTCTGCTGGCCCTGGTGCTGGCCCTTGCCTTGGCCCTGCGGAACCGCGGTCTCGCGCAGCGCCTTGCCGACCTGGCGGGTCGGCAGACCACCGGCGCGGCCGCCGGGCGCACCCGGACCGGCCTGGGCACCGGGACCGGCCTGCGGGCCCGTCGGGCCGCCCTGGCCGAGCTGCGGGCGGCCGCCCTGCGGGGCGCCGCCGGCCGGGCTCTGGCCGAGCGCGGCCGGACCGTTCTGGCGGGCGGGCGGCATCTGGCGCTGCTGGCGCGGCGTGGGGGCGACCCCGCGCTGCTGCTTGCCCTGGGCGGGGCCGGGGCGGCCGGCGCCGCGGCGGTCGCCGGAGTTGGTGACGTCCACCGGGAGCATGACCAGCGCGGTGGTGCCGCCGGAGTCGCTGGGGCGGAGCTGGATGCGGATGCCGTGGCGCAGCGACAGGCGGCCGACCACGAAGAGGCCCATGCGGCGGGAGACCGAGACGTCCACCGTCGGCGGGTTGGCGAGGCGCTCGTTGATCTCGGAGAGGTCGTCGGGGCTCAGGCCGATGCCGGTGTCGTGGATCTCGACCAGCACGCGGCCGTCCGGCAGCGCGTGGCCGGTGACCCGGACGCGGGTCTGCGGGCTGGAGAACGAGGTGGCGTTCTCCAGCAGCTCGGCGAGCAGGTGGACGAGGTCGTTGACGACGCGGCCGGCGACCTCGGCCGACGGCACGGCGGCGAGCTCGATGCGCTCGTACTGCTCCACCTCGGAGGCGGCGGCGCGGAGCACGTCGACCAGCGGGACGGGGCGGGTCCAGCGGCGGCCCGGGTCCTCACCGGCGAGGACGAGGAGGTTTTCGCCGTTGCGGCGCATGCGGGTCGCGAGGTGGTCCAGCTTGAAGAGGTTGGCCAGCTGGTCCGGGTCCGCCTCGCGGCTCTCCAGCTCGGAGATGAGCGACAGCTGGCGCTGGATGAGGCCCTGGCTGCGGCGCGAGAGGTTGGTGAACATCGCGTTGATGTTGCCGCGCAGGAGGGCCTGCTCGGCGGCGAGGCGGACGGCCTCGCTGTGCACCATGTCGAAGGCGTGCGCCACGTGGCCGATCTCGTCGGCGGAGTCGACGGCGACGGGTTCGACCGTGGTGTCGACGTCGTGCGGGTCGCTCTCGGAGAGGATCTTGACCAGCTCGGGCAGCCGGCGCTCGGCGACGTCCTCGGCCGCGTTCTGCAGACGGGTCAGCGAGCGCACCATCGAGCGGGCGATCAGACCGGCGCCACCGAGGGCGACGAGCAGCACCAGGGCGACCGCGACACCGATGATCAGGGCGTCCGTGTCGGCCTGGGACTGCAGGTCCTGGGCCTTGCCGTCGAGGTTCTCGATCAGCTTGCTTTCGATCCGGCGCTCGGCGGTGATCTTGGCGCTGGCCTTCTCGTACCAGTCCTTGTAGGTGACCGGCTCGGTCTGGTGGATGCCGCCCTGGGTGAGGATCGTCTGCGAGTAGCGGTCGGCGTCGGCGACCACGCCGTTGTAGCTCAGCTGGCTGCGCAGGTTGTCCAGGTCGTGCGCGGTGTAGATGTTGTTGAAGCTGGCGATCGCGTTGTCGTACGACAGGCGCAGGCGGATACCGAAGGACTCGTCACTCGGGCTGAGGTCGGGGCCCTTGACGTTGGCGAGCGCGGCGCTGATCAGGGCCCGCTGCTGCGAGGTCGCGTTCTTGGCGAGCGAGAACTGCTGCAGCGCGCGGGTGGAGACGACCAGGTCCTTGTTGTTCGACGCGAGCGCGATGTCCTGGGTGATGGACAGCAGGTCGCGGATGATCACGTCGTAGGCGGTGATCGTCGACTGGATGTTCTGGTTGTTCTGGTACGGCAGGCTGCGGGTGTCCGCAATCGAGTTCAGGTCCTTGCGGATCTGCAGCAGCAGCGCCTTTCCGCCGGACAGTTCGAGGTTCTCGAACTTGTCGGAGGACGCGGTGAAGGTGCGGCTCAGGTCGTCGGTGGCCTTGCGGGCGGCGACGATGTCGTCGTCCAGCTGGGCGTTCGGCTCGTGCGTGATCGGGCCGGCGCTGATGTCGCGCTCGGTCTGCAGCGAGTCCGCGAGGTTGGTCGCCTTCTTGGCCAGGTCGGACAGGTTGGCCATCTGGGCGAGTTGCTGCGAGTTCTCCATCGAGGTCTGGATGCGCAGGCCACCGAGGACCAGCGAGACCAGGACGGGGAGGGCGAGCAGGGCGATCAGCCGGGTGCGGATGCGCCAGTTGCGCATCGCGAGCCGGTTCAGACCGGTGGCCCGGCGCCGGGTCAGGGAGGTCCGGAGTTTGTCCCGGGCGGACTTCCGTTCCTGGCCGTCCTCCTCGGGGCGGCCGACGGTCTCGGGCGTGATCGGCTCGGCCGGGCCGCCGGGCGCCGCCGCCTGCTGGGGGGCTGCCACAGGCTCGCGCGACTCCGGGTTTCCCGCGGCGCCGCTACCCCTTTTGAAACGTCCCTGCACTGGCGTCGCAACCTCTGGACCGGGCGTCCCGCCGTGTTGCCACGGCCTGGACGGTGTCGAGTTTCCATCCGCTCCCCGGCCGGTCCGGGCGAGCGGGTCACCGGGGTGGACCACTCCCTACCCACGGTCCGTCGCATTCCAGCACAGCCGGGGAATCCCAACAAGGGCCGCAGGAAGCAGGCGTCCGACACTACCGAGTGCTTGTGCGATCTCACTGACTGTGCGGTAACCGGACCGGAATACCGCCTTTTTCGGACACTCGCCGGATACATGCCAACCCGACCCTAGATCGACAAGAGTCACAGACCTTCCGGAATGCCCGTTACGGGCTGAATGTCGGAAAATTCCGGTGCGGCGATATGTCGGATATCTGAGTTTTGCTCGGCATTTTGTGAGCAAAATCACAGGTCAATGTGTAGCTTTGGTCACGGTCTCTATGGAAAGAGATCTCGTAATCTTGGCTGTCTCCGGAGCACGGCACCGATCAGCCTGCCCAGAACCCCTCCGAATCAATCGGAATCACTCAGGCCGGTGCCGATCCGCCGCGGATCCGCCCGGCCACGACCACGAGGTGCTCTCGATGTCCCAGGCGAAGAAGGCCACCAAGTCCACGCTGTCCTGCGGCTCCACGGCGAACCCGCGCCGCACGACGCTGGCCTCGGTCGAGGACTTCAGCAAGATCCCGGGCGCCCGCAAGCCCGAGGACGTCGTGACCTACGCCACCGAGCTGCCGAACAGCACCGCGAACCCGCGCCGCGTCCAGCTGATGGTCGCCCCGGCCGTCGTCGTGGCCGACTGACCCCGTACGCGCTCCCCGGAGGGCGCCGCCGTCACACCCGTGGCGGCGGCGCCCTCCGGCGTTCCCGCCCCAACCGCACCGAACAGGGGCTAAGCGGTCGGCCGGGGCCCCACGCGATAGCCTGGAGGCCGATTGACGGGGCCGCGCCCACTGCGGGCGGGGCGCCCACCAGCGCCCGGGCGCGCCCCGGGCGGCCGACGAAGCGAGGGGTATCCCAGCCGTGCGCATTGCCAGGTTTTCCGTCCGGGAAGGGAGCCCTGCCGCCGGCAGCGTCTCCTTCGGCGTGGTGGAGGGCGACCCTTCCCAGCCCGACTCGCTGGTCGTCCACGCGCTGGCCGGCCACCCGTTCGGCCAGCCCCAGCCCACCGGTGAGAGCTACCGCTTCCAGGACGTGCGGCTGCTCAGCCCGATGCTCCCGAACAAGATCGTGGCGGTCGGCCGCAACTACGCGGCGCACGCGCAGGAGCTGGGCAACGAGGTCCCGGACGTCCCGCTGACCTTCTTCAAGCCGTCCACCGCGGTGATCGGCCCGACCGAGAGCATCGCGTACCCGCCGTTCTCCTCGGACGTCCAGCACGAGGCCGAACTCGCCGTGGTGATCGGCCGGATGTGCCGCGAGGTGCCGCTGGACCGGGTGCCCGAGGTGATCCTCGGTTACACCTGCGCCAACGACGTCACCGCCCGGGACGTCCAGCAGCGCGAGGGCCAGTGGGCCCGGGCCAAGGGCTTCGACACCTCCTGCCCGCTGGGTCCGTGGATCGAGACCGACCTCGACCCGAGCGACCTCGCCGTCACCTGCACGGTCAACGGCGAGCTCCGCCAGACCGGCCGCACCTCCCTGATGGTCCGCTCGGTCGCCGAGCTGATCGTCCACATCTCCGAGGCCATGACGCTGCTGCCCGGCGATGTCATCCTCACCGGCACGCCCGCAGGGGTGGGCCCCCTCAACGTCGGCGACGAGGTCGCCGTCTCCATCGAAGGCATCGGCACTCTCGCCAACAAGGTGATCAAGCGTGGCTAACACTGACCCGGCCGTCCGGGTTCGCTTCTGTCCGTCCCCGACCGGCAACCCCCACGTGGGCCTGGTCCGCACCGCCCTCTTCAACTGGGCCTTCGCCCGCCACAACGGCGGCACGCTGGTCTTCCGGATCGAGGACACCGACTCCGCCCGCGACTCCGAGGAGTCGTACGGTCAGCTGCTCGACGCCATGCGCTGGCTCGGCTTCGACTGGGACGAGGGCCCGGAGGTCGGCGGTCCGCACGAGCCGTACCGCCAGTCGCAGCGGATGGACATCTACGCCGACGTCGCCCGCCGCCTGCACGAGGCCGGCCACGCCTACCACTGCTACTGCAGCACCGAGGAGCTGGACGCCCGCCGCGAGGCCGCCCGCGCGGCCGGCAAGCCCTCCGGCTACGACGGCCACTGCCGGGACCTGACCGACGACCAGGTCGCGGTCTACAAGCTGGAGAAGCGCGAGCCGATCCTGCGCTTCCGGATGCCCGACAAGACCATCTCCTTCGACGACCTGGTGCGCGGCACGCTCACCTTCGAGCCGGAGAACGTGCCGGACTACGGCATTGTCCGGGCCAACGGCGCCCCGCTGTACACCCTGGTCAACCCGGTGGACGACGCCCTGATGGGCATCACCCACGTGCTCCGCGGCGAGGACCTGCTGTCCTCCACCCCGCGGCAGGTCGCGCTGTACGCCGCGCTCGCCGAGATCGGCGTCGGCGACGGCACCACCCCGCGCTTCGGCCACCTGCCGTACGTGATGGGCGAGGGCAACAAGAAGCTCTCCAAGCGCGACCCGCAGGCCTCGCTCAACCTGTACCGCGAGCGCGGCTTCATCCCCGAGGGCCTGCTCAACTACCTGTCGCTGCTGGGCTGGTCGCTGGCCGAGGACCGCGACCTCTTCGACATCGACGAGATGGTCGCCGCCTTCGACATCGCGAAGGTGAACGCCAACCCGGCCCGCTTCGACCTGAAGAAGTGCGAGGCGATCAACGCCGAGCACGTCCGCAAGCTGGCCCCGGAGGACTTCGCGCGGCGCCTGGTGCCGTTCCTCCAGGCCGCCGAGCTGCTGCCGGCCGAGCCGACCGCCGAGCAGTTGGACGTGCTCGCCAAGGTCGCGCCGCTCACCCAGGAGCGGATGGTCGTGCTGAGCGAGATCGTGAACATGGCCGGCTTCCTGTTCGTGGCGCCGGAGAAGTTCGCCGTCGACCCGGACGACGCCGCCAAGGTGCTCACCGCGGACGCCCGCCCGGTGCTGGCGGCCAGCATCAAGGCGCTGGAGGAGCTCGCGGACTTCACCCCGGAGCCGATCCAGGCCGCGCTGCGCGAGGCGCTGGTGGACGGGCTGGGCATCAAGCCCAAGTTCGCCTTCACGCCGCTGCGGGTGGCCGTCACCGGCCGCCGGGTCTCGCCGCCGCTGTTCGAGTCCATGGAGCTGCTGGGCCGGCCCGAGACGCTGCGCCGTCTGCGCTCCGCCCTGGACGCCCTGCCGGCCGCCTGACCGGGCCGCCGAGCACACCGCGGGCCCGGCTCCGTGCCGGGCCCGCGGCGTACCCGGAGGTCACCGGACGGCCGCTCGGCGGCTGCCTGGGGTTATCGATTTTGGAGCCAGGGCAGACGTCGGGTAATGTTCTTTCTGCGCCGCCCGGGAGGGAACGGACGAGGGAGCGAAAGCCCCCCGCCGGGACCGAACGAGAGGCGCAACGCCTGAGAAGATCCCGACGAGGGTTCAACTCTGGTGGGGTATGGTGTAATTGGCAGCACGAGTGATTCTGGTTCATTTAGTCTAGGTTCGAGTCCTGGTACCCCAGCGCAGTACGCAAGTACAGCAGTACAAATGAAGATCAAGCCCCCGTTGTGTAGCGGCCTAGCACGCTGCCCTCTCACGGCAGTAGCGCCGGTTCGAATCCGGTCGGGGGTACGGATCCCGCAAGGGATCACCTGGAAAGCCCCCGTTGTGTAGCGGCCTAGCACGCTGCCCTCTCACGGCAGTAGCGCCGGTTCGAATCCGGTCGGGGGTACGGATCCCGCAAGGGATCGCCAGGAAGCCCCCGTTGTGTAGCGGCCTAGCACGCTGCCCTCTCACGGCAGTAGCGCCGGTTCGAATCCGGTCGGGGGTACTTCAGGGCAGGAAGCCGGTGGGTTCGCCCATCGGCCCTTGCTTTGTGTTGGGGTATGGTGTAATTGGCAGCACGAGTGATTCTGGTTCATTTAGTCTAGGTTCGAGTCCTGGTACCCCAGCCAGAAAAGGAAGACCCCGGTTCCCGGGGTCTTTTTTGCTTTTCCCGCACACTTTTCCCGCACAGTGGACAGCGAAGGGCCCCGCTCGGTTTCGAGCGGGGCCCTTTCGGATTCTCGGTGGGGGAGGGGGTGGGGGATTTCCCGCGGGCGGCCGGGGGTCAGCTGCGGCGGAGGGCCTCGGTGAGCCGGTTCGCGGCCTCGATGATGGCCTGGGCGTGCAGGCGCCCCGGGTGGCGGGTCAGGCGCTCGATCGGGCCGGACACCGACACGGCGGCGACCACGCGGTTGGAGGGACCGCGGACGGGCGCGGAGACGGACGCGACGCCCGGCTCGCGTTCGCCGATCGACTGGGCCCAGCCGCGCCGCCGGACGCCGCTCAGCGCGGTGGCGGTGAAGCGGGCGCCCTGCAGGCCGCGGTGGAGCCGCTCGGGCTCCTCCCAGGCGAGCAGGACCTGGGCGGCCGAGCCGGCCTTCATCGGCAGGGTGCTGCCGACCGGGACGGTGTCCCGCAGACCGGAGAGCCGCTCGGCGGCGGCGACGCAGATCCGCATCTCGCCCTGGCGGCGGTAGAGCTGTGCGCTCTCGCCGGTGACGTCGCGCAGGTGGGTCAGGACCGGGCCCGCGGTGGCGAGCAGTCGGTCCTCGCCCGCCGCGGCGGAGAGTTCGGACAGGCGGGGACCGAGGATGAAGCGTCCCTGCATGTCTCTGGTGACCAGACGGTGGTGTTCGAGTGCGACGGCGAGTCTGTGGGCCGTGGGGCGCGCCAGACCGGTGGCGGCGACCAGCCCCGCCAACGTGGCGGGGCCCGACTCCAGTGCGCTCAGCACCAGAGCGGCCTTGTCGAGAACGCCGACGCCGCTAGTGTTGTCCATGCCCTAAGACTGCAGTCTCATTCCGCGAGACGCAAGTTCAATCTTCCGAGAAAAGCGCCACTCTGGATGCAGCAGCCCGGGAGACATCCAGGATGGGGCCTCGTCCGAGTGTCCGCATCGTGGACAGCGATCCGGCGTGCAGGTCTCGCGAACGCGTCCCCGCAGGGGGCGGCGCACGCAGCGACCTCGACGACACGAGAAGGCCGGCAACGCGGCCGGCTGGAGGGAATCCGATGGGACGGACACTCGCAGAGAAGGTCTGGGACGACCACGTCGTGCGGCGTGCGGAGGGCGAGCCCGACCTCCTGTTCATCGACCTGCACCTGCTCCACGAGGTCACCAGCCCGCAGGCCTTCGACGGACTGCGACTGGCCGGGCGCCCGGTCCGCCGCACCGATCTGACGATCGCCACCGAGGACCACAACACCCCCACCCTGGACATCGACAAGCCGATCGCCGACCCGGTGTCCAAGGTGCAGTTGGAGACCCTGCGCCGCAACGCCGCCGAGTTCGGCGTCCGGATCCACTCGCTCGGCGACGTCGAGCAGGGCGTCGTGCACGTCGTCGGCCCGCAGCTCGGCCTGACCCAGCCCGGCATGACCGTGGTCTGCGGCGACTCCCACACCTCCACCCACGGCGCCTTCGGCGCGCTGGCGTTCGGCATCGGCACCAGCCAGGTCGAGCACGTGCTGGCCACCCAGACCCTGCCGCTGGCCCCGTTCCGGACCATGGCGATCACCGTCGAGGGCGAACTGCCCGAGGGCGTCACCGCCAAGGACCTGATCCTGGCCGTCATCACGAAGATCGGCACCGGCGGCGGCCAGGGCTACGTCCTGGAGTACCGCGGTTCGGCGATCCGGAGCCTGTCCATGGAGGCCCGGATGACCATCTGCAACATGTCGATCGAGGCCGGCGCCCGGGCGGGCATGATCGCCCCGGACCAGACCACCTTCGACTACCTGCAGGGCCGCCCGCACGCCCCGCAGGGCGAGGACTGGGACGCCGCCGTCGCGTACTGGAAGACCCTGGGCACCGACGAGGACGCGGTCTTCGACCACGAGATCTTCATCGACGCGAGCGAGCTGAGCCCGTTCGTCACCTGGGGCACCAACCCCGGCCAGGGCGCCCCGCTGGGCTCGAACGTGCCGGACCCGGCCTCCTTCGCCGACCCGCAGGAGCGCGCCGCCGCCGAGAACGCCCTGGCGTACATGGGCCTGGAGGCCGGCACCCCGCTGCGCGAGGTGAAGGTCGACGCCGTCTTCGTCGGCTCCTGCACCAACGGCCGGATCGAGGACCTGCGGGCCGCCGCCGCCCTGCTGGAGGGCCGCCGGGTCGCCGACGGCGTACGGATGCTGGTGGTTCCCGGGTCCGTCCGGGTCGCGCTGCAGGCCGTCGAGGAGGGCCTGGACAAGGTGTTCACCGCGGCCGGCGCCGAATGGCGCCACGCGGGCTGCTCGATGTGCCTGGGCATGAACCCCGACCAGCTGGCCCCGGGGGAGCGCTGCGCCTCCACCTCGAACCGCAATTTCGAGGGCCGACAGGGCAAGGGCGGCCGCACCCACCTGGTCTCCCCGCAGGTCGCCGCCGCGACCGCGGTGCTGGGCCGCCTCTCCTCCCCCGCCGATCTGAACGCCGCCGAGCCGGCGAACCCCGACGTTGCCGTGGAGGCCTGAGCCATGGAGAAGTTCACCACCCACACCGGCCGGGCCGTCCCGCTGCGCCGCAGCAACGTGGACACCGACCAGATCATCCCGGCCCACTGGCTCAAGAAGGTCACCCGGTCCGGTTTCGAGGACGGACTGTTCGAGGCCTGGCGCAAGGACGAGTCGTTCATCCTCAACCGGCCCGAGCGGCAGGGTGCCACGGTTCTGGTGGCCGGCCCCGAGTTCGGCACCGGCTCCTCCCGCGAGCACGCCGTCTGGGCGCTGCAGAACTACGGCTTCCACGCGGTCATCTCGTCGCGCTTCGCCGACATCTTCCGCGGCAACTCCCTGAAGAACGGCCTGCTGACGGTCGTCCTGCCGCAGGAGACCGTGGAACGGCTCTGGGCGCTCACCGAGAGTGACCCTTCGGCCGAGATCACCGTTGACCTGGAAGCCCGCGAAGTGCGGGCCGAGGGCGTCACCGCGGCCTTCGAACTGGACGACAACGTCCGGTGGCGGCTGCTCAACGGCCTGGACGACATCAGCATCACGCTGCAGAACGAGGCCGACATCGCGGCCTTCGAGACGACCCGCCCGGCCTTCAAGCCCCGTACTCTGCCGGTCGCCTGAGTTCCCCTCAGAACAAGCATTCTGACGATCCGCCGCATGGCCCGCGCCCCCCTCGGGGGGGCCGGGCCATCCGTCGTTCCGGAGCACGAGTTAGCGCCGCGGCCCGCCCCGGATTGCCCATTTGGCTTTGCGGGAGAGGGCCCCGCGCAAGTACAACTGCGGGTAGATGGCACAATCAGTACATGCACCGGCACCATGAACCTCCGTACGCGGGCGGCGAACCCGCAGCTGAGGACTCCATGGGCCGGCCATCCGAACGCCGAATTGACGATCGGCCGGACGTCACCTCCGCGCCAGCTGAGGGGCCGGACGACCAGGAAGTCGTAGCGCTCTACGCGCTTGTGGCCGAGCGGTTGAAGCAAGCTCACGCCCGCGTGCATGCGCTGAACGTGTCTGCCGATGCAAAGACCGCTCTCACCCGTCAACTCCTCATCGTCACCGAGACCGCCAAGCGCGATCTTCCGGAGGCGGCAAGGCGGTTGAGTCGCTTTGTACATGACCTCGACGAGGGGCGCCCGCCGCTCGGCTGAGGTCGCCGACGCGCAAATCCATTGCGACACTAGGGTGATTCGCGCGTTTGGTAATTGAAAGTCCGCAGATACATACCTAACGTGCGAAAAGAACGGATGGAATCATCCGGCGCCCGTTTCCGAAGGGGAAGACGTGAACAAGGCTCAGCTTGTCGAAGCGGTGGCCGAGCAGCTGGGCGGTCGCAAGGCTGCCGCAGAGGCCGTCGACGCAGTGCTCGACACCATGGTCCGTGCCGTCGTGGCCGGTGACCGGGTCTCGGTCACCGGGTTCGGCACCTTCGAGAAGGTGGAGCGCTCCGCGCGCTTCGCCCGCAACCCGCAGACCGGCGAGCGCGTCAAGGTCAAGAAGACCTCGGTGCCCCGCTTCCGCCCCGGCCAGGGCTTCAAGGACCTGGTCAGCGGCAGCAAGAAGCTGCCGAAGGAAGGCCCCTCGGTGAAGAAGGCCCCCAAGGGCTCCCTCACCCCGGGCAAGACCGGTGTGGCCGCCACCCCGGCCGCCAAGCGGGCCGCCACCAAGCGTGCCGCCACCGCTGCGGCCGCCGCCGCCCCGGCCACCAAGAAGGCCGCCGCCAAGAAGACGGCCACCACGGCTGCCGCCAAGAAGACCACGGCCACCGCCGCGAAGAAGGCGACCACCGCCAAGAAGACCGCCGCGAAGACCACCGCCGCCGCCGCCAAGAAGACGGCCACCACGGCTGCCGCGACCAAGAAGACGGCCGCCGCCAAGAAGGCGACCACCACGGCTGCCGCCAAGAAGACCACGGCGACCGCCAAGAAGGCGACCGCCACGGCCAAGAAGACGGCTCCGGCGAAGAAGACCGCCACCCGCAAGACCACCGCGCGCAAGACCTCCGCCAAGTAAGTCCCGCGCGACCGTCCTCGGACGGCCTTCGGCCAAGAGCCGCGGCACCCCTTCCGTGAATTCGCGGAGACCGGTCGCCGCGGCTCTTCCGATTTCCGGGCGCTTAGTCAGGATTCGACGGCGTGCCCGGGGAACGGATGGTCCGTGGTCGGAGGAGGCCTGCGGGCAGCCGCCCCGCGAGGGCTCAGCCCTCGGCGGGGTCGGGGAAGGTCTGCAGCGTCACGAAGACCACCCGGCGGGCCTCGCCGGCGCCCTCGGTGCGGATCCGCACCCGCTGGCCGGGCCGCAGCAGCCGCAGGCCGCCGGCGTCGAAGGCGGCCGCGTCGAACGGCACCGGGGTCCCGTCGTCGAGCAGCACGGAGCCGGCCCGGGTGGCGGGGTCGAAGGTGAACGCGGTGGCCTGCATGTCAGCAGCATAGCGAGCGGGTCGGCACACCCCCGGGACCCGGCCCGGGACCCGGCCCGGGACCGGGCACAGCCCCGAGCCGGGGTCAGGACAGGCTCAGCCGGGCGAACAGCGCACCGGTGTGCGGGCCGAGGCCGAGCGCAGCGGCCTCGCCGAGGTCGGCACCGGTGTCGACGTCCCGGCGCACCGACTCCACGTCCGGGAGGCGCAGTTCGAGCGCCCCGCCGGCCGCGTGCCGGGCCCGCGAGCCGTCCCCGAAGGCGGGGGAGAGTGGCCGGCCGGGGGCGCAGGCGAGCAGGGTGGTGCCGAGGCCGGGGGAGTCCGGCAGGAAGGCCCGGCCGTCCGGCGGCACCGCGCCCAACACCCGGGCCAGTTCGGCCGGACGCAGGGCCGGCAGGTCCGCCGAGAGGGCGGCCAGTGGCGCCGCCGGGGCGAGCGCCAGGGCGGTCGACGCGCCGTGCGCCAGCGCCCGGTTGAGGCCGCCGCCGGGCTCGTCGGCGACCACCAGCGCGCCCAGCGCGGCCAGTCGGACACCGGCCTCGGCGTCGCGGGTGACCACCAGGACGCGGCCGACGCCCGGGGTGGCCAGCGCGGCGGTGACGGTGTCGAGCGCGAAGGACATCGCCAGGTCGGCCCGGTGCGGCCCGGCGTACGGGGCGAGTCTGCTCTTCGCCAGCGCGAGCGGCTTGAGCGGAAGCACCAGCGACCAGCCGGCGCTGGGTGCGGCGGGCGCGGCGGGGCCGCTGGGGCGTACGGTGTCCTGGGTCATCGGCGTCATTGTGTCGCCGGTCCCGGAGCCCTCGCCAGGCCGTCCGAACTGTGCGGACGTGCGTTTGATCACGCCCGCCCGGCGGGTTGGCGCGCCCGCTCGACAGCCGGTGAGCGGGCGGGCGACACTGTTCCGCGCCCGTGGCCCGGGCACCGCTGGCACCGGTGCACGGCACCGGGAGGCCATGACCGCGGCACTCCGGGTGCCGCATCGGATGAGAAGGAGCTGGGGTGGCCCGCCGCTCGTACGCCAAGTTCGGCAACGCCGACTACGGCATCTGGTACCGCTTCGCGGCCGTGCTGGTGAAGCCGGTGACGACCGCCCTGGTGAAGCCCGACTGGCGGGGCTGGGAGCACCTTCCGAAGGAAGGCGGCTTCATCGCCGCGGTGAACCACAATTCGATCATCGACCCGGTGATCTACGCGCACTGGCAGTACAACAGCGGTCGCCCGCCGCGCATTCTCGGCAAGTCCTCGCTGTTCTCGATTCCCTTCATCGGATTCATGTTGCGCAAGACCGGCCAAATTCCGGTGTTCCGTGAGTCGACCGACGCCGCGCAGGCGTTCCGGGCCGCGATCGACGCCGTCAACAGCGGCCAGTGCGTCCAGTTCTATCCGGAGGGAACGCTCACCCGGGATCCGGACCTGTGGCCGATGACCGGCAAGAGCGGCGTCGCCCGGGTCGCGCTGATGACGGGCGCGCCCGTCATCCCGGTCGCCCACTGGGGCGCGCACGAGATCATCCCGCCGTACGGCCGGCCCGGTTTCGGGAAGGGCAAGTTCAACCTCTTCCCGCGCCACAGGGTGACCGTCGCGGCCGGTCCGGCGGTGGACCTGAGCAAGTACCAGGGCCAGGAGCTCACCACCCAGGTGCTCACCGACGCGACCGAGGACATCATGACGGCGATCACCGCCGTGCTGGCCGAGGTCCGCGAGGAGGAGCCGCCCGCCGAGCGCTACGACATGCGCAAGGCCGCCCGGGAGCGCGCCGCGACGGCGCTGGCCGAGCGCCGGCGCGCCAAGGGCGCGCCGGGCACGGGCGTCGAGGAGGCCGGCAAGTGACCCGCTGCGCCGTGATGGGGACCGGCTCCTGGGGCACCGCGTTCGCGATGGTGCTCGCCGACGCGGGCTGCGAGGTCGTGCTGTGGGCCCGCCGCCAGGAGCTGGTGGACGCCGTCAACTCCACGCACGAGAACCCGGACTACCTGCCGGGCGTCCGGCTGCCCGACACGGTGCGGGCCACCACCGACGCCGCCGAGGCGCTGGCCGGCGCCGACTTCGCGGTGCTGGTGGTGCCCTCGCAGACGCTGCGCGACAACCTGGCCGCCTGGACGCCGCTGATCGAGCCGCAGACCGTCCTGGTGAGCCTGATGAAGGGCATCGAACTCGGCACCGCCAAGCGGATGAGCGAGGTGATCGACGAGGTCACCAAGGTCGGCCCGGAGCGCGTCGCGGTGGTCAGCGGGCCCAACCTGGCCAAGGAGATCGCCAATCGGCAGCCCGCGGCCAGCGTCGTCGCCTGCTCCGACGAGGCGGTCGCCAAGCGGCTCCAGGCGGCCTGCCACACGCCGTACTTCCGGCCGTACACCAACACCGACGTGGTGGGCTGCGAACTCGGCGGCGCGGTCAAGAACGTGATCGGCCTGGCGGTCGGCATGGCGGCCGGGATGGGGCTCGGCGACAACACCAAGGCGACGCTGATCACCCGCGGGCTGGCCGAGACCACCCGGCTCGGCGAGGTGCTCGGGGCCGACCCGCACACCTTCGCGGGGCTCGCCGGGATGGGCGACCTGGTCGCCACCTGCTCCTCGCCGCTGTCCCGCAACAACACCTTCGGCATGAACCTGGGCCGGGGCATGTCGCTCGCCGAGACCATCGCGGCGACCCGCCAGACCGCCGAGGGCGTCAAGTCCTGCGAGTCGGTGCTGGACCTGGCCCGGCGCAACGGCGTCGACATGCCGATCGTCGAGGCCGTGGTGGACGTCGTGCACAACGGACGGCCGACCCAGGAGGCGCTGCAGACGCTGATGTCGCGCTCGGCGAAGGCGGAGCGGCGGCGCTGACGGCCAGGGAAGGCGTGGTCGCCGGGGCGGTTGACGTCCCGGAAACACGTCGCACGGTAGTCTCAAACCCGATATGAGCATCGAACAGTCCTCCCCGAACCCGTCCGCCCCGAAGCCGCGCGTCGCGCTGGTCTTCGGCGGGCGCAGCTCCGAGCACGCCATCTCGGTCTCCACCGCGGGCAGTGTGCTCAGGTCGATCGACCGCGACAAGTACGACGTGCTGCCGATCGGCATCACCCACGAGGGCCGCTGGGCGCTGACCAGCGACGAGCCGGCCCGGATGGCCATCACCGACGGCCGGCTGCCGGACGTGGCGCACGTCGCCGAGTCCGTTGACGCGCAGGTGGCGCTGCCGGTCGCCCCGGGCAACCGGGAGGTGCTGCTGAGCGAGCCGGGGAGCGCCCCCAAGGCCCTCGGCGAGGTCGACGTGGTGTTCCCGCTGCTGCACGGCCCGTGGGGCGAGGACGGCACCCTGCAGGGCCTGCTGGAGCTCTCCGGCGTCCCCTACGTCGGCAACGGCGTGCTGGCCAGCGCGGCCGGCATGGACAAGGAGTTCGCCAAGCGGATCCTGGCCTCGCACGGCCTGGGCGTCGGCCGCTACACCATCGTGCGCCCGCGCGACTGGGAGACCGAGGCGGGCCGCGCCGCGGTGCGCGAGCGGGCCGCCGAGCTTGGCCTGCCGCTGTTCGTGAAGCCCTGCCGGGCCGGCTCCAGCATCGGCATCACCAAGGTGAAGGACCTGGCCGACCTCGACGCCGCGATCGAGGAGGCCCGTCGGCACGACCCCAAGCTGATCATCGAGGCGGGCGTGACCGGCCGCGAGATCGAGTGCGGCGTGCTGGAGTTCGAGGACGGCCCGCGGGCCAGCGTGGCCGGCGAGATCCTGGTCGGCGACGGCTTCGACTTCTACGACTTCGAGGCCAAGTACATCGACTCCTCGGACGTGCAGATCCCGGCGAAGCTCACCGCCGAGGAGCTCGCCGAGATCCAGCGCCAGGCGATCGAGGCCTTCGAGGCGCTCGGCTGCGAGGGCCTCGCCCGGGTGGACTTCTTCCTGCTGGAGGACGGCACCTGGATGATCAACGAGGTCAACACCATGCCCGGCTTCACCCCGATCTCGGCCTACCCGAAGATGTGGGAGGCCAGCGGGGTCTCGTACCCGGAGCTGATCGACCGGCTGCTGCAGACGGCGCTGCGGCGCTCGACCGGGCTGCGCTAGCCGGTCCGTACGGCGGAGGGCGGGCCGGGAAGCTCCCGGTCCGCCCTCGGTACGTCCGGTTCAGCCGGGGATGTTGGCCTTGACCAGCGGGGTGAGCGCGGCCGCCGGGTCCAGCGGGCTGCCGTAGACGCCGGGCGGTGCGACCACCTCGACGTAGGCCGCGCGCATGGTCGCCACGAAGCGGTAGCTCCCGTCGTCCAGCTTCTGGGACCACCAGGTGAGGTCGTCGACGGTCGGGGACAGGTCCTTGGCGTGCTCCCCGTCCAGCTCCTCCGGCCGGTCGACGCCGCAGCGCAGGACCGTCCGGGGCGAGCTGTCCCAGACGGCCACGTACGGCGTGGCGGGCGACGGGTCCTTGCGGGCGTGCCCGAGCAGCTCCTGCGGCAGCGCGGCGGCCAGGGCCCGGCAGTAGTCGGCCGCCTTGCCGCTCGGGTGCGGGACTTCGATCTTCCGGTCGTCCGACCCCCAGCTGCCGACCAGCACGACGACCGTGCAGGTCAGCGCGACGGGCACGGCCAGCCAGCGGATCGGCGCCGGCAGGGCGGTCAGCGCCTCGGGGACGCGGAGTTCTCTGGCCACCCGCCGATGGTAGCCGGGCCTCGGAACCGGGCCTCGGTGACAGTGGGGCCCGACCGAAGCCGGGCGCTACCGAGGCCGGGCGCTACCGGGAGCCGGGCCTCAGAGGTGGACCACGGGGCAGGTGAGGGTGCGGGTGATGCCGTCGACCTTCTGGACCTCGGCCACCACCATGCGGCCCAGGTCGTCCACCGTCTCGGCCTCGGCCTTGACGATCACGTCGTAGGGGCCGGTGACGTCCTCGGCGGTGAGTACGCCGGGGATCTTGGTGATCAGCTCGGCCACCGCGGTGGCCTTCCCTACTTCGGTCTGGATCAGGATGTATGCCTGTACCACGGGGACCTCCGGCGGCCGGTTACGGGGATCGCCGCCGTGATCGCCCGGTCAGGCGTCGGGGGGGTGGAAACGGGCTCACCGGCAGTCTGATCACCACGCTACCGCGCAGCGGGCCGGGGAGGGGAGACTTCTGCACCCCCGAAGGGCGTACGCTGCGCGCGGGGGAGCGCGACGGGGACCGGATCGGATGAAAACGCGAGAGGACGGCAGATGCAGGGGACCGTGGGCGAGCTCGGCGAGTTCGGCCTCATCAGGGAGCTGACCGCCCGGGTACCGCTCACCGACGCGGTCGACCTCGGCCCGGGAGACGACGCCGCGGTGGTGCGGGCTCCGGACGGTCGGGTGGTGGCGACCACGGACGTCCTGATCGAGCACCGGCACTTCCGCCGGGACTGGTCCACCGCCTACGACGTGGGCCGCAAGGCCGCCGCCCAGAACCTCGCCGACGTGGCCGCGATGGGGGCGGTGCCGACCGCGATACTGCTCGGCCTGGTCGCCCCCGCCGACCTGCCCACCACGTGGGCGACCGAGCTGATGGACGGGCTGCGCGACGAGTGCCAGGTCGCCGGGGCGACGGTGGTCGGCGGCGACGTGGTGCGCGGCGACACCGTCACGCTGGCCATCACGGCGCTCGGGGACTTGCAGGGGCGTGCGGCGGTGACGCGCGCCGGTGCGCAGGTCGGCGACGTGGTCGCGGTGACCGGCTGGCTGGGCTGGTCGGCCGCCGGGCTGACCGTGCTGCAGCGCGGCTTCCGCTCCCCGCGCGCCTTCGTCGAGGCGCACCGCCGGCCCGAACCCCCGTACCACGCGGGCCCGGCGGGGGCCGAGTTGGGCGCGACCTCGATGATCGACGTGAGCGACGGGCTGGTCGCCGACCTCGGCCACGTGGCCCGGGCCAGCGAGGTGGACATCGACCTGAAGGCCGCGGACTTCGACGTCCCGGCGCAGATGGCGGACATCGGCCAGGCGGTCGGGGTGGACCCGCTGGTCTGGGTGCTCTCCGGCGGCGAGGACCACGCGATCGTCGCGACCTTCCCGCGCGGCATCCAACTCCCGGCCCGCTGGCGGGTGGTGGGCGAGGTGACCGGGCGCCCGACGGGCAGCCGCAGCGGCCGGGTCACGGTGGACGGCGCGCCCTGGGACCGGGTCGGCGGCTGGGACCACTTCGCCGAATAGCCTACGGAGTACGGCCGATGGGCCCTGGACGCCGCGGCGACGCATGACGGTCCGGGCGTGCGGCGGACGGGCTTCGAGGGTGCGTTTTGCGTAGGCTTGCGGCATCCGAGCCCGCCCGCCACTCACGCACTCCGTCCGGCGCGGGCGGCCCGAACCCTGCGAGCGGGAGCACAGCTGACATGCGCATCGGTGTACTGACCAGCGGCGGCGACTGCCCCGGCCTCAACGCGGTGATCCGCTCGGTGGTCCACCGCGGCACGGACGTCCACGGCGACGAGATCGTCGGCATCCTGGACGGCTTCCTCGGCCTGATCGAGAGCCGCACCAGGACGGTCTCGCACGACGACGTCACCGGCCTGCTCACCCTCGGCGGCACCATCCTGGGCTCGGCCCGGGTGCGGCGCGACCGGATCGCCTGGGCGGTGGAGAACGCGAAGGTGCTGGCCCGGGAGATCGGCATCGACGCGCTGATCGCGATCGGCGGCGAGGGGACGCTGACCGCCGCCCAGCAGTTCAGCGACGCCGGACTGCCGGTGGTCGGGGTGCCGAAGACCATCGACAACGACATCGAGGCCACCGACGTCACCTTCGGCTTCGACACCGCCGTGCACGTCGCCACCGAGGCGATCGACCGGCTGAAGACCACCGCCGAGTCCCACCAGCGGGTCATGGTGGTCGAGTTGATGGGGCGTCACACCGGCTGGATCACCCTCACCGCGGGCATGGCCGGCGGTGCGCACGGCATCCTGATCCCGGAGAAGCCCTTCGACATCGAGGCGTTGGCCCGGATGGTCGAGGACCGCTTCGCCCGCGGCAAGAAGTTCGCCATCATCGCCGTCGCCGAGGGCGCCACGCCGATGCCCGGCACCATGCGCTTCGACCACGGCGAGGTCGACCAGTACGGCCACCGGACCTTCGGCGGAATCGGCAACCGGCTCGCCCACGAGCTGGAGAACCTGCTCGGCAAGGAGGCCCGCCCGGTCATCCTCGGCCACACCCAGCGCGGCGGCACCCCGACCGCCCGGGACCGGGTGCTCGCCACCCGCTTCGGCTGGCACGCGGTGGAGGCCGTCCACCAGGGCGCGTTCGGGCACTTCACCGCGCTGCGCCGGACCGGGATCGAGCTGCTGCCGATCGGCGACGCGGTGACCCGGCTGAAGACGGTGCCGCCGGACCGCTGGGCGGAGTCCGAAGCCGTGCTGTGAACCGTCAGGGGTAGGTTGACCTCATGGTTTCGACTGCCCATCCTCCCCGCGTGGCCCCTCCCCGCGTGCTCACGATCGCCGGTTCCGACTCCGGTGGCGGCGCCGGCATCCAGGCCGACCTCAAGGCGATGCTCGCCCTCGGCGTCCACGGCATGAGCGTGATCACCGCCGTCACCGCGCAGAACTCGCTCGGCGTCCAGGGTTACTGGGAACTGCCCGCCGAAGCCGTCCGGGCGCAGTTCCGCAGCGTGGTGGACGACATCGGGGTGCAGGCCGTGAAGACCGGCATGCTCGCCTCGGTCGAGCTGGTCGAGACCGTCGCCGGGCTGCTGGCCGGGGTGGACGCCCCGGTGGTGGTCGACCCGGTCGGCGTCTCCAAGCACGGGGACGCGCTGCTGGTCGCCGAGGCCGTCGGCACCCTCCGCGAGAAGCTGCTGCCGGTCGCCACCCTGGCCACCCCCAACCTGCACGAGGTGACGCAGCTCACCGGCCGGACCGTCGAGAACGAGGGGCAGATGCTGGACGCCGCCAAGGCGCTGCTCGACCTCGGGCCGCGCTGGGTGCTGGTCAAGGGCGGCCACCTGGAGGGCGAGGCCGCCGACCTGCTGTACGGCGGGCCGGGGGAGGCGCACTGGTACCGGGCGCCGCGCTACGACAACCGGCACACCCACGGCACCGGCTGCACCCTGGCCAGCTCGATCGCGGCCGGCCTGGCCAAGGGCGAGGCGCTGCCGGAGGCGGTGGGCTCGGCCAAGGAGTACATCACCGGCGCGATCGCCGGGGGTTTCGCGCTGGGCGCCGGGATCGGGCCGGTCGACCACGCCTGGCGCTGGCGCTGAGGGGTCCGGGAGGACCGGCGCCGAGCCGAGAGGTCCGGGAAAAGCAGTGGTGGGGGGGGGACCAAAGGGGCCCCCCCCCCCCCCACGCGAACCAGAAAAAGCGTCGCATGCCGCGCACAAAAGGCGAACCGCCCCCCCACCGAAGAATCCTCCCACCGGAGGGAAGGGACGCCCGCTC
>NZ_JBVISA010000062.1:0-26410 GCF_055575755.1 Kitasatospora sp. NPDC034035 | reverse complement strand
CGGTGATCATGAAGCGTAGAGAACTCCATGATCGGGCGAACCGTGCCTGCCCTGCTACTACCGATTAGCTCGGCACCTACTGGCGGACGCCCTTATTGCCTCTGCGACACGACCCACCCAGTCGTCCGGACCCAGCCGACCCAGCCCGGCTGGACGACCTAGCCGAGCTGGACGACCCGGCCGCGCTGGACGACCTAGCCGAGTTGGACGGGCACCGACTGCGGATCCGCGAGGTACGGCCCCCAGCCCAGCTCGGCCGCGCCCGCGAGCGCGCCGTGCGCCAGCTCCGCGCCGACAATCGGCACCCGTCCGCTGCGTCCCCACAGGCTGCGCTCGGCGACCACCGCGCGCAGCCGCTCGGGCGCGGCCTTCAGCAGGTCGAGGTGCAGGCCGCTGAGGACCACGCGGTCGGGGTTGAGGATGTTGGCGACGCCGGCCAGCCCGAGCCCGAGCCGGTCGATGACGTGCTCGACCGCCGCGCGCGCCCGGTCGTCGGTGGCGGCGGCCCGGCACAGCTCGCGTGCCTGGTCGAGCAGCGGGCGCCCCGGCTCCGGGGTGAGCCCGGCGGCGGCGAACAGCGCGTCGGGGTCGGTCTCCGAGTTGAGGCAGCCGCGGTTGCCGCACATGCAGGGACGGCCCTGCGGGTCGACGGTGAGGTGGCCGACCTCCAGTGCGAGGCCCGCGCTGCCGGTGTGCAGGTGGCCGTCGATCACCAGCGCCCCACCGACGCCGCGGTGGCCGGAGGTAACGAAGAGCAGATGGCGGGCGCCGCGCCCGGCGCCGTGCCGGTACTCGGCGAGCGCGGCGAGGTTGGCGTCGTTGGCGATCGCGGCGGGCAGCGGGCGCAGCGCGTGCGGGCCGTGGTCGGCGCGGCCGACCTCGACGTCGAAGAGGTCGGCGACCGGGGTGCCGCTGGGCCAGGCGAAGTGCAGCGCGGCAAGCGCGGTGCCGTCCGGCTCGGTGACCGGGTTGGGCAGCGCGAGCGCGGCGCCCAGGCAGCGGCGGTCGGTCGCACGGACGAGGTCGGCACCCGCCTCGGCGACGGCGCGCAGCATTCGGACCGGGTCGGTGGCGGCGGGCAGCGGCAGGTGCACGGGCGGGTCGAGCAGCCCGCCGAGGCCGGCCAGGGTGACGCTCAGCCCGTCGGCGTGGATCTGCCCGGCGATCACGACCGGGCCCTGCGGGTCGATCGCGAGCCGGTGCGAGGGGCGGCCGCGGCCGCCGCCGGCAGGGCGCGAGTCGACCGTGATCAGGCCGAGCGCCTCCAGCTCGGCCGTGACCGCGCCGGCGGTGGCGCGGGTGACGTCCAGCGCGCGGGTGAGCGCCGAGCGGGTCGGCGCCTGGCCGGTGTGGATCAGCGAGAGGGCGGGGCCGAGCAGCGTCCGGCCACGGTCGGGGGCCGCGCGGCGGTGGCCGTCGCGCTGCGCGTCGGGGTCCTTCCCGGTGCCGGGCCTCGGGCTTGATGGTGAGAGCTGCACGCCCCTATTGTGACTTTGTGCCGCTTCGAAACAAAATCCGCGCCCATCCCAGACCGGACCTCCCCTCCTCCCAGTCTCGCAGCACACCCCCGATGACCGACAGCCCCTGGGGCTCCGCACGCATCGCGCTCACCGCGTTCTTCGCCGTCGACGGTTTCCTCTTCGCCGCCTGGGTGGTCCGCATCCCGGACGTCCGCAGCCAGGTCAGCGCCTCGCACAGCGCCCTCGGGCTCGCCCTGCTCTGCCTGTCGGTCGGGGCCGTCATCACCATGCCCGCGGTCGGACGACTCTGCCTGCGGTACGGCTCACGTCCGGTGACCGTCGGCTCGCTGGCCCTGCTCAGCCTCGCCGTCCTCCTGCCCGCGCACGCCCACTCGGTGACCACGCTCGGCGCCGCATTGCTGCTCTTCGGTGCCGGGTACGGCGGGGCCAACGTCGCCATGAACAGCGCCGCCGTCGATCTGGTGGCGCAGCTGAGGCGGCCGGTCATGCCCAGCTTCCACGCCGGGTACAGCTTCGGCGGACTGCTCGGTACGGGCGTCAGCGGCCTGCTCGCCGGCCCCCTGAGCACCGCGTGGGCACTCGCGGTCAGCGGACTGCTCGGCATGGCCGTCACCATCGGCGCGGGCGTCGTGCTGATGCGCAGCCCGGCGGCACCACTGATCGCACCCGGCCGGGCGGACGCAGCGGCGGGCGGTGGTGCGGCGGGCGGTGGTGCAGCAGCCAGTGGCGCGGCAGCCCCTGGCACGGCAGCCAGTGGTGCGGCGGACGGCCGTGCGGCGAACAGTGCGGCCACGCCCGGGAGTGGCACGGTCGCGGGCCGTACGCCTGCCCGCCTTCTGGTGCTGCTGCTCGGTGTCACCGCGCTGTGCACCGCGTACGGCGAGGGCGCGATCGCCGACTGGACCACCCTCCACCTCACCGACGACGTCCACGCGAGCTCCGCGGTGGCGGCGACCGGCTACGGCGCGTACGCGTTCGCGATGGCGGGCGGGCGGGTCGGCGGCACCTGGCTGTCCATCAGGCTCGGGCAGACCCGGCTGATGCTGCTCGGCGGACTGGCGGCCGCGGCCGGGATGCTGGTCGCCGCCCTCGCCCCGGTGGCACCGCTGGCGATCTGCGGGTTCGTCCTGGTCGGGCTCGGCCTGGCCAACCTCTTTCCGCTCGCCATCGCCCGGGCCGGAGAGGCGGGCGGCCCGCAGGGCGTCGCGCTCGCCTCGTCCCTCGGTTACGGCGGGATGCTGATCGGCCCGGTGGTGATCGGCTTCCTCGCCGACGCGGCCGGGTTGCCGCTGGCCCTCACCACGGTCGCGGTCGCCGCGACGGCGGCGGCACTCCTGCCGCTGTCGGTCACGCGGCGGTTCAGGTGACGGGTGAGAGGTGATGGGCTGCGGGTGACAGACGACGGGAGACAGATAACAGACGACAGATGACAGCTGACAGATTTCAACATCTGTCAGCTGTCATCTGTCTACTGCCTCCCCCCGCTGTCGAATACCGCCCGAGCAGTGGCAGGATGCGGGGCCATGACGACCAGCGAACGCTTCCAGGTACTGCGGGCGAGCGAGCGCCCGGCGATGGCGTGGCTCAACGGGGGCGGGGTGACCAGGGAGGTCGCCGGATTCCCGGCAGGATCCGGGCTCGACGCGTTCGACTGGCGGGTCAGCCTGGCCGACGTGGCCTCGGCCGGACCGTTCTCCCCGTTCCCCGGCATCGACCGGGTGATCACCCTGGTCGACGGCGCCGGCATGGCGCTCACCGTCGACGGTGTCGAGCAGCTGATCGACACACCGTTCCGGCCGTTCCCGTTCTCCGGCGACGCCACCACGGACTGCCGGCTGCTGGCCGGCCCGGTGGTGGACTTCAACGTGATGACGCGGCGCGGGCGGGTCGAGGCCGCCGTTGACCTGGCCACCGCGCCCGCGGTCGTCGAGGTGTCGGCCGGAAGCACGGTCCTCCTCGTTTGCCTCACGGGCTCGGCCGTCATCGAGGGTGTCGAGGCCGTCGAACTCGCCCGCTACGACGCGGCGCTGCTCGAGGCGCCGGGCACGCACGAGCTGCGCCCGGACGGCGTCACCGCCGTCATCACCTTCCGCGCGCCCCACTGAAGCACGCCCCACCCACTGGGAACACCGCGCCGACGAACACCGCGCCGACGGACACCGCACCGGACATCGCACCGACCAACGACGGCGCTCCCGCCCCGGAGGCGGGAGCGCCGTTGCCGGTTCAGCCGCAGAGCACCGGCGTGGCGTGCGCCGGGTCCAGGGCGTTGGTCACCAGGTGCAGCGCCGTCGGCGAGAACGCGATCGCGACGTGCTCCACGAGCGAGACCGGGCAGTGGTTCTGCAGCACCACGTTGTCGACGCCCGGGCCGTTCAGGAACTGGGTCCGCCACGGGGTGACGACCTCGTCGTACACGGTGGAGATCACCGTGTAACTCACGCCCGGCACGGTGTCCGGCCGGGAAGCCATCGTCTTGTTGAAGTCGGAGCCGACCGCCTGGTCCCGGCAGGCCTGGCAGACGGTGTAGATCAGGTCCGCGACGCCAGGGAAGTACGGCGCGAGGTTGACGATCCCGTCGAGCGTGGTGCCGTGGTTGGACGGTGCCAGCCCGACCAGCTTGCCCACCTTGGAGGCGCCGCCGAGGAACTTCAGGTAGTAGTTCGGCAGCATGCCGCCCTGCGAGTGGCCGACGATGTCGACCTTGGCCGCTCCCGTCGCGGTGCGCACCAGGTCCACGAAGCGGGCGAGTTGGGCCGCCGACTCGGGCACCGCGCCGAGACCTCCGATCGGGAGCAGCAGGCCGCTGCCGGTGGAGGTGATGCCGGGGATGGTCCCGTAGTCGAGGGCGAAGACGCAGTACCCGAGGCTCTTCAGCAGCGGGGAGAGCGCCAGCCAGTTCTCGTAGCGGTTGGCGAAGGTGCCGTGCACCAGGACGACCGGGTTGGGGTGGGCGGCGGTCGGCCGGCAGCCCCAGTCGTTGGCGCCGGGCGGCGAGGCCACCGTGTCGCCGTCGGGCGGCAGTTCGGCGGCGGTACGGGCGGCAGCAGCGGACCCGGCAGGAGCGGCGACGGTCGGGGCCGCGCTCGCGGGCACCGCCGTCGCGCCCGCCAGCAGTGCCCCCGCCAGCAGGGCGGCGCCGAACGTGCCGCCGAGCTTACGGCGCATGGGACTTGCGGAGAGGCGGAGAAGTGGGGTTCTCAACTGTTGCCTCCACAGCTGAAGTTTGTTACCAACAGGTAACCCGAGTGGCTCCATCATGCGGTCGCCCCTCCGGCCCGGCCCTTGGGCGTTCCCCAGACCTGGACGGTGTTCTCTGTGACCGGTCACAACGCACCCCACTGCACGCCCCCAAACACCCCGGCGCAGGCACCGGGTTGGCGCGTCCCGGTGATCGGCGGCCTCCCGGCCGACCAGCGACTCCTGCGCGGCGTCCACGACTTGGCCCAGGCCGTGGTCACCGCGCTGCTGGACCGCGTACCGGTCTACCGCCGCCTGCCCCGCGAACAGCTCACCGGTGAACTCACCCGGGACACCGAGCGACGGATCCGCGCGCTCGCCCACACCATCCGCACCGGACTCCCCGCCCCCGCCGAGGAGTTCACCGCCGTCCGGGAGTCCGCCGCCCGGCGCGCCGAAGAGGGCCTGCCACTGGACGCCGTCCTGCTCGCCCACCACCTCGGGCTGGAAATCTGCTGGGAGTTCGTCACCCGGCACGCCCGGGAGGGCGACGCCACCGAGCTGCTGGTCCTCAACCGGCTGCTGCTCGACCAGCTCCGCCAGGCCGCCACCGCAGCCGGCGCCGGCTACCTGGACGGACGCCGCCCGACCGCCGACCGGCGGTGCGCGGCCCGGCAGTCCCTGCTCACCGCACTGCTCGCGGGCGCCCCCGCCGACGAGGCCGCCGCGCGTGCCGGGCTCCGGCTGCCTGTCCGCTACGCCGTGCTCTGCCTGTCCGTCGCCGACCACCCCGACGAACACTCACCCGGCGTCGACCCGGGCGTCGCCGCCCGCCGTAAGCTGCGCCGACTCGGCACCGAACTCGACCACCGCACCCGGCAGTCGGCGCTCACCGCGCTGACACCCTCCGGCGGACTGGTCCTCGTCCCGTTCAACCCGTCGCCGAAGCGCCCGGCGTCCCCAACGCCCCCAACGACCCCGGCCCCCCTGACTCCCCTGACCTCCCTGACCTTCCCGAAGTCGTCCGCGCCATCCGCTTCGTCCGCGTCGCCGGAACGGCCCGACGCCGACTCCGAGGACCCCTGGCCGCAACTCGCCGCCACCCTCGCCGCGGCGGCCCGGGCCGCCGGCGCGCCCGTCCTGGCCGGGGCCGCCACCGCTGTACCCGCCGAGGTGCCCGAAGCGGCTGCCCTCGCGTACGAAGTCCTCGACGTCGCACGGGCGTTCGGGCGACCACCCGGGCTGCACCGGTTGGACGACGTCCTGCTGGAGTACCAGCTCACCCGGCCCAGCCAGGCCCGCGCCCGGCTCGCCGCGCTGCTCGAACCCCTGGCGGAAGCAGGGGAGTTGCTCACCACTCTGCGCACTCACCTCGCCGGAGGCCTCAACCGCCGGCATACCGCGAGCGCGCTGCACCTGCACCCGAACACCGTCGACTACCGGCTGCGCCGGGTCGCCGCATTGACCGGCCTGGACCCGGCACGCCCCGCCGACGCCCTGCGGATCACCGCCGCCATCGCCGCACGGACCGCCGAACAGGACTCCCCCGCACGGTAGTTCCGATCCACCCTGGACACCGCACCTGCCTGGTGGCACCCACCCCCGGACAGCGCAAGGCACCCGCGTCACCGCCGTTCACGAGACGGCGACAGCACGGGTGCCGACGACAGCGCGGACACTGACGGGAAAGCCCCGCTCAGCAGTCCGGTCCGAGAGACCCGGAAAGCCCGAGAGCCTCAGAAGGAGACCCGAGGAGCCCGGGTAGCCCGGGTAGCCCGAGAGACCCGGAAGGCCAGGGAGCCCGGGAGTCCCGAGAGCCCCGGGAACCCGGACCTCAGCAGCCGAGAGCGGAGTGGGTCAGCACCTGGCTGTTGAGCCTGTCCCAGGTCTGCGGGCCGACGATGCCGTCCTGCCCGATGCCGGCGCACCTCTGGAACCGCCAGACGGCCGCGTCGGTCGCGTTGCCCCAGGCCCCGTCCTCGTCCAGCCAGGCGCTCCCGGACGAGTACGAGACGTGGTTGAGCTCGCACTGGAGCTGCTTCACCGCGTCACCGGTGTTGCCGTACCGCAGCGTGGGCTGGGCGCTGGTGTAGCCGCAGTACTGCGAGGCCTGCGCCGAGGCGGCGGGCGCGGTCGCGATCCCGGCCGCCAGCACGATTCCGGCGGTGACGAGGCCGCCGACGAGACGGTTGCGCATGGGAGTCCCCCGTTCTATAGGTCGATCAAGATCGAACGAACGGCACCCTAGCCGACGAATCGTCAGGAAAACGGCTGCTCCGTCTAAAAGATCGACAAAGCGATGGTCAGCTCTGTTCCCCCGGGAGCCGCAGGTCCCACCCGACCAGGGCCCGAAGCTGCTCCGCCGTCACGCCGTCCGGCACCGGCTGGGGCGCCTCGTGGCGCAGCGGCGGCTGCCAGCCCTCCTCCTCGGTCCAGCGGCGGACCACCTTGGCCGGCGCCCCGGCGACCACACTGTGGTCCGGCACCTCGCCGCGCACCACCGCGCCCGCCGCGACCACCACGTTGCGGCCGATCCGCGCCCCCGGCAGGATCACCGCGCCGGTGCCGATCCAGCTGCCCGCGCCGATCTCCACCGGCTCGTTGCGCGGCCACTGCTTGCCGATCGGCAGATCGGTGGCCCGGTACTCGTGCGCCTGGTCGGAAATGTAGACGCCGGGCCCGGTCCACACGTCGTCGCCGAGCACGATCGACTGGTGCCCGACGATGTGGCTGTCCCGGCCGATCACGCAGCCGCCGCCGATCCGCACGATCGGCTCCGGCCCGAGGTCGAGGCCGGGCAGGAACCCGGCGCTGATGGTGACCCGCTCACCGATGATCGAGAACGGCCCGATGGTGATCCACTGCTCGTTGAACACCGCCCCGAGGGGAAAAGCGAGGCTCGTCCCGTCCCCCAGCTCGCCGAACCGGTACGGGCCGGGGCTCTGGTTGGTGACCGCGCCGGTCCTCTGCACCCAGCGCCAGCCCCGGTGGACGAGGCGCCCGGCAGCACGGCGGCCGCCCGCCCGGACGGCGGAGACGAGGGAACGGGTTATCGGCATGCGCTCACGTTACCGGCCCGTAGCCGAGGCCCGGCCGCCGGGCGGTCAACATCACACCGGCCCCTCCCGCCCCGACCGCCGCACGGGGTCACCAGCAGTCCGGGCGACTGCGGGGCTGCGATTCACGCTGCCGTCGAGCCCACCACGACGGAATTTCCCCCTGCTCCGGCCACCCGAAGGAACGTCCGAAACCCGCGACCGGCGGCGGTCCGCAGTGGAAGACTCCGTCCCATGAAGATCACCGAACACATCGACGCGCTGCGCCACGAGGGCACCCTGCTCGCCGAGGCCGCCGCCCGTACCGACCTGTCCGCCCCCGTCCCCACCTGTCCGGAGTGGCAGCTGGGCGACCTCCTGCGGCACGTCGGCCATGTGCACCGCTGGGCCACCGCCATCCCGTCCCGAGGCCTGTCGGCGCCGCTGGACGAAGCGGGCGTGGAGGCCGCCGTCGGGCCGATGCCCTCGGACGCCGCGCTGGTCGACTGGTTCCGCGAGGGCCACGCCACCCTGGTGGACGCGCTCGTCAAGGCCCCGGCCGACGTCGAGTGCTGGACCTTCCTGCCCGCGCCCAGCCCGCTGGCGTTCTGGGCCCGGCGCCAGGCGCACGAGACCGCCATCCACCGCCACGACACCGACGCGGCGGCCGGGGTGCCCGGACCGTCCGTGGGCACCGCGCTCGCCCTGGACGGCATCGACGAACTGGTACGCGGCTTCATGACCCGCAGCCGGGCCACGCTGCGCAGCGACCGGCCGCGCACCCTCCAGGTCCGGGCGACCGACGGCCACGGCACCTGGCGTCTGACGATCACCCAGGAGCCGCCGGTCGTCACCACCGACGAGAGCACCGAACCGGCCGACCTCACGCTCACCGGCCCCGCCCGCGAGCTCTACCTGCTGCTGTGGAACCGGCTGCCCGCCGAGCAGGCCCGGCAGGTCCAGCCGACCGGCGACCGGGACCTGCTCGACCTCTGGCGGAACGCGGCGGCGATCGGCTAGTCGCGACCCCCGAGACGCCCGGGACTCGGTCGCGACGCCGGGGATACGGTCATGACGCCCCGGACACCGTCGTGGCGCCCGGGGTGGGCACGGCCGCGACGCCCCGGACGCCGTCGTGGCGCTCATCGAACCTGGCGCTCGTCGAACCCGGCAGTCAGCGCACCCAGCGCGCGGGCCGCTTCTCCAGGAACGCCCGCATGCCCTCCTGCGCCTCCGCCGAGCCGAACAGCCGTGCCGACAGCTCCACCAGCTCGTCGGCGTCGCGCTCGAAGGAGCGCACCACGTCGGCGTTGGCCAGCCGCTTCGACTCCGCCAGCCCCTGCGGGGAGCCCTGGCGCAGCGCGTCCAGCAGGCCCTTCAGCACGACGCCGGTGTCCTCAGCGGACGCAGTGGCGCTGGTGATCAGGCCGATCCGGGCGGCCTCGGCGGCGTCGAAGACCTCGCCGGTGAGGTAGTAGCGGGAGGCGGCGCGCGGCTCCAGCTTGGGGCGCAGCGGCAGCGAAATAACGGCGGGCGCGAGGCCGAGCCGGACCTCGGTGAAGGCGAAGGTCGAGGCCGGTCCGGCGATGGCGAGGTCCGCCGCGCCGACCAGGCCGAGGCCGCCCGCCCGGACGTGCCCGTCGATGACGGCGATCACCGGCTTCGTGCAGTCCACGATCGCCCGCTGCAGCTCGACCAGGCCGCGCGGGCCGACCGTCGGGTCCGCGCCGGTCGCCTCGGAGAGGTCCGCGCCCGCGCAGAACACCTTGCCGGTGTGCCCGAGCACCACGGCGCGGACCTCCGGGTCGGCCGCGGCCGCCGCCAGCCCGGCGTGCAGCTCGGCCATCAGGCGGGTGGAGAGCGCGTTGCGGTTGTGCGGCGAGTCGAGGGTGAGCGTGGTGACGGCGTCGGCGGTGCTGACGCGGACGAGGGGCTCGGCGCTGGTCATCGGCGGGGCCTGCCTTCCGGCTGAGGGTGGGTCGGACTGCGGGCGCGGTCCGGGGTGCCCGGACCGCGCCCGGACGACTCTGGCACGCCCACCCGCCCCTCGGCCAGAGCCAACCTGCCGCGCCCACGGCTCCGCGTGCGGAACCGGTGACGGAGCCGGCCCGCCGCCCGACCGGGGCCGACCCGTACTTCGCCCAGGGTGACCGTGCTCCGACCAGGACCGACCCGCCGCGGCACCCGAACCGACCGTCCGCGCGGCCGAAGCGGACGGACCGCGTGCAGAGGCCGGAATCCGGTGGTCACGGCCGCCTCGTCCACGACAGCATCGTCGCCATGACCACCGACACCCCCGTCCTGCTCCTCGCACCGCGTATCAACGAGACGGGTCTCCAGCTGCGCACCTCCGCCGGACGCCGCGGCCTGCGGGCGTGCGTCGCGACGTCCTGGCAGGCCCCGCGCGAGCTGCTCGGCACGCGGGTGCACGTGTACGGCGGGCCGCTGTTCGGCGACGCCGTCGGGCGGGAGCTCGGACTCGGCCTGTTGGAACCGGCCGCCGACTGGCTGACCCGGCTACCGCTCGCCCTGACCGGGCGCCGGGTCACCTCCACCACCCTGGCCGAGGCGCGTCGGCTGCGGCGCCCGGCCTTCGTCAAGCCGCCGGTGGACAAGCTGTTCGCCGCCCGGGTCTACCCCGACGGCGGCGCGCTGCCCGGGCCCGCGGTGCTGGACGGTGACACCCCGGTGCTGGTGAGCGAAGTGGTGCGGTTCGGCGCGGAGTACCGGCTGTTCGTGCTGGACGGCGCGGTGCGGGCGGGCTCGCGGTACGCGGTGGACGGCGAGCTGTCCGTCGCGCCCCTGGTAGCCGTCGGAGTGCCCGACGGTACGTCTGCCGGGGAGGTCACCGAGGTGCCCGCCGGTACGTCTGCCGAGCTGCCCGACGGAAGGTCCGCCGAGGTGCTCGCGTTCACCCGCGATGTCCTGGCCGCTTCCGCGGCGGAGGCGCCGTTGCCGAGCGCGGCCGTGGTGGACGTCGGGCTGACGGAGAACGGCCGTTGGACCGTCGTGGAGGCCAACGCCGCCTGGGCCGGCGGTGGTTACGCCGCCGACCCGGACGCCATCCTCGATGTGGTGCTGCGCTCGGGCGGACCGGCCGCCCAACTCCCCTCCACCGACCGTCCGTTCCTGCGCGAACTGCCCGAGGTGGTGCGCTGAGGCCGGGCGGTCGTACGCAGCCCGGGCTTGCGGCCCCTGCGGATCATGGCCCAAGATCCGCGGCATGACCACCTCTCACCTCACCCACCTCACCGAACCACCCGGGGTCGCGCCCGGCACCGGCTACACCCAGGTCGTGACCGGCACCGGCCGACTGGTCCAGGTGTCCGGCCAGGTCGCCTTCGACGAGCAGCGGAACCTGGTCGGCGTGGGAGACCCGAAGGCGCAGGCGCGGCAGGTCTTCGAGAACCTCCGACGCTGCCTGGCCGCTGCCGGGGCCGGGTTCGAGCACGTCGTGAAGTTCACCTTCTTCATGACGGACATCGCCTACCTTGCGGCCATCCGCGAAGCCCGCGACGAGTACCTGGGCGCCCTGCCCCTGCCGGCCGCGTCCGCGATGCAGGTGGTGGCGCTGTTCAGGCCCGACGTGCTGATCGAGATCGAGGCACTGGCGGTCCTCCCCGAGTAGACGGGCGGAGCCGCCGGGTCTCACGCGGCCCCGAGCCTCGCGTCCCGCCGACCGGCCCACCGGACGGCGGGACGCATCGCCAGGCCGGCCGCCGCCAGCACCGCACCCAGGACGACCCAGCCGACCATGCCGTACCCGATCACCAGGGTGCTGACCAGCGCCGGACCGGCCATCATCGCCGCCGCCATGCCCGCGTTGAACACGCCCTGGTAGGCGCCGTGGTCGCGCTCGCCCGCGAGGTCGTAGCTGAGTGCCCAGCCGCCCGCCTGGGCGACCACCTCTCCGAGCGACTGCAGCGCGATCCCGCCCAGCACCACCACGGCCGCGGCGATCCCGGGCAGGCCGTGCGCCAGGGAGACGACCAGGCAGGAGGCGGCGAGCACCAGTCCGGCGCGCCCGCAGGCCCGGGCGGCCCCCGTCCGCTCCTCGGTGCCCCGGGTGGCCCGTACCTGCAGGGTGATCACCAGCAGGGTGTTGACGATCAGGGTGCCCGCGACGGTGATCCGCGGCGCGTCGGTCTCCTGGACGATCCAGAGCGGCACGCCGACCTCCAGAACGGCGAACTGCAGGCAGAGCAGGGCGTTCAGCGCCGTCACGGCCAGGAACGGGCCGTCCCGCAGCGCCGGGTTCCGCTGTCGGCCCTGCTTGACGCCCTTGCCCGAGGGGTCCGACGGGTCCGGGATGCCGGTCTTCGCCGACGGGTCGGACGCCGACGATCCGACCACCGACGTTTCGGCCGCCGTCGCTTCGGACGCCGACGCCCCGACCACCGGCCCTTCGGCCACCGGTGCTTCGGCCACCCGCGGACGCTGCGGAACCACGAGGCGGTGGAACAGCACGGCAACGGCCACGAAGGAGGCGGCATCGGCCAGGATCGCCGTCAGGTAGACCGGCCGGGTGTCGACCTGCAGTGCGATCGCACCGAGGCCCGTACCCAGGCAGATCCCGATGTTGGTCACCACCCGCAGGTGCGCCCGGCCCGCCACCCGACGGTCGGCGGGCAGCACCTGGGCGTAGAGCGCGTTCCGTGCGGCGGCGGAGCCCCGGTCGACGGCGGAGACCAGGCAGGCCAGTGCCACGAAGGCCGGGTAGCTGTATACCAGCGCGTACCCGGCGGTGCCGACCGCCTGCGCCGACACCAGCACCACCAGCACCCGCCGGGCGCCCCAGCGGTCGGCGGCCCGGCCGGCCGGCACGCTCGCGGCGACCCCGCACAGGCCGGCGGCAGTCATCCCGAGGCCCAGCTGGGCGGCGCTCAGACCGAGCACCCGGGTGAAGAACAGCACCGCGACGGAAAGGGAGAGTCCGTTGCCCAGCGTGTTGACGAGGGTGATCCCGGCCAGTCGACGGACCGTCGGGTCGGGGTGCAGGCGCCGCCGCACAGCGGCGACGGCTCCGGTGGCACCGGGGCTTTCCGGCACGGCCGGGGAAGGTGCGGAGGACTCCGCCGTCGGGGTGGTCATGTGACGATCCCACCGCCGCCGACGCGGTCTCGGTACTCCTTTAGGCTCTGGCTAAATCCGAAGCCGGACTCCCCACCCCCGGCCAAGGCCGAAGAGAAGGACACTGCCCTCGTGCACCGGTTCACCCTCCGTCTGGCCGACCTCGCCACCACCTGGTTCGCCGCCTCCCCGATCCACGAGGCCGTGCTCAGCCTGCGGATGTGGACCCACCCAGGCGTCTACCACCTCCAGACCCGGACCTTCGAACAGCTCAGGCCCGCCTTCGAACGGCTTGACTCCCGGCTACTGCTCTCGCTTGTCGCCGAGAACCGCTTCGTCCCGGACTTCCTGACGCCCCGCCCGTCCTCCCCCTCCCCCGACTTCCGCTCCGAGCTCGCCGTCGTCCGCGCGTTTCCGCCGGAACAGTTGCGCGCCGAACTGGAACAGACCTTCCGCTCGCACGGCCGGCCGCTGCCCGCCGAGCTCTCCGCCGGACTGGCCGCCCCGGAGCGGCTGTTGGCGCGGATCGCCGACGCGCTGGAGGAGTACTGGGAGGTATGTCTCGCGCCCACCTGGTGGCCGCATGCCCGCGTGGTACTGGAGGCCGATCTGGTCCACCGCGCCCGGTTGCTCGCCCGCCACGGCGCGGCGGCCCTCTTCGCCGACCTGGACCACCGGCTCCACTGGGCGAACGGCGTGCTGTCGATCAGCCGGGACTGGGCGGACGGGGACGTGGAGACCCCCGTGGACGGGCGTGGCCTCGTGCTCTGCCCGACCTTCTTCGTTCGTGGCGCGATCACGATGATCAGCAACGACCGTGCGCCACAGATCAGTTACCCGGCGCGCGGGCAGGCGGGCATGGCCGGCCAGGGCGCGCCGGTGGCGCCGCAGGCCGTGGAGGCTCTGGTCGGCGCCCCGAAGGCGCGACTGCTGGCCATGCTCGCCGAGCCCGCCTCCACCACCGAGCTCGCCTACCGCCTCGGCGTCACTCCTGGCGCGGTCAGCCAGCACCTGTCGGTCCTTGCCGCCACCGGCCTGGTCACCCGGGCCCGGCACGGCCGCTCGGTGCTGTATCGGCGCAGCCCGCTCGGGGACCAGCTGACAGGGGCGAACAGATAACAGCCGACGGACGACGGATAGCAGGCGACAGCAAACAGATAACAGATAACAGATATTGAACTCTGTCATCCGCCCGCCACCCAGTGGTACAGACCTGTTGACGCATTGGTCCAGTCCTCCTACAGTGCCCATGCCACCGCCCCCCACGGCACAGGCACCGATCGCACACGTATCACCCCCGGTTCTACATCACCCTGTTCCAACCCCCACAGTCGCAGGGAGAACCATGTCCGCTCGATCCCGGGCCGGACGCCCACGCGTGCGCAGCAGACTGCTCGCACTGCTCAGCGTCCTGCTCCTCCCCCTCGCCACGCTCACCGTGCTGGCCGCCCCGGCGAACGCCGCCGGAAAGCTCACCGCCACCTTCACCACCGCCGACAACGGCTCCTGGTGGCAGGGCACCTACATCGTCCACAACGACAACGCGACCGCCGTGTCCGGCTGGACCCTGGAGTTCGACCTCCCGGCGGGCGTCACCATCGGCAACAGCTACAACGGCACCGCCACCGTCAACGGACGGCACGTCACCGCGACCGCCGCGTTCTACAACTCCACCGTCAACGCCCACAGCACCACCGAGCCGTACAGCTTCTGGTTCGTCGGTAGCGGCCCGGCCTCCACCCCGCTCAACTGCCGTATCAACGGCGACAAGTGCGACGGCACCCCGGACGTCCCGCCGTCCGCCCCGGGCGCCCCGACGGTCAGCGAGTCCACCGCGCACACGCTGGCCCTGAGCTGGCCGGCCGCCACCGGCGGGGACTTCCCGGTCGCCTCGTACGACGTGCTGAACGGCAGCACCGTCCTCGCCTCCGGCCCGACCACCGGCGCCCTGGTCACCGGTCTCACCCCGGCCACCTCCTACACCCTGACCGTCCGCGCCAAGGACAGCCGCGGCAACACCGGCCCGCTCAGCGCGCCCGTCACCGGCGCCACCTTCGACCCGTCCACCGACCCCGTCCCGCCCACCGCGCCCACCAACCTCCGCACCACGGCTGTCAGTTCGACGGACGTGACGCTCGCCTGGAACGCCGCGGCCGACAACGTCCGGGTCGCCGCGTACGACGTCTACCAGGGCGGCACCCCGGTGGCGACGGTCACCGGCAAGACGCTGACCGCGACCGTCGGCAGCCTCTCGCCGTCCACCACCTACACCTTCACCGTGAAGGCCCGCGACGCCGCCGACAACGTCTCGCCCGCCTCCGCCCCGCTCACCGCCACCACCTCGGACCTGGTCGGCGCCGGGAAGTACGCCCGGGTCGGCTACTTCGTCCAGTGGGGCATCTACGGCCGCCAGTACTTCGCCAAGAACCTCGACACCTCGGGCAGCGCCGCCAAGCTCGACGTCATCAACTACGCCTTCGAGAACATCGATCCGGTCAACCTGACCTGTCTCTCGGGTGTCACCAAGGGCACCACCGCCAACCCGCAGGACCCGGACCAGGGCACCGGAGCCGGTGACGCCGACGCCGACTACACCCGACCGATGAGCGCCGACCAGTCGGTGGACGGCGTGGCCGACGACGGCTGGGGCAAACTCCGCGGCAACTTCAACCAGTTGAAGAAGCTCAAGGCCAAGTACCCGAACCTGAAGGTGGTCGTCTCGCTCGGCGGCTGGACCTACTCCAAGTACTTCTCGGACGTCGCCGCCACCGACGCCTCCCGCCAGAAGTTCGTCAAGTCCTGCGTCGACATCTGGATCAAGGGCAACCTGCCGGTCTACAACGGCGCCGGCGGTGACGGCGTGGCGGCCGGGATCTTCGACGGCATCGACCTCGACTGGGAGTGGCCCGGCTCCGGCGACGGCCACGCCGGCAACCACTGGAGCGCCGACGACAAGGCCAACCTGACCCTGCTGCTGGCCGAATTCCGCAAGCAGCTCGACGCGTCGGGCGGCTCGCACAAGCTGCTCACCGCCTTCACCCCGGCCGACCCGGCGAAGGTCGCCGCGGGCTGGGACCTGAGCAGGATCTTCGGCTCACTGGACATCGCCAACGTCCAGGGCTACGACTTCCACGGCTCGGGCAGCGACAACTCCTGGGAGCCCAACCGCACGGGCCACCAGGCCAACCTCTACCAGGACCCGAACGACCCGTACGACGTCCACTTCAGCGTGGACGCGGCCGTCCGGACCTACCTCGGCGCCGGGGTCAACCCGCGCAAGCTCACCATCGGCTTCCCGTTCTACGGGCGCGGCTGGCAGGGCGTGGCGGACGGCGGTGCGAAGGGGGTCTGGCAGTCCGCGGGCGGCGCCGCACCGGGCCAGTTCGCCGAGGAGGCCGGCACGCGCGGGTACCACAACCTGATCACCAGCGTCTCCGGCCTCACCGTCTACCACGATCCCAAGTCCATGGCGACGTACGGCTACACGGGAGCCGGCGGCCAGTGGTGGACCTTCGACGACGCCTGGTCGATCGCCCGGAAGACGGCCTACCTCAAGTCGAAGAACCTGCTCGGCGGCATGATCTGGGAGATGTCCGGCGACACCCCGTCCGGCACGCTCATGACCGCCCTCGACACCGGGCTGAAGTGACCCGCACGCCCGCCCGGACGCCCGCCCACACGCCCGCCCCCAGGCTCACCAGTCGGAACAACTAGCCCACCATGCAAGGCAAACGGGGCCGGCGCCCCTCCACCCGGGAGGAGCACCGGCCCCACATCGGCCCAACGACCCGACGGCCCTACAACCCGACCGCCCTACAACCCGACGGCCCGACGGCCCAACGGCCCAACGGCCCAACGGCCCTAACGCGACGCCATGGACGTCAGCTTCCGCGCCGCCCGGTACTGCCGCAGCACCTGGGAGAAGGTGGTGTGCCCCTGGGTGGTCCGGGCGAAGGCCCGCCAGGCCGCCGGCACCAGGCAGACCGCCGCGTGGAACAGGTACGGCCGCCGCTCGAAGGCGCCCAGCAGCTGCTTGCCCGCGCGCATCTCCACGCCCAGCCCGGCCTTGATGGCGAAGGCGTAGTTCAGCGCCTCGCGCCGCACCGCAGCCGCGTTGCCCGCCTCGGCGACCTTCACCGCCCACTCGCCGGCCAGTCGGCCCGAGCGCAGCGCGTACGAGATGCCCTCGCGGGTCCACGGTTCCAGCAGTCCGGCCGCATCGCCGGCGACCAGCACCCGGCCGCGGGAGAGCGGCGAGTCCTCGGCCCGGCAGCGGGTCAGGTGCCCGGATTCGACCCTGGGGGTGAAGCCGGACAGGCCCAGCCGCCGGATGTAGTCGGCGAGGTACTGCTTGGTCCGCTCGCCGTCGCCGCGCGCCGAGATGACGCCGACGGTCAGGCTGCTGGTCTCGGTCTTCGGGAACACCCAGCCGTAACTGCCGGTCAGCGGGCCCCAGTCGAGGTGGATCCGGCCCGCCCAGTCGGCGGCGACCTGCGGGGGCACCGGGATCTCCGCCTCCAGGCCGAGGTCGATCTGGTCGAAGGTGACGCCGACGTGCCGGGCGATCCGGCTCGCGCTTCCGTCCGCGCCGACCACCGCGCGGGCCTCGAACGTGCGCCCGTCGGCCGCCGTCACCAGCGCGGTCCGGTGCTCGCCGCCGCGCTGCTCGACACCGGTGACGGTCACTCCGGTGACCAGCACCGCCCCGGCCGCCTTGGCCGCCTGAACCAGGCGCAGGTCGAACTCGTCCCGGTTGACCAGGCCGAACAGCATCCGCTGGGAACGCCGCGTCCGGGTGAACCGCCCGTCGTACGCGAAGGTGACGGCGTACACCCGGTCCTGCAGCGGCAGCCGGAAGTCCGGCGGCAGGCTGTCCCGGGAGGGGCCGATGATGCCGCCGCCACAGGTCTTGTAGCGGGGGTGCTCGGCCTTGTCGAGCAGCAGCACGCGGCGGCCCTGGACGGCGGCGGCGTGCGCGGCCGAGGCGCCCGCCGGTCCGGCGCCGACCACCACGACGTCCCAGACGCCGTCCGGCGGCGAGGCCGCGTCGTCGAGCGGAGCGGCCGTCCCGTCGTGCGGCGTGGCCGTCCCGTCGTGCGGGCTGTCGAGCGGGCTGTCGAGTTCGCTACGGGAATCGGAGCTTCCGGAGTCAGTCACGTCGAGCAATCCTATGCGTCCGCCCGCCCCGCCGGACGCCGCGCCACCCGAAGCCCGCCGCACGGTTCCGCCCCCATCCGCCGTCCCGGGGGCCGAGCACCCGGCCGGCCGGGCGCCCGGCCCCCGGGGCCCCGATTCCGCTCCCCCTATGATCGGCGGTACCCCAACAGCCCCCTCCGCCCGCAGCACCCCGCGGGCGGACCCATCCCTTCGGAGCCCCGATGTCACAGCCCCTGGCCGACGCCGTCCGGTCCCTGATGGACCGTGCCCGCACCGACCTCGCCGAGCTGGTCGCCTTCCCGTCGGTCGCCGACCCGCGCCAGTTCCCGGTCGAGGAGTGCGAGAAGGCCGCGCGCTGGGTCGCCGACGCCTTCGCCGCCGAGGGCCTGACCAACGTCCGGCTGCTCGACACACCGGACGGCACCCAGTCCGTCTACGCCGAGCTGCCCGGCCCCGAGGGCGCGCCGACCGTCCTGCTCTACTCGCACTACGACGTCCAGCCCCCGCTCGACGAGGACGCCTGGCTCAGCCCCGCCTTCGAACTGACCGAGCGTGACGGCCGCTGGTACGGGCGCGGCGCCGCCGACTGCAAGGGCAACATCCTGATGCACCTGACCGCCCTGCGGGCGCTGCGCCAGGTGTACGGGGACGGTTATCCGGTCGGTCTGAAGATCATCGTGGAGGGCTCGGAGGAGCAGGGCACCGGCGGCCTGGAGCGCTACGCCGAGGCGCACCCCGAGCTGCTCACCGCCGACGCCATCGTCATCGGCGACACCGGCAACTTCGCCGCGGGCCTGCCCACGGTGACCGCCTCGCTGCGTGGCATGACGGTGGTCGAGGCCTCGGTCACCACCCTGGCCGGCAACCTGCACTCCGGTGCGTTCGGCGGCGCCGCCCCGGACGCGCTGCAGTCCCTGGTCCGGATCCTCGCGTCGCTGCACGACGAGAACGGCGACGTCTCGGTCGCCGGACTGAACACCGACCAGACCTGGGAGGGCGTGCAGTACCCGGAGGAGCAGTTCCGCGCCGACGCCAAGGTGCTCGACGGCGTCGCCCTGACCGGCACCGGCAGCATCGGTGACCGCCTCTGGGCCCGCCCGGCCGTCACCGTCCTCGGCATCGACGCCCCGCCGGTGATCGGCGCGACCTCCTCCGTCCAGGCCGCCGCCAAGGCCCTGATCAGCGTGCGCGTCCCGCCGGGCATGGACGCCTCCGCCGCCCAGGACGCGCTGGTGGCCCACCTGGAGGCGAAGGTCCCGCTCGGTGCCCGGCTCACCGTCCAGCGCCAGGGCTCCGGCGCCCCGTTCCGCGCCGACACCAGCGGCCCGGCGTACGAGGCGATGGGCGAGGCCATGGCCGAGGCCTTCGGCACCGGGATGGTCGCCTCCGGCCAGGGCGGCTCGATCCCGCTCTGCAACACGCTGCGCACGCTCTACCCGCAGGCCGAGATCGTGCTGATCGGCGTCGAGGAGCCGACCGCCCAGATCCACGCGGTCAACGAGAGCCTCGACCCGCAGGAACTGGAGCGGATGGCCCTCACCGAGGCCCTCTTCCTCCGCCGCTACGCCGAACTGCGCTCCGTCTGACGGACGTCGGGCCGGGGGCTGCCGCTCGCGGCCCCCGGTCCGGGCCGCCCGCCGCGCAACCGGCGGGCGGCCGCCACCACCGCCGCGTACCCGACGGCGCCCACCGCGAGCCCGGCCCCGGCCCCGAAGCAGACCTCCGGCACCAGGTTGCGCTTCAGCGGGCTGAGCCGGTGCAGCACCCCGGCCGCCGTCGCCGCGCCCAGCACCGCGACGGCGGCCCGCCGCGTCCGGGGCGCGAGCCCGACGGCCGGCCGCACCGGCTCGACCGCCCGCACCGCGCGCGCCGCCCAACCCCCCATCGCCGCCAGCGCGAGCGCCGAACTGCCGTACTGCAGCGCCTCGTACATCGGCACCCCGGCCAGCGACCGGTCCAGTACGGGCAGCAGCCGGACGCCCAGCCGCCCGCCGTGCGTGAACGCGTCCCAGCCGACGTGGGTGGCCGCGCCGATCGCCGCGGACGCCGCGAACCAGACCGCCCCGGCCTCCGCACCCGTGCCGGACCGCCGGACCGTCAGCGCCTCGGCACCACCGGCCCACCGCTCGGGCAGCAGCGCGACCAGCGGTCCGCGCAGCAGCCCGTGCCAGCCGGCCACCAGCGCGCCGGCGATCGCCACGTCCAGCGTCGGCACCGCCCACCAGCTGTGCGTCAGCCCACCGTGGGCGTACACCCCGGGCAGCAGGGACTCGGCGAAGAACGGCACGTCTGGCGCCATCGACCCGGCGACCAGCGCCGACGCGACCAACGGCCCACGCACCCCGGCGCGGCGCAGCAGGGGCAGGACGGCGGCGGGGTGGCTCAGCGTGAACGGCATGCCCCCATCCTCCCGCCCCCGCCGACGGCCCGGCGAACCCGGTGGCCGGGCGAACCCGACAGCTCAGCGACCCCGACAGCCCGGCGACCCCGGTGTTGCGGCTACACCGCGGCCGCCCGCCCGCCTACGCCGCCTACGCCGCGTCCGCCGCGCTCGCCAGCCCCACGGCCACCCGGCACCCCGCCTCCAGGTACCGCAGCTCGCCACTGCGCCGGGCGTCCAGGGCGGCCGCAAGGCGCCGGTACCGGCTCGGGGGCAGCAGTTCGGCCGCCTCGTCCAGCGTGACGAAGCGCCAGCTGCGCAGCTCCTCCTGCTGCAGCAGCAGGTTCTGGCGGCCCGCCGCGTCCAGCAGACCGCCGTCGTACATCAGCCGCAGGCCGCCGCGGCGCGGGCCGGTGCGCGGCTCCCAGTCGACGGCGAGAAGGCGCAGCCCGGACGGGTCGAGGCGCAGGCCCAGCTCTTCGGCGGTCTCGCGCAGGGCGGCGTCGGTGGGGGCCTCGCCGCGCTCGACCACGCCGCCGGGGAAGTCCCAGTCGGGCTTGTAGACGGGGTCGACGAGCAGGACGCGGTCCTGCTCGTCGAAGAGCAGGACGGCGGAGGCCACGGTGTCCCCGGTCGGGTCCGGGCTCTGGACGATCGGGCAGCGGGCGGCGCCGACCCGGACCAGCTCGGCGATCCGGAGGGCGGTCTCCCGGGGCGTGAGCTCGCCGGTGTCGAGCATCCGGGCGTCCCCGACCAGCCAGCGGCGGGCGGCGCGGTAGCGGGGCAGGTGCTCGAGGCACCAGGTGCGGACCCGTTCGCTGGCCTCCGGGTCGCCCGGGCACTCCTCGCGATGGGCGATGCGCTCACGCAGGATCGTTTCTTCGGGGTCCAGCACGAAGTGGTGCACCGCGATCCCGTGGGAGGCGAGGTCGCCGAAGATCTCGTCCCGGTAGTCCTCTCTGAGCAGGGTCATCGGGACCACCAGCGGGCCCCCGACCTCCTCGAGCAGCGCGGCCGCCGTCTCGGGGACGAGCCGACGCCAGGCCGCCAGGTCCTGGAAGTCGGACACCGTCGCCAGCCGGTCGGCCGGGAGCATCCGGCGCAGACCGAAGCCCACCAGCTCGGGATCGAAGAGCACGCTCCCGGGCAGCAGTTCCACCAGCTCGCGGCAGGCACTCGTCTTGCCCGCCCCGAATGTGCCATTGACCCAGACGATCACAACGTCCCCTGCCCCTCGACTTCCCCCGATGCCGTTCGCACCGGGCAGCGCCCCCGTCAGCCGAACCAGCGCCACCCGTGGTGGTACCCGCGCCACGCCTCTCCCCATGCCTCCTCGTCGCGCCCGCTCGCGTGCCCCGGTCTGCCCCGTGACAGCGGCATGTGCCCAGGCCAGCCGCCTGCAACCGGAAGTATGCAGACCGGTCTACCTCAAAATTGCACCCCTTCACCATCACGCACGCACAGGACCTCGGGCGGGCCGATGTCCCACGCGCGCCTGCCCGCCGCGCACACCCCGGCAACACCCTGCCCAGGCCCGCCCACCAGCCGGCGCCCCCCCGGTCGCCCCACCGGCTCGCCCCACCGGCTTGCCACGCCTGCTTGCCACGCCCGCGCCCCGGCACGTACAGAGGAACGATGAAGCTGCTGCCCGTAGGCCGAGTCGTCGTCATCGGATCGGTCAACACCGACCGGATCCTTCGCTGCCCCGTGCTCCCCGCCCCCGGCGAGACCGTCCTCGCCGACGCCGCCGCCCAGGGCTTCGGCGGCAAGGGCGCCAACCAGGCGGTGGCGGCGGCCCGGATGGGCGCGGCCACGCACCTGGTCGCCAAGGTCGGGCGCGACGCCGAGGGCGAGGCGGCGCTCGCCGATCTGCACGGCGCGGAGGTCGAGACGGGCGCCGTGCTCACGCACCCCGACGCGCCGACCGGTCAGGCGATCGTCCTGGTCGACCCCTCCGGCGAGAACAGCATCGTCGTCGTCCCGGGCGCCAACGCGCACCTCACCCCGGACGAGGTGACCGCCGCCCTGGCGCGCCTCCGCCTGCTCCCCGTCGACGTGGTCCTCACCAGCAACGAGGTCCCGGCGGCGTGCATCCGCGCGACCGCCGCCGCCCTGCCCCCCGCCGGCCCCTCCGGCGCCACCCGCTGGCTGCACAACACCGCCCCCGCGGGAACCCTGCCCGACGTCGGCCCGACCGGGCGCCGTCCGCTGGTCGTCGCCAATGCCGTCGAGGCCCGCCAGCTCACCGGGGCCGCCGACGTCACCGAAGCCGCCCGGGCCCTCACCGCCCAGGCCGAGGGCGTCGTGATCACCCTCGGCGGCGACGGCGCCCTGGTCGCCGCGGACGGACGGTTGAGCCGGCTGTCCGCCCCCGCCGTCCGGGTGGTCGACACCACCGGAGCGGGCGACGTCTTCTGCGGCGCCCTCGCCGCAGAACTCGCGCGCGGCACCGACCTTCCCGCCGCGACCGCCACCGCCGTCGCCGCCGGGGCCTTCGCCGTCACCGCCCTCGGCGCCCGCGGTGCCCTCCCCCGCCCGACGGACCTCTGACCGCGCGTCGAACGACCGCCCCCGGTACGGCGCACGTCGGGGGCGCCCGACCCGATCAGGCGCCCCCGACGTGCGGACCCGCGAACCCGCGACCGCGCTACGGCCGCCCCATGTACGCCGGGTAGTAGCCGCTGCTGATCCCCGAGATCCTGATGTTGGTCCCCGGCCGCGCGGCCTCGACGTACTGGTTGTTGCCCAGGTAGATCGCCACGTGCTGGATGCCCCGCGCGGTCCCGTCCGGCGACCAGAACAGCAGGTCACCGCGGCGCAGCTGACTCGCCGTGATCGGCGTGGTCGCCTCGTACTGGTCGTTGGCGACCCGCGGCAGGCTGATGCCGCCGCGCTTGAAGGACTGCTGCACCAGGCCCGAGCAGTCGTACCCGTTCGGCCCGTTGCCCGCCGTCAGGAACGGCTTGCCCAGCTGGGCGAGCGCGTACTGCACGGCGGTCTCGACGTCCGGGTTCGCGGCCACCGAGCCGCCGGACGAACCCGAGCCCGAGGAGCCGGAGGAGGAGCCGCCCCCGGTCCGCGCCAGGTAGATGTCGTAGTGCGAGGTCCAGCGCCACTCGCCCTTGCTGTTGCGGAACCAGTAGCGCGAGCCGTCCCAGCCCTGCTTGATCCCCCCGCTCGACTTCGTGCCGCTCGAGGACTTGGCCGCGGATTGCGTCCCGCCCCCGGTCCGCGCCACGTACACGCTGTAGTGCGAGGTCCAGCGCCACTGTCCCTGACTGTTCTTGAACCAGTACCGCGAGCCGTCCCACCCGGCGTGCGCCGGCGCGGTCTCGGCAACCGCGGGGCTCACACCGGTGCCGAGGCCGAGCACACCCGCTCCGGTCGCGATCACGGCCACCATGCCTATCCCCCGGCGCAGCCGCGCGGCCCGGGACGGACGGGAGGAACGGGCGGTGGCAGCAACCTGCTGCGCGGTCGGTTCGTCGGCGGCATCCGGTGCGCCGGTGTTGACGGTGGTCATCCTGCTGACTTCCTTCACTGCTGCGGATCTCAGCGAATCGCTGCGGATCGCCGCGAATCGCTGCGGACTACCGCCGGACGGGCGGCTGCGGAACTGCTTCGAACCCGCCGTACGCCCCCGGCAACACCGGTTCGTACGACTCGGCAGATCCCCGCCCGACGTGCCGCGGCCTCCGGCCGTGCGACCGGAGGCCGCGGCGTGTCGCTCAGGGATTCAGTTCTGCCTGCTCGTCACGGTAGGCACGCGTCCGCTCACGGCGCGCAGTGGAGTGCGCCAATGGGAGGGTCACGGGCGGTCAGCACCGACGGCGCATCAGGGTGAACACCCGTCACCGGGGAGGCGTCCGACGCCCCCTCATCACCGGCCGCCGGCCTCCGCCAGCAACTGCTTCTTCAGCACCTTTCCCAGTGCGTTCCTGGGCAGTTCGGGCACCAGCACAACCCGGCGGGGCCGCTTGTGCACCGAGAGCCGCTCCGCCACAAACGCCGTCAGCTGTTCCCCCGTCACGGCACCGTCCGGGATGACGTACGCGACGATCGCCTGACCGAGGTCCTCGTCCGGCACGCCGACCACCGCCGCGTCGGCGACCGACGGGTGGTCGCGCAGCGCGGCCTCCACCTCGCCCGCGCCGATCCGGTAGCCGCCGCTCTTGATCAGGTCCACCGAGGCCCGGCCGACGATCCGGTGGAACCCGTCCGCCCCGATCACCGCGACGTCGCCGGTGCGGAACCAGCCGTCCGCCGTCCACGCCTCGGCGTCGGCGTCCGGCCGGTTGAGGTAGCCGCTGAACAGCGTCGGACCGGAGACCTGCAGCTCACCGACGGTCTCCCCGTCGCACGGCACCCGCGCGCCGTCCTCGCCGACCAGCCGGGTGCGCACCCCTTCCAGCGGCAGGCCCACGCTGCCCGGGCGCCGCTCGCCGTCCGCCCTGGTGCTGACGGTGATCAGCGACTCGGTCATCCCGTACCGCTCGATCGGGGCGTGCCCGGTGAGCGCCGCCAGCTTCTCGAACACCGGTACGGGCAGCGGTGCGCTGCCGGAGACCAACAGCCGGGCCGAGGCCAGCCGGGCCGCCGCCTCCGGGTCCGCCGCCAGCCGGGACCAGACGGTGGGCACGCCGAAGTACAGGCTGCCGCCGGCCGCCGCGTACCCCGCCGGGGTGGGCCGCCCGGTGTGCACCAGCCGGCTGCCGGTGCGCAGGGCGCCGAGCACGCCGAGCAGCAGGCCGTGCACGTGGAACAGCGGCAGGCCGTGGGCCAGGGTGTCCTCGGCGGTCCACTGCCAGGCAGCGGCCAGGGCGTCCAGGTCGGCGGCGATCGCCGCGCGCCGGATGACCGCCCCCTTGGGCGCGCCGGTGGTGCCTGAGGTGTAGAGCACGAAGCCGGTCGAATCCGCAGCCGGCTCGGCGTAGGTGGTGGTGGAGCGCTGCAGGGGGTCGACCGGCAGGCCCGTCACCGAACCGCCCTCGGGAAGCGCCTCCCCGACGGCGTGCGCGAGCAGCGCCGCACCCGAGTCCCGCAGGATGTGCTCGCGCTCCTTGGGGCCCGAGTCGGGCGGCAGCGGCACCACCGGAACGCCCGCCAGCAGGCCGCCGACCACGGCGGTGACCGTCTCGACGGTGGGCCGGGCGAGCACCGCCAGCGCAGGGGCACCGGCCACCCGGTCCGCGACGGCGGTCGCCGCGCCCAGCAATTCCTCCCGGGAGAACGCCCTGCCGTCGATCCGCAGCGCGTCCGCCGCGTCGCCGAAACCGCCCTGAAGTGCCGTCAGCAGTGCCATGCCACCGTCCTCGCCCTCGTCCCACGCTGTCGCGTCACGTCACGTCACGTCACGCACGTCCTGCACGTCACGCGTTCGGGCCATGAACTCACCTCATGCCGTCGCACGTCACGCGTTCAGGCCATGAGCTCACCTCATGCCCCCCCGGCATGAGGTCGACTCATGCCCGCACGTCACACGTTCGCGCCGACTCTACGGGCCGTGGCCCCGCCCGCCGTGCTCCGGGGACGACAGAGGGCGTGGCACCGAGCACCCGGCGCCACGCCCTCCGAACCTTTCCGCGGGATCAGGCCTTGCGGGCCTTCACCTCGGCGGTGAGCTGCGGCAGCACCTGGAAGAGGTCGCCGACCACGCCGTAGTCGACCAGCTCGAAGATCGGGGCCTCGGGGTCCTTGTTGACGGCCACGATGGTCTTCGAGGTCTGCATGCCGGCCCGGTGCTGGATGGCGCCCGAGATGCCGGCCGCGATGTACAGCTGCGGGGAGACCTGCTTGCCGGTCTGGCCGACCTGGCTGCTGTGCGGGTACCAGCCGGCGTCGACGGCGGCACGCGAGGCGCCGACGGCCGCGCCGAGCGCGTCCGCGAGCTCCTCGACCACGCCGAAGCCCTCGGCGGCACCGACACCGCGACCGCCGGAGACCACGATCGCGGCCTCGGTCAGCTCGGGACGGCCGGTGGACACGCGCGGGGTGCGCGAGGTGACCTTGGCCGCGTTGCCGGTGAACTCCACCGACACGTTCTCCACCGCACCGGCGGCCGGAGCGGCCTCCGGGCCGACGGCGTTCGGCTTGACGGTGATGACCGG
>NZ_JBVISA010000061.1:0-26957 GCF_055575755.1 Kitasatospora sp. NPDC034035 | reverse complement strand
GACGGCAGGTAGTTGACCCATCCGCCACCATTCAGGGCTACAGCCCCCGACGGCTTCAGGTCCTCGCAGGTGAGGACGCGCCGATTGCCGTTCCCTCCGGGGCCCGGGTTGCCTTGCCCCGGGTCGGGCAGGGGAGCCGGGATCGGCCACGGACGCGGCGTCGGCGTGGGGTCGGGCGCGGGGTTGGGCGCGGGGTTGCCGCCGCCGTTGTTGATGAGGTTATAGATGTCGTCGCCGAGGCCGATAAGGGCGTCAGTGCCGGCGACGATGCCGGAGCCGACGGCGGTTGCGGTGCCGACGACGACCGGGGCGCCTTCGACGACCACGGCGGTGACGGCGGCGATGCCGACGGCGACGATGGTGTCGGTGAAGAAGTCGATCGGGTCAGGGTTGACGTGCGGGCGGTCGTGGTCGTTGAGCGGGCCCTTGGGTGTCGGGGGCTCGGGCGTGGGCAAGGTCGGGCCGGGAGACGGCCGCGGTCCGGGTCGCTTGTGGGGCGGTGCCGGCTTGTGACGGTCTCCGCCGCCTGAGCCACCGCCGCGAATGATCCTGCCGAGTTCACCTGTTGAAGCGATACTCCCGAGTCCACTTGTTGATGTCGGCCCGCTTGTGGGCGCCGAGCGATACCCAGAACCGCCACACTCAGTCGTCCACCAGTACATGTCACAGTTGATCTGCGGCCCCGAGTTGAACGTATAGACATTCGTCTCGTCCTCGTAGCCCGTCACCCACCTGGCTTCTTCACACGCAAGACGAAGCCCCAAGAATGCTTTTCTGCGAAATATTTGCCCGCAGGAACGGTGCCCCGACGGGTCTATCGAGTCAATCGGGTCGCCGTTGCCGTAGGTGAAGCGGTTCCCCTGGACTGACGGGTTGGTGCCCAGTTGCCAGGAGTCGCGGGAGGCGAAGGTGCCGCTACCGGGGCGGTACCAGCGGGCGGCCATGTTGACGTCGCCTGAGGCGGGGTCGGTCCAGCCGCTCTGGTAGCCGAGCGAGTTGGTGGCGCCCGCCGTGGCGGTGGGCTTGCCGAAGGGGTCGTAGGCGGTGGAGCCGGTGAGGTTCTTGGCGGCCGGGTCGATGGTGGCGACCACGTCGGTGTGCTGGTCGCTGATCACCAGGCGGGGGTTGGGCGTAGCGCCCGTGGTTGCGGTGCCGAGGAGCGTGCCGCCGGGGGTGCGGGTGTAGGTGGTGGTGCCGTCCGAGACCGGGTTGTTGGAGCCGCCGTCGTACGTGAAGGCGGTGTTCCCGGTCTGGGCGACGCGGTCGAGCGAGTCGTAGGTGTAGGTGGAGGGTCCCTCTTTGACCATCCGGTCGAAGGCGTCGAACTGGATGTCCTTGGGCTGGGATCCCTGGGTGGTGCTTCCGGTGAGGGTGCCGCGGGCCGAGTAGGTGTATGTGGTGGCGCCGTCGTTGAGCAGTTGGTTGCGTTCGTCGAAGGTGGAGGTGGTGGCGCCGGCCGAGGTCCGGTTGCCGGCGGCGTCCCAGGTGTAGGCGGTGGTGGCTGGGCCGTTGGACCAGGAGGTCAGTCGGCCGGCCAGGTCGTAGCCGTACTGGTTGGTGGCCGCTCCGGCGGTGCCGGTGGTGGTCTTGTTGGTGGTCCGGTCGTTGAGGTCGTAGCCGTAGCTGATCGAGGAGACTGTCGCCCCGCTGGGGTTCTTGACGGTGTCGTCGTGCAGGTGGCCGAGGTTGTCGTAGCCGTAGCTGCGGCTGCCTCCGTTGGTGCCGTAGTGCTCGCTGGCGAGCCGGCCGGCCGCGTCGTAGCCGTAGCCGACGGCGGTTCCGGTCAACGGGTCGGTGGCGCTGGCGAGCTGGCCGGCCGGGTTGTAGCCGAAGGCGGTGGTGCCGGCCGTGTCGGTGCGGGCGGTCATCCGGCTGTCGCCGTTGTAGCTGTAGCTGCTGGCGCCGCCCGGGCCGGCCGTGGTGAGGAGCTGGCCGCGGTCGTTGTAGGTGTAGGTGTCGGGGGTGGTGCCGGGGGTGCCGACGGATATGAGGTGGCCGGTCGCGTCGTAGCCGAGGGTGCGGTTCGGCGTCGCCACCTCGGCGCCTGTGGCGGTCTCCTGGGTCAGGTTGCCCGCGCCGTCGTAGCTGCGGCGGCGGAGTACGTTTCCGGGTTCGGTGAGGGTGACGGCCCGGCCGGCGGCATCGTAGCTGGTGGTGAACAGGCCTTCGGCCGGAGTCGGATGAGCGGTGGTTGGCGGCTCGACGGTGGACTCGGGGAGCCCGAGGGAGTTGTAGGTGTAGTAGGTCGGGATGTTCTTCCCGTTGGTCCACCGGGTCTTGCGTCCGCCACTGTCGTAGCCGAAGGACGTGGTGATCGACTGCCCGGCAGCGACAGGTTCGACCTGCTGGACCGGGAGGCCGGCCGGGTTGTAGGTGAACTGCCGTGCGTGCGCGGCGATGTCGGCGCTGCTCGCCACCTTGTCGGTGGCGCTGAGGACGTTGCCCTCGAGGTCGTACGTGGCGTACTGGGTGGCCACGGCGGCGCCGGTGGTGTCCAGGTCCGTGGTGTTCAGCGTCCTTCCCAGCCGGTCGTAGCCGGTGGTGGCCGTGGTGCCGTCGGCGTTGGTCACCCGGTTGGTCCGGCCGAGCCCGTCGTAGGCGGAGCGGACGGTGACGCCGGCCGGGTCGGTTGCACTGAGCACCTGGCCGACGGCGTTGTAGGCGGCCTTGCTCGTGGCGCCTCCGGGCGTCGTGGAGCTGAGCTGGTTGCCCGCGTCGTCCCAGGTGAACGTGCTGGTGTAGGCGGCCGAGACCGGGTAGCGCTCCAGCTGGGTGCTGGTGATGCGCCGTCCGAGGTCGTCGTAGGTGGACTGGCTGACCGCGCCCGTTGGGCCGGTGATGGAGAGCAGTTCGCCGTCGAGGTCGTAGGAGTTGGTGACGGTCGGTGTGGTGACACCGCCGGTCGGCGGCATGGTGGTCTGCACCAGGTTGCCGAACTGGTCGTAGCGCATGGTGTGCGTCAGCTTCAGGCCGGTCGGGTCGACGACGCTGGTGACGGGTCGGCCGAGCACGTCGTAGTCGACCGTGGAGACCGGGGTGATCGTGGTTCCGGATTGCGGGTCGGTGTACGCGGCACCGGCCGCGCCGACCCGGTTGCCGTCCAGGTCATAGGTGTAGGTGACGGTGTTGCCCAGCGGGTCGACCTGCGAGGTCAGCTGACCGAAGGTGTCGTAACCGGTGCGGCCGATCGGGCGGACCTGCTGCGGCTTGCTGCCGCGGCTGGTCGGATCGTAGGTCTCCGCGCTGACCAGCGGGCCGGTGCTGAGAGTGGGACGGCCGGCCTCGTCGTAGCCGACGTTGCTGGTGTACGGGACGGGGTCGGCGCCGGTCGCGTTGCCGTTCGGGCTGACGGTGGTGGTTCGAAGACCTCGGCCGTTGTAGCCGTACGTCACCACCGAGTCGGTGGGCTGGTTGCGGGCGGTCTGCTTGAGCAGGTTCCCGGTGACGTCGTAGGCGTAGTCGGTCTCGGCGGAGCTCGCGTCCGCACCGCCGGTACTGACCACTGTCGTCGGACGGCCCGCCACGTCGTAGGTGTAGGCGGTGGTGCGGTTGAGGCCGCCGGGGTCGACGGTCGTGCGGGCGACCCGGCCGGCCGCGTCGTAGGCGGTGGCGGTGGTGGTCTTGCCCCCGCCGGTCACCTGCTGGGTGAGGTGGCCCGCGTTGTCATAGGTGTTCTGCTGGAGGACCACGTTGCGCATGGACCCATCGGCGTTGTGGTACGCGTCCAGGTCGATCTCGGAGACGGTGTTGTCGTCGTTGTAGTAGGTGTGGGTGGTGCGCCCCATCGCGTCGGTGTCGGTGGCAGGGCGGCCGGCCGGGTCGTAGCCGCGCGAGTCGATGACCTGCCAGCGCGGTGCGGTCGGGGTCGCGCTGCTGCCGGTGTAGTTGGTGACGGCGGTCTGCTGCAGCTGGCCCATCGGCGAGTGGCTGAAGTTGTAGGTGGTTCCGGCCGCGTCGGTCCGGGTGGCGACGTTGCCGTAGCGGTCGTAGGTGTACGAGGTGGCGTGGCCGCCGGGGTCCTTGACCTGCTTCACCCGGCTGGTGTCGCTCTCGTAGGTCCACGTCGTGGTGCGCGGCTGGTCGCCGCCCGTGGTGTCGGCGACGGTCTGGCTGACCTGGTTGCCGTCCACGTCATAGGCGGTCGTGGTCCGCCGGGTGTGCTTGGTGCCGGTGACGGTGTCGGTGGTGTACGGGTCGGTGCGGGTGACCTGGTTGCCCTGGCCGTCCCAGGTGTAGCCGGTCTCGAGCGTCCGGGGTGCGGCGGTGGTGCCGCCCGGGCAGTCGTCGCAGCTGTACGACTGGCTGGTGGTGCGTCCGAGGTTGTCGTAGCCGTAGCTGACCTTGGGCCGCAGCGGCGAGAGGACGAAGGCGATGTCGCCGTTGCCCTGGTAGAAGTACTCGGTCTGCTTGTCCGCAGGAACGCTGAACGGGTCCGGGTAGGCCGCCGGGTCGAGCAGGACGGTCTGGGACCGGACCAGCCCGATCGGGACGATTGAGCCGTCCGGGGCCGGGGTGAAGGCCTTGGTGTGCAGGATGTAGGTGGCCCGGCCGTTGGGGAAGTCCGGAGTGGCGGGGAGGGTGGTCGAGGCCAGCTGACCGAAGCCGTCGTAGGTGTAGCGGGTGGTGTAGGTGGTGTCGTCGGGACCCGAGGAACGGCCGTCGCTGGATGTCAGGATCTTGTCGTTGGTCGGGTTGAACGGGTTGACGCCGTCCAGGAAGTACGTGGCGTAGCTGGTCTGGCAGCTTCCGGCGCGGCGGCAGGTGGTCCGGGAGACCGTGTTGCCGCGGGCGTCGTGGCCGGTGGTGATGGTGTGTCCGTTCGGGTCGGTGACGGCGTACAGGTACCCGGCGGTGTCGTAGCTGTAGTGGGTGGTGTTGCCGTAGCCGTCGCTGCGGGAGAGCAGCCGGGAGGAGCGGGTGTCGTACTGGTAGGTCAGCTTGTAGCCACCCGGGTCCGTGACGGTGGCGGTGGTGACCGGGATGGCGGTGCCGCCGTCGCCCATGGCCTTGTAGTGCGCGGTCACGGTGTCGGCGTTGAGGCGCGAGGGGTAGTAGGAGGCTTCGGCGATGGTGCCGTTGAAGTGGTCGCCGCCGGCTGCGGGCCAGCCGTTGGTGGATCCCGCCCCCAGGTAGACGTATGGCGTGCCGTTGAAGATGATCTTGCGTCCGGTGGTGTCCGTGGCGCTGGCTCGGCCGTCGATGTAGATGGTCTGGCCGCTGTCGTCACCGGTGAGGACAACCTGGTGCCAGTTGCCGTCGTTGACCGTCCGGTCGGAGGTCATGGAGTCGCCGGGTCCCATCCAGAACTCGCCGTGCACGCGTCCGTCGGTGCCGACGTACAGGGCCGGGTTCCAGGCGGTACCGCCCTGGGTACCGACGGGGAAGTCCTGGTAGCTGTAAAGCGGGCCTCCGTTGGTGGTCTTGAACCACAGCTCGACGCTGGCCGCTCCCCTGATGGGGGCGGCGTCGGAGGGCAGTTGGACCTGGGAGGTGGTGCCGTTGAAGAGGCCGGCGCGCTGGCTGGGATCTCCGGATGGTCCGGCGGCGTTCAGGTCGACGTCGGTGAGGTTGCCGGCCGTCGCGTCCGGGCGCGCGTCGCCCAGCTGGCTGGCGGCGTACCGGGAGCCGGACGGGTCGTTGAGGCGCCAGTAGCCGACGGCGCCGTCCTGGACGATCTTGGTGCGGTAGGCGGTCGCGGCGTCCAGGCCGCCGACCGGGGTGGGTGAGGTGGCTTGGTTGTGGTGGCCGGAGACGGTGTCGTTGGTGAGCCGGTACCGGTAGATAGAGAAGTCGGCGATGGCGCCGTTGATGTGGCTGAGCTGGTCGGTCGGGGCGTTGGGCCAGCCGCCGCCGGTCCAGCCCGCGCCGAGGTAGGCGTAGGCCGAGCCGTTGTAGGTGATGGGCAGGGCTGTGGTGCTGGTGGCGGTGGGGGCACCGTCCAGGTAGAGCGTCTGGCCGGAGCCGTCGCCGGCCAGGGCGACGTGGTGCCAGTTGCCGTCGGCGACGGCGGTGGCGCTGACGAGGGCGTTGTTCGCCGAGCCGGTCCACAGAGTGCCGTACAGCTTCTTGTCCGAGCCGACGTAGAGCGCCGGGGTCCAGCGGTCCGTCGTCCCGTTGGGCTTTCCGTCGATCGGGAAGGACTGGTAGCTGTACAGCACACCGGGGGCGGTGGTCCTGAACCAGAGCTCGACGGTGGCCGCACCCCAGTGCTTGGGGGCGGTGTTGTCGGGCAGCTGGACGTACGCGGTGGTGCCGTTGAAGCCGGTCGCGCTTCCGGTGCCGGAGGCCCACGGGCCCTGCTGGCAGCAGACGGTGTCGTGGTAGCTGCCGCGGTTCTGGGCGAGCGCGGCCGAGGAGATCAGCTCGGTGGCCTGGTTTCCGACGGTGTCGTCGAGGCGCCAGTAGCCGGTGGGCTTGCTGTCCACCACGGCGGCGTCGTACTGGGTGGCACCGGAGGTGGTGGCGAGCTGGTAGAGCGAGGAGATGGTGGCGGCGCTCAGGCCGTGCGGATAGGCGGCCACATCGGCGAGCTGGCCCTTGAGGTGGCCCTCCTGGTCGGCCGGCGCCTGCGGCCAACCGCCGGTGACGTTGCCCGCGCCGAGGAAGACGTGGTCGGTGCCGTTGGGGATGATCGTGCCGTTCAGCGGCCCCGCGACGGGCGCTCCGTCGAGGTAGAGGGTCTGCGAGGTCTGGCTGTCGGCTGACACCACCGCGAAGTGCCAGGTGTTGTCGTTGACCGGCATGCTGGTGGTCAGGGTCTGCGAGGCATCGCCCATCCAGAGCTGCGCCCGCAGCTTGCCGTCGGTGTCGACATAGAGGGCGGGGTTCCAGCGGTCGGTGGTGCCGTTCGGGCTGCCGCCGACCGGCATCGTCTGGTACGAGAGCAGTACACCCGCACGGTCCGTTCGGAACCAGAGCCCGAGCGCGCCGGGGCCGTTTTGCGGTGCGAAGGCTGCGGGCAGCTCGGCCCAGGAGGTGCTGCCGTCGAAGGTCGCGGCTCCGGTCGAGCCAGACATCGGGCCGGCGGCGCGTAGCGTCACGTTGGAGTAGGTGCCGTTGTTGGGCGTGGGGCGTGGCGTGTAGACCTGGTTGCCGGCCTGCACGCCGGCCCCTTCCGAGAGTTGCCAGTACCCAGCCGGACGGGAGCCCATGACCGAGCCCCGGTACTCCTGGGCCGAGCCGTCGACGGACGGGCTGTTGAGCGTCCAGGTGCCGCCGTTCTCATCGGTCACCTTGGCGGCCCGGTCCTTGACCGCGTCGTAGCTGACGGCCAGCCGGGTCTTGCCCGAGGGCAGTTTCATGCCGGTGAGTTCGGCGGACGGCTGGCTTCCGGCCTGCCAGAGAGACTTGACGGCCGACTCGCCCAGGGCGCGGTTGTAGAAGGCGACGTCGCTGATGCTGCCGTTGAAGTAGTTGGCGTGTCCGGTGTTGTCGTACGGGTTGTCGGGCCAGCCCCCGCTGAGGAAGCCGCCACCGACGGCCTCGGAGCGCTGCCCGGGCGCGATGACCGCCCCCGGCAGGGGGTCACCTTGGGCCTCTCCGTCCAGGTAGAGGGTCTGGGTGGTGCCGGCGGCGGAGAGGAGGGCGTAGTGCCACTTGCCGTCGTTGACCGTCTTGGTGGAGTCGAGGGTCCTGGACGGTCCGTTCCAGAATTTGCCGTGCAGGTAGCCGGACTGGCCGACGTACAGCGCCGGGGTGTAGTTGGCCGGCGTGCTCCCGTTGCCCGGGAAGGGGTCCGCCTGGTAGCTGAACAGCACGCCCCAGCTGTTGGTCTTGAACCAGAGGCCGACCGAGGTGTACGAGGAGGTGTCCAGGACGCTCCGAGGGAGGTCGACGAAGCCGGCGGAACCGTCGAAGGTCGTGGCGGTGGCGCCCGAGGCGGTCGGGCCGGGCGTGCCGAGGGTGACGCCGGTGCCGGAGTAGGTGGCGTTGTCGTTGCCCTGGTTCTCCACTATTTCGCTGACGGCGGTGGATCCGCTGCCTTCTCCGAGCCGCCAGTAGGAGACGGGAGCGGAGTCCAGGACCGCGGAGCGCAGGTGCGAGCCGGAGGTGTAGGAGTAGCCGGTGCAGGACCGGTCGGTGTTGCCTCCGGTCGGGGGCGCGCAGACCTGGTCGAGCTGGTCCGGGTTGTTGGCGTTGTACGTGTAGGTCCAGGTGAGGGCGGTGTTCGAGTCCGTCCCGCTGACGGGGTCGGTGTAGACCTTGGCGACGTGCCGGTTCCCGGTGGTCCATTCGAAGTGCAGGGCGCGGCCCGAGGAGGTGTCCTTGACCGTCGTCAGAAGGCCGTTGGCGTAGCTCAGCTCCTGGGTGTGCCTGACCGCATCGCTCATCAGAGAGAGCGCGTAGCCGTTGCCCGAGGCAGCGTGGAACTCGTAGAGGGTGCCGTCCTTGGTCCTCAGGTCGAAGCCGGCGGCGACCTTACTGAGCGACTGGAATTCACCCGGAGGCGGCGTGTACAGGGGCCAGTTCGGGTCGGCTCCGAAGCGGGCGGTCCGGCCACTGGCGGTGGTGAGGACGACAGAGCCGCTGCCGTCGTTGTCCGGCTGGATCTTCATGTCGAAGTTGGAGGTCCAGCCGGTGCCGAACAGCGTCGACGTCCGAGGGTCCAGGGAATTGTACGAGCGGCTGACGGCCAGGGCCGGTCCGACGCTCTTGACATCCGCGTCGGTGGCCGCCGTGGTGTAGTTGCCCACCTTGGCGTCGAAGGGGCGGCCGACCCCGTCTCCGACCGCACCACCCAGGTGCGAGGTGATCACGGGCTGCGGGACCTGGGTGGAGAAGGAGACCATGCCGGACAGTGGACTCTCACCGCCGTGGTCGCCGACCTTGACATTCCACAGGTAGCCGGTGTTCCAGCCGAGCTTATTCGGTGGCACGGCCCACGAGGTGCTGGACTGCCAACCCGACTCCGCGACCAGCTGGGGGTCCCCCGAGGCCGGGTTGGTGTAGACGCGGAAGTCGTAGTCCAGGCCGTTGCCGGGGAAGTTGTCCGGGTCGTGCCCGGTGGCGTAGAGCTGCGGGGTGAGGCTGCCGATCACGGTGTTGTGCGGCGGGGCCAGGACGTCCAACTGGGGGGCGGTGTCGGCTCCGTGAACGGTGGTGCAACTGCCGAAGGGAATCCAGTAGTTGTCGTGCAGAGAGGCTGTGCCCCCGACGTACCCGTCCCAGCACAGGTAGTAGTCCTGCCCAAGCGGCAGCGGAGGTATGACCCCGTTGACGGTGACCGAGTCGTAGGTCCCGACCAGCCCGGGCACGCCGGTGAGCGGCGCATCGAACCACTGCTCGTTCCAGTTGCTGTCGAACAGGCGGGCCTTGACCTGCATGCTCTGCGAGTTCCACCAGTTGGCCCCGGTGTTCGTCAGGGTGACCTGCTGGTAGCCGGGCATGTTGTAGGTCGGAGGCATGTAGCTGCCGGCGGGCGCGTAGGTGGCGGCCCAGTCGCTGTAGGAGATCGACAGGTAGGGCGGGTAGGCGCTGTTGGCGCTGGAGAACTTCTTCCAGTCGTACGAATTCGTGGTGCTGGCCGTCAGCGCGAGACCGTAGTTGTCGCCGCCGCGGGCCCAGCTCTCGACCAGCTGGACCCCGGGGTCATTGTGGCTGCGACCCAGATCGATCGACTCCCACATCGCTCCGCCACAGGTGTCGCCCGCGGAGAAGCTGGCGACGCCCAGTCCCTGGCCGATCGATACCCCGGGGTACCGGTTGATCGTCGCCGGGTCCCATGGGCTGGTGATCTGGTTGACGTAGACCGGGTGCGGCGAGCACTCGTAGGAGTGGGTGTTGTTCAGGTTGAGGGTGACGGCGTGCAGGTAGTTGTTCTTCAGAACGCCTGCCACGTCCGGGAAGTAGAGGTAGCTGTTGGCCTTCGAGGCGCCGCCGTCGGACGTGCCGATGCGCAGCTGCGGGTCGGTGGAGAAGTTCGCTGTCTGGTCCGACCGCACGAAGGTCGACTTGCCGACCCCGATGCTGGTGGTCGACGGGTCCACGGTGACCGGGAAGACGCGCTTGGCGTCGTGCAGCCAGGCCTCGTCCAGATCCATCCGCAGAGCGGGGGCTCCGTTGACGTCGACCAGGCGGTAGCTGACCCGGTCGCTGAACACACCGTCCCCGGAGGCGGGGTCGATCCTGGAGTCCGTCATGAAGCCGTGCGGGATGGTCGCCTTCACCGCTCCGGAGGCGTCCTTGAACTGGACCTCGCCATCGGGGCCGATCACCGGGGTCAGCCCGGTGAGGCGCAACGGGAAGACCCAGCTGGTCGGGGCGGTCGCGTCGTGCAGGACCAGGGACTCCTTCACGCCCTGGGCGAGGCCGTTGTAGACCACGTCGCTCGCGGGGCGCGCCAGCGGGTAGGTGAGGGTGTCGCCCTGGACCACGCCACGCACCTGCGCCGCGTCCTGCAGGCCGTAGGAGACCACCAGGCCCTCGCCTGGCGCCCAGCTCACCAGCGCGGGATCATCGGACTTGGCGGCGAAGGTCGCCTTCTGGTCGTTGGCCTGCTCGGTCCATCGGCCGGCGCGGTCGAGCGCGAAGTTCGTGTTGATGTCGTCCCAGCTGCCGTCGGCCTTGCGGTAGTGCACGGGCCGCGGGTAGACGCGCACGGTCTTGGTGCCGTCCGGGTTCTGGTAGAGCGAGGTCGTGTCGGTACGGGCACCCGCGACCTCGACGCCCTCGGCCGGCAGGCCGGGCACACCCGTGCCGGGGGTGGAGTCATTGCGGGCCTTGAGGTCCTGCGCCGCGGGCGGTGCCGACCCTGGGGTGTTCTGCTTCGTGGCCTTTCCGTCCTTGCCCGTGTTCTGCGGTACGGCGGGCGGCTGGGCGGCGTTGCCGCTCTGCGGACTGCCGGGTGTCGCAGCGCCGGGGCGGCGCACGAGAGGTGGCGGAGTGACGGCCTCACCCTTGACCGGGGACCGGGGTATCGCGTCACCGGAGGGGTGCACGGTGTTGTCGCCCGCCACGGCTTTGGCTTCGGGCAGTTCGCCCTGGCCAGGCTTGTGCGCGGAGTTCCCGGGAGCGCCGCCGTCCTTCCTGGTCTGGGAGGACGGGACGGTGTGAGTGCCCTGGCTCGGGTCACCGCTGACCTGCTGCGGGGTCTTCGGTGTGACCGTAGGCACCGGAGCTTTGGTCGCCGTGAAAGCGCTCGCTTCTTGCGTGCCAAGGGCAAGCAGAAGTGTCAAGGAGGTGATGAGTGCAAGCGAGCGACGCACGGCAAGTCCTTCGGAGGGCAGGCGAAACGACCGACTCTCCCCCTACGGCGATCGGTCCGTGTCCTTCCTATCGGTCGTCAGTGCGACGCGTACAGCTCGTAATTGACGAACCCATGGTCATTTTATGCAAAATAGGGATAACATATGTCGAAATGATCTTGAGAGATTTTTAATCTTCTTTACCGAAACATGGAAACCGCCGGGTGAGACTTGACCGCGCCCGCCACATCACCCGCCAGGAGAAGCCCGACATGACGTTCCACCCCACCCCCCGCCTCCGGTGGGCGCTCGGGCTGACCGCGGCCCTGGTCTTGGCGGGTATCGGTGTCGGGATGTTGCTCGCGAGCGAAACTGACGGGAAAGCAGGACCTTCGGCTGCCGTAAGCCCTTCCAACATCTCCGGGCGCCGAACGGCCTGCCTCACCGGCGATACCGCGGAAGCGACGAGGCGCACTGACACCAGCGCAATCTGGTCAGCTCTTCAAGACGCTGCTCGGCAGCGCCAGCTGAACGTGCAACAACTCATTGTCCCGGCGGCCACCACCGACCAGGCCCTCCCCTACCTCGCGGGCCTCTCCGCACAGCACTGTGACCTCGTCGTCGCCATCGGACCGGCCTTCACCCAGGCTCTGGAAACTGCAGCCAAAGCCAACCCCCATACCCGATTCGTTGCAGTGACGACCGACGGACAGCCAGCACCGGACGGAGTCGCAATAGCCACGGGCAGCGACAACGAGAAAGCCGCCGAGATCCGACGCCGCGCACTCGACCTGCCCACCTCCGGGAACTGACCGACGAAGCATCTGAAGGCCACGGTCCGCCAAGCACCAGATGGATACTGGCCTCAAACCACCAACCCGGGCACGACAGTCAGAACAGCCGCGAGCGCAGAACGAGGACGCACGATGTTCAGAGTGCCGTAAGTGTCGCCGTAGAGCGCGAAGCCATCCGCCCCCAGCACCCGGATTGTGACCAGCGGCGGCAACGGCACCCGCATCAGCTGGGAAAGCGCGGTGCACCGCGAGAGCGTGACGTTGAGGACACTCAGCATCCGGGCGCCACCATGACCGGCCAGCACCACGCCGACGGCCTCGACCAGATGCTGCACCAGCGGGGTTCGCCCCTGGTAGCGCACGGTCCGGCCCGGCACCTGCTCAGCGAAGGTCACCTTCGGGCAGGCCGAGTTCTCGCCGCACAAGCGGCGTACGGTATTGCGACGCGGCCGCCCCGGACCACCAGCGGCCGGTCCGTCACCACTCCCTGCCGCGCCTGACCAGGACCGCCAGCACCACCACGGCGGGCAGTTTGATCAGCAGGGACACGGCAAGTGCCGCGTACGAAGCGCCGTCGCCCTCCAACGTCACCACTTCGATCAAGGCACCGAGCAGCATCAGGGCCACGCTCACGGCCGCGGCCCACGCGACCGACCGCGAACGCCACACCAGGAGAAACGCGGTGACGATCAGTGCGGCGCACTGGAGCAGGTCCTCCGCGCCGATCCACATCTCGGACCAGGTCCCGAGCCACGTTCGCCCTGCCGTATGCGACCCGAGCAGCGCCACCACGACCAGGGCACCGGCCAGTACCCTGCGCCGACGCGCCGACTCCGGATCGTCGGCCCCCAGCCGGTCGAGCAGGTCACGCAGCGGACGGTCCTCACGTATCGGACTTCCCATGACCGGCACCATATCGCCACGCTGCCGCGGACCGGGCGCCGGATCCGACTGCACCTCCGCCCGGTGGCGCAGCGTGGCGGTGGCCGCGGTGGCCACCGCGTCGGCGTAGAGCGGCAGTTGGGCGATGTCGGAGAGCCGGCCGTAGAAGGCTTCACCGGGACGTCCGCGGCCAGGCGGACTGCCTGGCAGGCCGCCTGGCCGCGGCCCTGCCAGAACATGAACGGCGCGCGCAGGACGGCGATCTCGAAGGCCTTGTCGGCGGGTCGTGGGTCACTTATCCCAGGGGACGGCGCGGCCGAACACCTCGTTGACCTGCGCGGCGACGTCCTGGCGGATGGTGGCGAGGGAGACGGCGGCCATCACGGCGAAGGTCCAGCGCAGGCTCGTGGCCATCCCGGGACTGTCCGCCACAAACGGGACCATCGGCAGCAGGACCGCCGCGGCGAACACCGCCGCCGGCGCCAGGCGGGGCATCCACCGCGCCAAGCGGCCCGGCACAGCTACATCGGACGGCGCTCCCACCAGCAGGGCAGCACGGTCCCCCGCCAGCAGCGCCCGCAGGCCGTTCACGAGTGAGGCGGTCACCTCGTCGATCGCGGCGACGCTGTGGGCCTGCGCGAGGTCTCGCTTGTGGGCGCGGAACACAGCGGCGATCCGCAGGTTCTCCATCCGCAGGGCGGCCGTCACCTCCGGCCCCGCCTCGTGGATCCGCCCCGGGTACATGCCGGCGCGTTCCACCTCGACCGCGATCTCCTCCAGCCGGCGGGTCCAGCCTGCGACGTCCTCGGCGGCGAACCAGCGGTGCCGCTTGGCGTGGATATCGGCCACCAGCCGCGCGAGCCGAAAGCACACCACGTCGAACGGACGGCACACCTTACGCGCAGTCTTGACCCGCGTCCGGCCGTAGAGCACGTAGTACCCGCTCAGCACGATGCAGGCCAGACCGGCCGCCACGAACCCGGCCCACGAGCCGTTGACCCTCGCCTGCGAGTCTCCCGGCAAAGGCGTCAAAAGCCGGTGTCGGCCCTGCACAGCGACGATCAGGAACACGAGGGAGCAAGCGAGGGTGGCGGTGAGTCCCATGATTGCCTCGGCCCACTTCAGACTGGGCAGCAGCCGGCACAGCACGACCGTTCCCACCACCGGCAGGACGAGAATGACCAACAGGGCGAGCATCCCCCCGACGACGCCGCCCGCAAGGAAGTCGGCCACCTCCTGTCGCGCCGGGTACACAGGATGACGCACCCACGGGCTGTTCGCCGCGACCATTGCCGCGACCGCGGCACACACCCACAGCACCCGGCGCGCACCCCAGCTCGCGGCCGTGTTCACGGTCCACCAGCGCAGCAGGACACCCTGGATCCGGCCGTCCAGCCGTGCCCTCTCTGCTTCGGGAACCGCCTCCTTCGCTGCACGGGCCCGGTCCTCCCTGACCTTGTCGGCCAGGGTCTCCTTGAAGCGGGCCCGCGGCATCAGCGAAAATCCCGGGTCCGGGCAGCGTGCACCCACGCGATCGGCGGCATCGTCACGCCCGACACAGTAGAGCCGTGCACGCACCGCCACCGGGTGTTCGCCGAATCCCGCCACGCGCCCGCCACCATCCCGGGCCGGGCTGTCCGGATCGCGCCCCGGTGCGGACGTACCTTCCGGTTCCCGCCCGGTCTCGGTCGACCAGGAGCGCACGGTGCCCACCCGCCCGGGGCCCGGGCACCACCGACGAGGACGAAGGCGAGGACCGTGGCGGCGCGCCCCCGTTCCCACCGACGCCGACAAGCGGTGTCCCAGTCCGCCCCCACCAGGCGGACGTGCATCCTCCGGTTTCTTGTGCGGGGGTGGTGACGTGGGAACCGGGCACGCCTAGAGTGGTGCGCCCCGATCATGCTCTACCTGGGAGGTTGTCGTGGCTGCTCGCGTACGCAGGGACTCGACGTGGGGTGGTGCGGTGCCGGACACGATCTGGGGCCTGGTGGACTCCACATGGGGATTCACCGTCGATTTGGGCTGCGCCACCGAGAGCCGGCCGAAGGCGTAGGTCCGCGGGACCGCAGGCACCCACGGTCACCGCAGTCCCCGGCCGTCCGCCGACGTTCCCGGCCGCTAAGTCGCACCTCCCCTCCCGCCAGACCGCCCCAACCGGACTGGAGAAGCCGCGCACGATCAGGCGCCCGGGAGCGCCGGGCGGTACCGGCCCGCCACCCCGGGCCCGCGATGACTGACCAACCGCCCCCACCCACAAAGCTGCGGCTCACGGTGGCCGCGCTGCGGCAGCGCACCGGGGAGAGTCAGGCGCAGCGCTACGACTGGCGCACCGTTAGAGGGCGAGGGCGAGGGCGAGCGCGGCGGTGCCGTCGGCGAGGATCGGCCCGTCGACCGTCATGGTCCAGCCCCGCAGGTCCGGGGCGAGCAGGTCGAAGGCGCGGCCCCAGCCGGCTGCCAACCGGCCGGGCCGGCCTCGGCCCGGTCCAGGAGGACGTCCAGCAGTAGCGTCATGCCGCCATCGTGACGGGCGCTACCGTCCGGCGCCAGGAGCGGACGGCACACGGCGGTCGGCCCCGGCCACCGCATGGGCGGCCGGGGCGGCCGGGGGCGGTGAAGCGTCCGGTCAGCGGCTGCGGCGTCGGACGAGAACTTTGAGGACCTCGCGGGCGTCGTGGCGGCGGGTATCGCTGCGCGCGACGACGGCCGTCACCGCAGCGGTGGTGACGGCGAGGGCGTACCAGGCGGCGCTGGCCGCAGTGATGAGGGCGGCGTGCTGGAGCACGGTGGACATCATGGGCCTCTCGTCGGACTGGGAAGTGGCCGGCGCCCGGGGTCCGGGCGGCCGGTGGCTGGCGCAGCTGGGGGGCGTCTCGCGGAATGCTGGGCGGGTGGGCCGGTCGTCCGGCCGCGCCGGGCCTGGTCAGCGCAGACTTGCACATCCGGCACCTGACGCTGAAGCAGTGCTTCTACTTCCACCGAGACAGAAACCCCTCAGCATCAAGGCCTGGCGCGCTCCTGACCTGATGAGGGAGCCTCTCAAGCCGAGGGCGAGGACACACCACCGTCGCGACCGCGCTAGGGACGGCTGGTGCGTGTGACCGGAGCGCCACAAGCACATCCGCCGCGCGGCGGATCCGGTTGCTCAGTCCTCCGATCCGGCGGCGACCGTCTCGTATGCGTAACCGTCCCGGCGAAGTGCCTGCACGAGGGCTTCGACTTCGACGGCGGTTCCGAGGGGTTCCCCGGCCTTCGCCGCCTTCAGCCTGCCGATCGCCTCGGCCGGGCTGTAGTCGAGGATCTCCCGCAGGTGGCGGGCCGCCGCGACGGTCCCGTCCCGGCCTTCCACGAGCCGGGGCCGGAATCCTCCGAACTTCGCCAGCAGTCCTTGCCTGACGTCCTCCGGCCCGGGCCCGTCGCCGTAGTCGCAACTGACCAGACCGCAGTTCTCGCACTGCCATTCGTCGAACCAGCCGAACTCCTCGGCCACGATCTGCTGGCCGCGCGAGCCCGTCACGTCATGACCGCACTTGCTGCAGGTCAGCTCGTAGTCGAGTGCGCGGTAGATCATTTCCTCTTCCCGCTCCCGTTCCATCCACGCATGTTCATGTACCTCTGGATCATCCGCCGCGTAGACCACGGGCCGGAAGCCCCAAGCCAGCGCGCTCAAAGCTGTGGGACAGCTGGAAGACAAGCGGCCAACCAGGACGCCCCCCGTCAACCTCGCCCATCACCCGAAATATCAAGTGAGCGCGTAGAGCCCCGTGTCTCAGCGAGGCCTATCATCCGTTAGAAGCGATTCCCAAACCGAAGGTAGGTTCACGTTTTCGCAGGTGAGGTGCGTGGCCGTCGCTCGGTAGGCATGCTCGGACCGTCGTGTTGGTGCGGGGCGTGGTCGGAGGTGGCGGATGCCGTCGGTGCTGGGGGTGCTGCACCGGCTCCAGGGCGTTGAGAGCCTGCCGGGTTTCCTCCGCGGTCACGTCCGGGCCCAGGAGCGGGGCCAGCACCCGGGCAAGCCCCTCCGCGGTCCCAGCCCCAGTGCCCAGCGACGGCCAGTCCGTACCCCGCAACACCGCCCACGGATCCGGCAGAACATCGGGCAGCGGCACAGGAAGGCCCGGGTGCGGGCCGGAAGTCGTCGTCACCCGCCGCACCCTAGAACCCGACACCGACACCCGGCCGGGGGCGGCAGCGCCTTCCCGGGCGAACGCACCCGGGCCCTGGCTGCAGGACACCCTGGGGCCCGCCCCGCTACAGTTCCGCCCCGCTACAGTTCCGCCCCGTGACCGACGCCTCCCGACGTACCGCCGCAGACGACGACGCACTTCTGGAAAGACTGCATGCTCTCGCGTGGGGCGCAGGAGGCACGGCCGCCACCAACGGCTATCTCCCGGACCGGCCGTTCCCCCCGATCACGAAGGCCGAGATCGAACAGGTGGAGCGGCAACTCGGGTACGAGCTGCCGCTCCTGCTCCGCCGTATCTACACCGAGATCGGCGACGGGGGGGTTCGGCCCGGAAAACGGCCTCGCCTCACTGACACCACGCCGCATCCCGCAGTGGCACCACCCGGACTGGCCATGCGCAGCCTCCCCGCGCACCCGATATCCGGAGTGGGGGCCGCCGGCGTCATGGCTCTTCTTGACCGGTGGCGGGTGCAGCATGCAGTGGCATGTCTCGCTGAGAGCGATCGACAACCCCGTCCTGCTCTGGGACGCCGACTGGGGCGAGAACCCCCACGACGGCTTGCGCTACGCGGCCCCGTCACTGCGCCACTGGCTGTGGACCTGGGCAGACGGAGGCAACGTGTGGGACGAAGCGCTCAAGATCATGTAGGTGCTTCGCCCCTGCACCCAGGTGGGCTCCGAGATGGTGGTCTCGTCGGTGTGCCGGTGGAGGGCGTCCAGGAGCGCGGTCTGCTGGTCGGTGAGTTTGCCGTCGGTGCGGGCCCCCGCCTGCTTGCGCAGCCAGGTGCCGGGCCGGAACGTCGGGTCGGCTTCGCCGCCGGTGCGGTTGGCGGGGCCGTCCAGGGCTCCGCCGGCGGCGAGGTAGGCGAGCAGGCGGCGGTAGGAGCGGTTCCAGTCCGGCTCGAGGCGCCACAGCTCGTCCAGGGCGTCGAGCTTGGCGACCTGGTCGGTGGTGAGGTTGTCGGCCTTGCGCTGGCGGCGCATCCACGCGCCCACCGCGTAGTCGTCCAGCTTGGCGGTGGCCGGGATGGCGAGGTGGCCGTGCTGGTGGTGGAACGCGGCGGCGTACGCGTAGCCGCGTTCCCAGGCGTTGGCGTTCTTCGACCAGATCATGCCGAGCGCGTCCAGCTCGCTGACGCGGGCCGCGTCCAGCAGGCCCTGGCCGTAGAGGTGGCGCTGGCGGGTGAGCCAGGAGATCAGCTCGGCGTGCTTGGTCTTGTCGGTGGGGTCGAGGTGGCCGTGCTGGAGGTGGAAGACCGCCGCGACCGCGTGCATCCGCTGCCACTCGACCGCGCGCGGGTTGAAGGCACGGAGTTTGACGGTCTGGAGGATCCGGGCGGCGTGCTGGCGGGCGTTGATCTTGAGCCACTCGATCGGCGACTCGACCGGGGCCGGCGGCTGCTCTCCTTCTTCAGCTTCGGCGGCCTGACCCGGGGCGGCCTGGGTCGCGGTGGTGTGCGCGGTGCCCTGGGAGCGCGTGCCGCGCAGCTCGGTGATGCGGCCGACCACCCGGGCGTCGTGCGCCGCCAGGGCGCGCAGGACGCGCCAGATGGTGCGGAAGGAGGAAGCCTCGATCTCGGCGTCGGCCTCGGCCTTCACGGCTTCGCCGGCGTCGTGGACCTCGGCCGGGTCCGCGGCCGCCGTGTCGTCGCCGACCTCCGGCGTCGGCAGGTAGACCGGGATGATGACCCAGGACACCTTGCCCTGGCGGTAGGACTGGCGCAGGGCGCGGCCGACGGCCTGGACGATGTCGATGACCGAGCTCTTGGGGTCCGCGAAGCAGATGGCGTCCACGGCGGCGACGTCGATTCCTTCCGTCAGGAGCCGGCTGTTGCAGAGGATGCAGCACTCCTCGCCGTCCTCGCCGGTGGCGGACTTGAACGTGGTGAAGGCGGCCCGGCGGTCCTTGAGCCGGTCGGTGCCGGCCACGGCGAGGGCAGTCAGTCGCTCCGGGCGCTCCGCGTCGGGCAGCAGTTCCGCGGTCTCCAGCAGGGTGCCGGCGAACTCCCGCGCCGTGGACACCCGGGAGTGGAAGGTGATGACCCGGCGCAGGTCGAGGTCGGCGACAGCGCGCAGCACCGCGATCTGCAACGCGAGGCGCAGCAGTTCCTCGTTGCTTCGCTGGGAGCGCAGGTCGGCGACGGCCGGGAGGTTGAGCAGCTCGCGCAGGTCCTCGTCCGTCACCACCGGCACGAGCACCCGGTAGTCGGCGAGGTAGCCGTGTTCGATGCCCTGTCCGAGCGTCCAGGTGAAACAGACCTTGCCGTAGATCTCCTCCGAGTCCATGGAGCAGAGGACGGGCAGCTTCTCGGGGCCTTCGGTGTCGGCGAGGTCGGCCAGGCCGTCCTTCGCCCGCCGGTCGTCCGCGATCCGCGGGGTGGCGGTGAAGTACAGCCGGCGCTTCGCCGGGACCTGGGCATCGTCGTGGACGGCCGCCCACGCCTTCCCCTCGGCACCTGCCGTGCGGTGGGCCTCGTCGATGATCACGAGGTCCCACGGGGCCAAACCCCAGCCCTGGTGGGCCTGGACGATGCGCTCCAGCGAGGCGTAGGTGGCGTAGACGGTGACCGGCTGGTTGTCGGGTGCACCGTTGACCAGGTCGGTGATCCGGGCCGCCTGCGTGGTCACCTGGGCGTGGACGCGCCCGCCAGCCTCCGCGCTCTCCAGCGCCTCCTCCCGCGAGCACGCCGCCACCGCCAGGCCACGGCGACCGCCCCGCAGCGACCACGCTTCGGCGGTCTGTTCCAGCAGCTCGATCGTCGGGACCAGCACCAGTACCCGGCCCCGCGCCGCGAGGCGGCGGGCGCAGCCGGCGGCGATGAGGGTCTTGCCGGAGCCGGTCGCCGCGACGATGGTGGCGCGGCCGCCGTCCTTCACCTCGCGCACCGCGGCGGCGACGGCGTCCTTCTGGAACCAGTGCAGCGGCAGCGGGTTCACGGCGGTGCCGGTCTGCTGGGCCGGGAGCGGCGGTACGGCCTGGGCGCGCAGTCCGGCCGGCACGGTCTGCTCGGCGGTGGCGGTGGTGGTCTCCACGGCGGTGCTTCTCCTTCGGATGGTGAGACGGCGGGGCCGGTGCGGGCGGAGCTGTGGAAGGGTCGGGGCGGGCGGCCTCTCCCCGGGGCCAGGTCATGGATGGGGAGAGGCCGACCGGATCTACTGCTGATCCTCGGGGATCCAGCCGCGTACCTCGAGGTAGGCGATGTCGGCGTCCTCGACGGCGCGGCCGGTCTCCACCAGCCACTCCCGCATCGCCTCGGTGACGTCGCCGTGGTGGTCGGCGACCCGCTGGGACCACTCCGCCGCGTCGAAGCCACCCGTGGAGGCAGAGCCGTAGGTACGCTCCTCCGTGCCGTCGGAGCGCGGGATAAAGCCGCGGCGGATGCCGCCGGAGTCCTTCTCCGAGCCCGCGCTGTAGACGTACTGGTCGGCCTTCATCCGGACGGTGAAGGCGAGGCGGCCACCGGCCTGGCCGGTCTCGTGGACCACGGGCGCGAGGTGGCTCGCACCGGACTTGATGGCCTGCTTCCCCGCGCGGCCGGCCATGCTGCCGCCCGCCTCGCCCACGACGTCCTTACCGCGCACTCGGGCCTTCTGCCCGGTCTTGGTGCGGCGTCGCTCCACGTTCTCCTGGGCGACGGCGCCGAGTGCCTCGGTATCTCGCTCGCCGCCGCGCACCGCGCGGACGACCTGGCGCAGCGCGCCGACGAACGCCTTGCCCTTGCCCTTGGTGAAGAACTGGCTGACGAGCGAGGCGTCGCGGCCGAGCATCTTGGCGACCTGGCGCTTGGTGTAGCCCTGGTCGATCAGCTGCTGCGTCAGGCGGGCGGCCTCGTTCGGGTTGTTCGGATCGGCCGGGCTCACTGCTCGACTCCCTTCGCGGCGGCCCTGGACCGGCGCCGCGCGGGCGGCCACTTCAGACGGTTCGCGGCGTGGGTGGGCCCGGCCAACAGGTCGAGCGGCTCCATGCCCCAGTGCCGCGCCAGCAGGTCGACCTCATCGATCGACCACGGCTGCGTACCGGACTGACGACGGGACACCTTGTCCTGCGACAGCCCGACAGCCACAGCCAGCTGCGCCTGGCTCTCCCCGGTGCGCTGCCGCAGCGCGGCCACCGTGATCCGCAGCGTTTCCAACGTGCTGAGCGTCATATAGTGCATCCTATCCATGTTTCATGGATAAATCCCATGAATTCTGGATCTCGCGACCGCAACGAGTGACGGGCACACCGGAGGGCCTGCCGCCGCAGGGGTGACGGCGCCGTTCTGGTCAGGCAGCCACAGCTCGGCGATGCGCGGTCGGTGCGCGGTGGCGTGGGGCTCGGCCCGCACGGTTGCGCTGAAGCGGTGTGGGCGGCCACGCACTGGCGCGCCGCCTCCACCGGTTTCGGTCGCACCGGCGACTTCGTCAGTTGTCTTCTGGCTGTGAGCGGAGAGCGCGCAGGCAAGCTCGTACTTGGGCAGGGTCGGCTCCCGTCACGGCCGCCACGTCCTGCACCGGGAGGCCGAGGGCTAGATGCAGGAGGACGGTGTCCTGCGTGGCCGGCTGCAGGTGGGCGACGGGTCGTAGGGGCTTCGCTCCGGCGAGGAGGTGGATCCGTTGCCGCACGGCCTGCCAGATACATGCGGCCGGATTGGCGGCGCCCAGGATGTCGGGCCAATTCTCGGCGAGGTACTCGAAGGAGGCTCGCACGGCGAGGTGGGCGTCCGTGGGGCCGAGGAGAAGGTGAGCGTAATCGAGATAGCGCTGGTGATACAGGTCGTAGAGGGCGCGCAGGCCGATCTCGGGAAAACGGTTGGTCACGGCGGGGCGGGCGGGCTGGTGGGAGGGTGCAGTCGGCATGGGTCTCCCCGGGATCAGGCACGGGGCGGTGGGTAGAACTAGGACGGGCGACAGTCAGCCGAAGGCGCCGGCGCTGTGGGTCGAGGCCGTCTCCTGCGGTGTCCAGTTGGGGTTGAGGGAGAGCTGGACGCGCTCCCACCAGGGGCGTACCTGGTCGGGGTGGCCTCGGAGGGCTTCCACCACCGCGGAGACGATCGACCAGGACTCCACTCCTCGCCCGTCGAGGACGGAGGCGACCTGGGAGACGGTCACGTGCCGGGTGGCCCGACTGACGACTTCCTGTTCGGGAGGGCATGCCGAGGCGAGGTAGAGGCCTTGGACGGTTGCCTGGAGGCCGGCGGTGGCGTACCGGCGGGCGCCTGGCAGGCCCGGCAGGAAGGGCCGGGAGATCCCTTCTCCGCGCGCCGCCTGCCACAGTGGCCGGACGTGCTCGGGTACTCCGCCCAGCGCGGTCACGAGGTGCTGGACGGTCGGCCACGAGGGGAAGCGCTCACCGGAGATGAGCCGGGAAACGAACGAGGTCGAGAGGTCGGTCTCGTCGGCGATGCGGCTCATGGATTTGCCCGAGGACCGTTGCAGGTGGGAGAGGGCGCTGGTGAGCTGGGCCTCGGGGTCGGTGGAGCTGACCACCGGAAGGGCGTGGTCGCCCGGGGCGCGGCGCCGGCGGTTGCTGGTGCCGCGTCGCCTGGCGGCCTGGGCCGCGGTCCGCTGGCGATCCCCGTGGTGCTGCAGGGCGCGGCTGCCGTTCTCCGGTGACCATCGCGAGCGGGCCGTACCCGGACTGACGGCGAGGATCTCCGAGACCATGGCCCACTTGACCTTCCGCTCGCGGGCCTGAAGCACCACAGCGGCCGTGAGCGCCTCGAGCTCCCTGCGCAGCATGGTCAGCAGCTCCAGTTCGGCGCAGGGGCCGGGGCGATCGTCCTGGGAGTCGGCGAGCCTCTGCAGCCTGCGGGCCTGGGTCACGACCTCATGGGACAGCCTGGAGACGGTCACGTCGTAGAGGCCGCGTTCTGGTTGGGGGCCACCCGCCGCGGCACGCCGCGCTGCCGCACGGCTGGAGGCCGCGCGGCACCGCGGGGTGCAGAAGCGCTGCGGTCGGCCCCTCGCGCTTGTCCGGGTGAAGTCGCTGTCGCACTGCTGACACACCATGATCTGCCGGGTCTCGGACATCTGCGGGTCGTCCTCCAACTGAAAATTCGCGCTATAGGGTGAGAGCGCTGCGCGGTTTGCAACGCAGCGGAGAGGAATCTGACGCAGTCGCGCGTGCGAAAAGCGTCTGATGTCCCAGGGCGGGACCCGACGGCTGGCCCGGGGCACCGGCGCGGAAGAACCGGCACGGTGAACCCCGGGCCTGGCGGCATCTCAGAGGCTGCGCCGCTGGTAGCAGACGTAGGAGCGGTTGGCGACGGCGCCGGCGCCGGCCAGGGCAACGGCCCCGCCGCAGGAGAGCGCCTGTCCGTGAATGACGATGGCCATCGCTCCCGGAACGGCCACCAGAAGCCCGAACCTCAACATTGCCCAGCAGTCAACGACCTGCCGGGTTTCACGGGCGCGCAGATCAGGCATGTTAGTTTCGGGGCATCCCGCCGCCGGGAGCATGAGAGCCCGTCGGCCACTGCGGTCAAGAGTCATCGGAACTCCTTGGTCGTGATGATGTGTCAGCGGCTGAGCCCCGGCCCCGGTTACCAGGCCATTGGTCCGGGGCTCATCCGTACGGGGACCCTACCCCCCTGTCCGACACGCTGAGTCGAGCATTCATCACGTAAACGAACCGCCGATACGACCGTTCAATCCCATAAGCACCCGGACACGGTCAGTACTGATCGACGGTGGCGCAAGTTCGGTCGAACGCCACCGGAAAACGGCCTGAAGCTGAGACGTCCCGCTCAATTCGGCCAGCGCAAGTGCCAACCGGACGAAACTCAAAACCTCCCGCAACCCGGCCCGTCCACCTCCCCGACGCACAGTGCCTGAACGGGCATTCACGCCAGAGCGGACACACCCGGGACCGCCGGGAAGCCACAACTGCACGGAGCGCGATGCCCGGGCTACCGGTCGGTGGGCCCCCGGGGTATGAATCGGCCGGGCCTTGGCCATGGGGACGGCCCCGGGCGGCGCGGTGTGTTTGATCGAGGCAGTTGTTACCAGGCGCTTCCCGCGGGCTGCGCCTTCTGCCCGCCTTGATCGCGCTGACTGCTACGAGCTAAGAGCTGTCCCGCCATGCCCTACGGCCGGCGAGCGGCTGACTCGGCCGGGACCGTACTGTTCATTCGGTGATCAGTCACGCTGGTCGAGTCGCGGTCCTCGGCCCACGTTGACGGGGTTACAGGTCGGCTCGATCACGGGCCCCGGCTCATGGAGGTCGAACCAACTATGTGGACCGAAGTCGTTTCGGCCCTGTCCGTCACAGCGGTCCTCCAGCCCCCTGCATCGGAGTCCTCACTGATCCGCTGTGCCACGATCCTCGGTCACCCACTGCCTGCGGACCTGGTCGCGCTGCTCCGCGAAAGCGACGGCATCGAGGGCGAGTACGGAGACGGGCTCATCTGGTCGGCCGAGCGCATCGCCTCCGAGAACCAGACCCTTCGCGAGGACACCGAGCTCGCCACCCTGTACATGCCGTTCGAGCCACTGCTCTTCTTCGCGGACGCGGGGAACGGAGACCTGTTCGCGCTCCTCCCCAGGATCGACCGGCCCGATGTCTTCGTCTGGAACCACGATGACGACAGCCGCACCTGGGTGGCACCCAGCCTGGTCAAGTACCTCGAATGGTGGCTGACGGGTCAGATCAAGCTGTAGGACCACGCCTCACGGCCCACCCGATCCAGAGGGCGGCGGACTTCGTGCGGGACAGCCTCGCGTCACTGCTCCCTAATCCTCCCCAGGTCACGGCCGGCCAGGTCGTGGCTGCTGGGTAGCGACCTCCGCAGCGTCCCTCACGGCACTACGACCAGAGCCCAATTCCTCTTGGAGCGGGATTCGGTAGGGGTACGGTCACAGACGTCGCGACCAGGTGACAGCTATCGCGACCGCTCACATCGGCCGCGGCCAGAGCCGGTTCAGCGCAGGCCGCGCCACACGGGCTGGCGGAGGCGGCCAGCGTCGGTGAGTTCGAGGAACTCGACCTCGGCGCGCAGCTCGGGGCGGACGAATCGGACGATGGTGCCTCGCGGCAGTCCCAGCCCGGCGGCGGTGAACGGGGATACCGGGGAGTCGATGCGCCGCAGGACGGCGGCGAGGGCGCGGCGTTCCGCTCCGGCGAAGCCGGTGCCGACCGAGCCGACGAATGTCAGCGGGCCTTCGGCTTCGAGTGGGACGCCGACCAGGACCGCGCGGACCGACGCTTCGCCGGGGCCGGGCAGCCAGCCGCCGATCACGACGTCGGCGGTCCTCAGATGCTTGATCTTGATCCAGTCTCGGGAGCGTGCGCCCGGCCTGTACGGGGAGTCGGACCGTTTGGCGACGACACCTTCCAGTGCGTGCTCCCGTGTCCAGCCGAACGCCTCGGCGACCGAGTCCCACGTCGGCGGCACCCGCAGGCCCGGCCGCTCCAGTTCGAGGTTCTCCAGCAGTTGGCGCCGCCGCACGTACGGCTCCGTGAGCAGTGACCGGTCCGCAGTGTGCAGGAGGTCGAACGCGACGAACAAGGCCGGCGTATTCGCTGCCCCGGCCCGTACTGCGGCGGGGCTCGTGCGGTGGACACGACCCTGCAGCGCAGCGAACGAGGGGCGGCCTGCGCGCATGACCACGAGCTCGCCGTCCAGGATTAGCGGCCCGCGGAGCGTCAGGGCCTCGGCCACCTCCGGGAACCGGTCGGTGAAGTCCGTGCCGTGGCGGCCGAGCAGCCGGACCGGCGCGGCCTCGGGCACGTAGGCCACGCACCGCACCCCGTCCCACTTCACCTCTCCCATCCACCCCGGCCCGGATGGCAGTGGGCCGGCCGTGGCGAGCATCGGCTCGACGTGCGGCAGTCTCACCTGCGCGGATCCCCGGGGACTCATGCTTCCAGGGTGCAGGTGGCCGGACCCGTCGTGGGGCCGGATGCGGCCGGTCGGCCGACACCGCGACCCGGGCACGCCACGGCGGACTCGTGAGCGTCCCCAGGAGATCGGGACGAACCGCGGACGTCCGCAGGTATGGGCTGTGGTGGGTCAGAGGCGGCGCAGGACGGCGACGACCTTGCCAAGGATGGTGGCGTTGTCGCCGTTGATGGGTTCGTAGGCGGGGTTGTCCGGCATCAGCCAGGTGCGGCCGTCCTCGCGCTTGAGGCGTTTCACGGTGGCCTCGTCGTCGATCATGGCGGCCACGATGTCGCCGTTTTCGGCAACGGGCTGACGGCGCACGACGACGGTGTCCCCGTCGGCGATGGCCGCCTCGATCATCGAGTCGCCGCACACTTCCAACGCGAACAGCTCTCCGCCGCCGACGAGTCGGCGTGGGAGAGTGATCTGGTCCTCGATCGTCTGCTCGGCGAGGATTGGGCCGCCAGCGGCGATCCGGCCGACCAGCGGTACGGAGACGCCGATCTGAGCGGGCTGCGGCATGGGGCCGGGGTCGTCATTGAGGAGGCAGTAGGCGCGGGGCCGGTGCGGGTCCTTGGCGACCAGGCCCAGCTTCTGGAGCCTGGCGAGCTGATGGGCGACCGAGCTGGAGCTGGACAGTCCCACGGCTTGGCCGATCTCGCGGACGGACGGCGGGTATCCGTGACGTTGGACATAGGTCCGGATCGCTTCGATCACCCGGCGCTGGCGCTCGGTCAGCCCGTCGTCGCCTACGCGGACACCCTTGGGCCGGCCACTGCGGGCACGGGGGATGCTGGTGTCGTCCATCGTGGTGCCCTTTCGGTCGTTCGGGGGGACTGTATCCCGTTTGGGGATGAATGGTCACCCGGGTTGGTGCGGTGACCTGCGGGAACGCGGTTGTTGTCGTGTGTGGTCATCGGAAGTCACGGCTGCGGGCGCCGGGGGCGAGGGTGAGTGGGGTGAGGCGGGTGGCGACGAGGTTGATGGCGCCGTCCCGGCGTTCGGCGGTGCCGTGGACGAGCAGGCCGGCGGCCTGGGTGGCGGTGCGCCG
>NZ_JBVISA010000060.1:0-29098 GCF_055575755.1 Kitasatospora sp. NPDC034035 | reverse complement strand
GGGCCTAGACAATCCTTATTCTCGCTGGTCAGAGGCACTTTTCGCCTATCTGATCACCTGCCGGACAGCCCGCTTCATGAAAGCGCGAGGTTAGGCCCCACCTCGGGGTGGGGCGCCGTGAAGGGTCCCCGACGGTGCGTTGGGATGGGCCGAGGCGAGCCAGTTGCTGGGTGAGCCCGTCGGCGCCTCGGCGGGTCGGGCGTCGAGCAGGGGTCAGGCGCCTGTTTCCAGGACGTGCTGGAGGGTGGTGAGTTCGGTGTCGACGAGGGCGACCTGCTCGTCGAAGAAGGCGTCGGTGAAAGTGGGGGGCTGGAAGAAGGTGATCATGAATTCGGTACCGACGCCATTGGGGACGACGCGTGCGGGGACCTGCCAGGAGGCTTGGCTCTCGACGTAGTCGTGGTCGAGGAGGCCGAGGTCGGCGTTGCCGCGGATGCGCAGACGGGCGGGGCCGTGCGGGGTGGTCATCAGCCACCAGTCGGGGTCGTCGGTGGGCTCGATCGCCTTGATGTTGACGACGGCCCAAGCGGGCCAGTTGGCCGGGTCGGCGAGGAATGCGAACACGTCGGCGACGGGGCGGTTGATGGTGACGGTCTTGGTGACCGAGCGGGCGGTGGCGGGGCTGGTGCTCATGTCGTGCCCTTTTCGGGTGGGGGTTGCGGGGCGCCGACCAGGTCGCGGATCCATGCCTCCATCTGGAGGATCTGGTCGGGGGTGAGGTTGGCGAAGAAGTGGGCGTCGTTGCGGTCGGCGATCTCTGCGAGGCGGGGCGCAAGGTTGCGCCCCTGGTCGGTGAGGGTCAGCCGCAGGATGCGCTTGGAGTCGGGGTCGGGTTCGCGGGATATCAGGCCTTTGGCGATCAGCCGGTCGACGAGGCGGGAGACCGCGCCGACGTCGATGTCGACGTAGCGGGAGACCTCGCGGGTGGTGGTCGCGTCGCCGCGGTGGACGGTGATCAGGACCGCCCATTGGGCGACGGTCACGCCGTGCTCGGCGAGCTGTCTCTCGAAGCGGCCGTGGACCTCGTCGGACAGGCGGCGAAGCCAGTAGCCGAGATGGTCGTGCAGGCCGCTGGTCTGTGCAGTCACGTCTCCAGAGTGAACGCTGACATAACTGTTGTCATGACAACACTGTGTGGACCTCCGCCGTGACCTGCGGTGCGAGGAGGTGGGCGGCGTGGTCGGCTAGGTCCCAGAAGCAGCGGGCCGGTTCGCAGTCGCGCTGGCCGAACTCTGTGACCGCTTCCGGCAGTTCGGCACACCGGCGCAGTGGGAGCGGTTCTCCGCCGCTGCCCGGGCCTACTTCCTCGGTCTCGTCTGGGAGGCGGCCAACCGTGAGGCCGGCCGGGGCCCCAACCTCGCCGACTACGGCCCGATGCGCATCCACTCATCCGGCATGGTCACGGTCTGGGTGACGCTGGACGCGGTCGACGGCTACGCCCTGAGCGAGGCCGACTACCACCTTCCCGGTCTGGCTGAGCTCAGGGTCATGACCGGGAACATCGTCAACTGGCGCAACGACATCTACTCGTACGGGCGCGAGTCGGAGAACCAGGGCCGGACACTGCACAGCCTGGTGGACGTCGTCGGGCGCCTGTACGGGCTGGACGGGCAGACGGCGATTGATCACGCTGCCCGTATCCACAACGACGAGCTGGTCCGCTTCCCGGAGCTCTCCGACGAACTCCGTCGGCACGGGGGACCGGAGGTGGCCGGTTACATCCCCGACATCGACGACTGGATCATCGGGAACCACGAATGGTCGCTGGTCACCATGCGGTACGAGGTGGCGAAGTACTTCACGCTCCCCGATGGAGCAGTTCGATAGGACACACCGAGCTCACCCACTCCTTTGTCGGACGGCCGACATGCCTCGAGGCTCGGCCCTCGGTCCTCCCGCAGCCGGGCCGTGGCCGTCTTGAGCTGATCCCGCTCCGCGCGCAGGATTCTGAGTTCTGCCGTGGCCAGTTCCAGGTCAGCCGCCAGTGATTCGGCCGAGGTGTGCGAGCCCGCTTCCGCCTCGCGTTGTGCAGCCCCGCTCTGCTTCCTGATCGCTTCCTCGATGTGCTCGCGCAGTCCCTCGGCGTATACCAGCCAGTTCGAGACCCGTGCTGTGCGAGCGAGTTCGAGGAAAGTGACCTTCTCTCCCGTCGCAGCCATCTCGTTGAGGGTCTTGAGTACCCGGGCTCGTTTGGTCTCGCTGTCGCGGGTTCTGGCCTCGCGCAGCATTTGGGCGGGGGTCCGTTTTACCCTTGGCCCGATCCTGCGCCCGGTGCGGATCGGCGCGGTTTCTTGTTGGCGGACGCGGTAGCGGGGTAAAGATCGCACAGGTCCTGCGATATGCGCGTGGGCGGACGAGACGAGGAACCGTGGCAGAAAGCCGTTTCAGTGACACCATCGCCCAGTTGGAGGCGGAACTTCCCGGCATCGAGGCCCGGCGGCGGCGTCTGGAGGACGAGCTGACCGCCGCTGTGGCGCGCGAGAACGCCGTACGCGGCGCCATCCAGAGCCTGCAGGCCCTGGCCGGGCTGCCGGCCTCGCAGGGCACCACTGCGGTGGGCACCATTCGGGCAGAGGCGGACGCCATCGCCGGGGTCCGGCCGCGGCAGCTCGCGGCCGAAGCCGGGGCGGCGCCGGACCGGGGCGGGGAGCCGGCTGAGAAGGCCACCGCACGCACGGGCACGGTCACGAAGACGGCGAAGAAGACCGCCGCCAAGAAGGCTGCCCCCGCGAAGAAGTCCACAGCGAAGAAGGCCACAGCGAAGAAGGCGGCACCCGCGAAGAAAGCCGCGGCGAAGAAGACTTCCGGCAGCGCGCGGCCGCGCACCGCGGCGAAGAAGTCTGCCGCGACCCGGAGCACCGGGCCGGTGCGCACCGGCGCCGAGCCGGCCACCGAGAGGAGCGAAACGGCTGCGCCCGTGCCCGGGCGGCGAGCGACCGGGGCCACCTCCGAGAGCGTGCTGGGCGTGCTGGCCGGTGCTCAGGGGCCGCTGCGGGCCAGGGAGGTGATCGCCCGGCTGGGGATCGAGGAGTCGGCGGACAACGTGAACGCGGTGCGCACCATGCTGGAGCGCCTGGTCAAGGCCGGCCGGGCGCAGCGCCCGGGTCGTGGCCTGTACGCGAAACTGGACGGCTGACCCGCGGGCCCAACCGACGGCCGGTTCGCGAATCTGAGATGCCGGGAGGCCGCCGCCTGTGGGTGGCGGCCTCGTGTGCCTTCCCGGGGCCTCGGCAGCCTGGGTGCTGGGAGCAACGGGCGGGCCTCGTCCCTGGTCAGAGACCCCGCACAACCGGTCTGCTCAAGCGTTCGGTCACTGCCTCTATCGGAGCCGGCGCGTGGGGTTCAGTAGACGTCCGCGAGGCGGCACGGCTCTCGGACGGACGGGCACAGCTCGGCCGGGTGGTCCGGGTCCTCCTTCGGCGGAAGCTCGACCACTGACGAATCGGGGTCGGGCGTCGGCTGGACGGCGTAGCGGTACTGGACGACGGTGATCGCCTTGCCCGCGCCGAGGTCGACCGTCCGCTGGTGCAGCGGCCCGAACCGGCTCCCCCCGCCCTGCAGCACGACCTGCCCGGTGTCGACGGGGAAGACTGTGAAGTAGGAGGGCTGCCGCAAGCCGCCGATCGTTGACGGGCTCTGCCCGGAGGTGTAGGACGCGATCGAGCCGTAGGAGAATCCCGTGGCCAGGTTGCCGTTGACACGGCTGATCGAGGCGAGGCACAGGTAGGAGTCGTCCCTCAACCACACCACGTCCGCCCGGTCGTGGGCGTCCTCGCTGCGGTCGATCACCGCCAGGTTCGCCAGGGTGGGGGCGGGGCAGGGCTGCGGCGGGTTCTTGGCCAGCTGGTCCACGATCCACTGCGCCGCCGCCGGAGCGGGCTCGGGTAGCACCACGGGGTGCGCCGTCACCGTCGGGGTCGCCGTCGCCGCTGCCGTGGATGCCGCTGTCCCTGCGCCGCCCTGCCCCGTGCAGGCTGCCGCCCCCAGCGCCAGCACCACCACCGCAGCCACTGCCGCGCCCCCGCGCCGTGCCGTGCGCCCCATCATGCAACCCCCGTCACCTTGTTTGCCCCTCCCCGAAACGTTCGATCACATCCTGCCCGATCCGGCGGGCCGGAAGTGTCCGAACGGCAACGGCCGTGTGCCGCGGCGGCTACGGGCCCAGCCCGGCCGCGCGACAGGGGCCGGCGCGGCCGATGCCCGGGCGGCCACCATCTTCGCCGAGTTCGGCGACCGGCGCGGCGAGGGCATGGCGCTGACCAGCCTCAACGCCCAGCCCCAGGTGCGACAAGTCGGCGGGGACGCGCTCGGCATGATCTGGTCCAAGAACGCCAACGCCTGGGAGCGCGGCCACGCCTACGCCGCCGCGTTCCACTGCCAGCACGGCCACCTGGCGATCCCGGCGACCGCGAAGCCGGACGGCTACGCGGTGGGCGCGTGGATGCGCCGCCAGCGCAAGGCCGAGAACCTCACCACCGACCAGGTGACGAAGCTCGAGGCCTTGGACGAGCTGTGGCGGTTGGAGCCGGACTGGAACCGCTCCTACCGCCGCCTGCTCGCCTACCTCGCCGCCGACGGAACCCTGGACGGCCCGGCCAACCGCCCCGGCAGCGCGGACGATCCGACGTTCCGGCCCGGCACCTGGCTGCGCAAGCAGGCGGGGGCCCGCACCGACGGGCAGCTGACCGGCCAGCAGACCGCACTCCTGGACGCACCCCACCGGCACGCCGAGACCGTCGCCGCCTGATCCGCCTCGTCCATCTCGCCGCCCCGCTCCCGACCCCGGAGGTATCACACGATGACCGACACCACCCCGGAGCCCACCACGGACGAAGACCTCAACGAGCGGTTCCCGCTGGCGCTGTACCGCCACGACAACGGCGAACTCATGATGTCGACCACCCACGTCACGGCCCTGCTGCGCCACGTCGCGGAGACCGTGCGGCTGTGGCGGGTCCGAGGCCAGGTGCCGCTGGATTTGATGACCACCGCTCGGATCTACGACGCCCTGGTTGCACTACGCCGCCGACCTCGACACCGCCGTCGCCGACGCGCACGGGCAGGGCGAGCCGGCGGACCGGACCCGGGCCGACGAGGTCGCGCGCCACCTGGAGGGGGTGGCCGGCGCCTATCTCGCGGCCGGCTGACCCGCCCCGCATGCCCAGCCGTCCCGGCCCACCCCGGCAAGGACGGCCCACCCGTCCCGAGGAGAAGCGAGGCACCCCATGATGACCGACCCACCGGCCCGATCAGCACACTGCCTACTCCGTTGCGCTTCCGGCCCGGCCTCGTCAGTCGGTAGCTCTTGGGGTCGTGGGCCGGGTGGGTGGTTCTGAGGGATGAACGGGTGTTTGGGTGGTGCGCCTGGCGTCAAGCGACCCGCACCCGTCGACACGCTGGCGGTCAGCCCGTGTGATCCGATGAGAGGACCCGCCCGTGCCACCCGAAAGAAGCTCGCCTGCGCTTCGGCAGGCACCGATCACGGCGAGGGGAGCACTTGTCGTCTCGCTCTGTCTGACCTCACCGTCCGTGGCCCTTCTTCCTGCACACGCGTGGGCGGCCGATGCCCCGACGGCTTCGGCGAGCCACGCCGTGGAGGCCGCCCCGCCCAGCCTCCGGATCGCCGGCGGGGAAGAGCGCCGGCCGAGACTGAGCGCCGCGCTGCCGCCGAGCGTCGTCGATGCGAGTTCGAATGCCAGCAGCACCGGCGGCTTCGGTGAGCCCTCCATCGCGATCAACCCGGCCAACCCCGATCAGATCGTCATCACCCGCTTCCACCAGCAGTTCTGGAACGCCGCCACCAGCAACCCCGTCAACAGCCCCAATGCCGATCTGCTCTACTCGACGGACGGGGGCGTGAACTGGTCCGAGAGGACGACGATCACACCGCCGCCTGGTGTCACCACAGGTGTGGCCCCGTCCGACCAGACCATCGACTACGGTCGCGACGGCACGCTCTACGGCACCTTCCTCACCTGTCCCAACAACTGTGCCCAGCAGCAGGTGGTGACCGGCTCGACCAGCGATCCCGCCAACGCAGCGTCGTGGACCTGGAATGCCAACGGCGGGAGCACCCAGTTCACCAGCGGCACGCGCACCGTTGCAGACCAGCCCTGGCTGGTGGTGAACCGCGATCCGGACGACGCGACCAAGGACAAGGTCTACGTCGGCTACGAGGACCTCGCCCCTGTGACCCCAACGGCGCAGGTCGCGGTTTCGAACGGGGTCAGCCCGGTCGACTTCACCCTGGACAACTCACCGGGCACGGTCGACACGAACAAGGCGACCAGCGCCGGTATCCGCCTGGCCACCGAGCGGCAGCACGGCTGGGTCTACTCGATCTTCCAGACCGGCTCCGGCACCGGCGACCCGCAGAACATCACCTACCGGCTCAACCGGTCCAAGGACGGCGGGAAGCACTGGAAGCTGGGCGGTGGTACCGAGACCGACAACCAGGGCATCGCGGTGGCCACGGCCGACACCCACCAGGGCAGAACGTACAAGTTCGGCGGTGTCAACGCGCTGATCGGCGGCATCGACCACGCTGCCGTCGACCCGTCCAACGGCGACGTGTACGTGGCCTATGGCGTGGCAGTCGGGGGCAACAACCAGATCAGGATCCGGCGGCTCACCGACGACGGCGCGGGCAGTCTCACCGTCGGGGCGGAGTACAACGTCTCCACCTCGACCAACGCGGCGCTTCCCTCGGTCGCGGTGCTGGACGACGGGACGGTCGGTGTCCTCTACATGACCTCCGACGGCACCAACACCAGCGGCTACCCCATGTTCTCCGCACATCTCGCCCGGAGCACCGACCACGGCGTGACGTTCACCGAGCCCGCCACCCCCCTGCAGTCGTTCGCCTCATCGCAGAAGCCCGCGACCGGCTGTGCGGGCGACCCCAACTGCTCCACGCAGCGCGTCCTCGGCGACTTCCAGCAGATGAAGGCGGTCGGCAACGTCTTCTACGGCACCTTCCCCGGCAACACCAGCGGGGTGGGCGCCGCAGGCCCGCCGATGGACGCGATGTTCTTCAAGACCGTGCGCCAGGACACGCAGACCTCACTGGCCTCCTCGGCGAACCCCTCGGTGTACGGCCAGCCGGTGGACTTCACCGCGACGGTCACCCCCGTACCCACCGGCGGCACGGTCAGCTTCACGGTCGACGGGATCCCGCTCGGCGCTCCGGTGCCGGTGGACACCACGACGGGGCAGGCGACATCGAGCAGCATCGCCACCCTGAGCCCGGGACCGCACAACGTGGACGCCGTCTACAGCGGCAACGGCGACTTCAAGGGCAGTACCGCCACGACCCTGGTCCAGACGGTCAACCAGGCGGCGGTCGCCACGACGCTGGCGTCCTCCGGCCCGTCGGAGTTCGGCCAGGCCGTCACCTTCACCGACACCGTGTGCGCCGCCAGCCCGAGCACCAATCCGGCCGCAGCGCCGACCGGAACGGTGACCGTCCGCGACGGCAGCACGCTCCTGGGCACCGGCACGCTGTCGCCGGGCGGCGGCACCAACTGCAGCCAAACGCAGGTCAGCACCTCCAACCTGCTGCCCGGAACGCACACCATCACGGCCCAGTACAGCGGTGACGGCAACTACCTGGCCGGCAGCCCGGAGTCCGCCACCCAGACGGTGAGCTGCACCAGGACCATCACCGGGTCGGTCCCGAACGCGGTGTTCGCGGGCAGCGGCAGCACCTGCATCGTCAACGCCACGGTCGGCGGCACGGTGCACGGCGCTGCTGGTGGCCTGCTGTTCATCAGCAACTCCACGATCCATGGCAGTGTCCTGTCCTCCAACGGTGCCAGGTTCGGCGTCTGCGGCAGCACGGTCACCGGATCGGCGAACATCTCCGGCGCCAGCGGATTCGTGCTGATCGGGGACCCGGGTGACGACGGCTGCACCGGCAACCGGATCACCGGCCAGGTGGCGCTGTCCAACAACCACAGCGGTGCGGAGGTCATCGCCAACCACATCGGAGGCTCGGTCCAGGTGCAGGGGACAACCGGTACCGGCCCCTTCCCCGAGGACTCCCGGGCCGAGATCGAGGGCAACACCATCGGCGGATCCCTGGCCTGCTCCGGCAACGTCCCGGCGCCGACCAACGACGGGAACCCCAACTCCGTGGCCGGCTCCCGGCTGGGCCAGTGCTCGACCCTGTGATCACTGCCACCACGACCACGGACTGAACCGGGACGCTTCGAAGAAACCTGATGCATCCCGGCCGAAGGGGCCCGCATGTGCGGGCCCCTTCGCTGCTCCGGGCCCAGCCGACACGGGTGCCGTCCCGATCCCGCCGTCCCGGATGAGCGGGCTCCCGGCTACTCATCACCCAAACCCGAGGGGACGAGACCTCAGACCAGGGACAGGGGCAGGCCACAGTCGGCGGGCACCCTGCCACATACGTCAGCGGCCCACCGACCTCTGGGCCGCGTTCAATCATTTGGTCGGACGGAACCTACACCTACACCGTCTCCAGCGGTTGGCCAGCGTCGGTCTCCTATGGGGAGTTGCTGCGAGTGGCCGAGGGCCTGCACCACTCGTGAGTCAGCGCGGTGGCCGAGCTAGGGCCCTCCACCGACCGCCGGCAGCGAGGTCGCCCCCGGCCAGCACCGCGCACGCCGTCAGGACGAGGACCACGGCCACGCGTGCCGCGCTCCACGCGGATCACAGGGGTCCGGCACCTGGGCCAGCCGCTCCAGCAGGCCACGCACCTCCCCAGCAGCCGCTTCGGGCTGCTGGGGAGCTGGTCAAGGGCAGTGGGAATCGGGGGGTGATGCCTCGGCAGGCGCGGTCTTCCACTCAGGTCACGCGGCGCAGAGAACTCCATGAGCTGGGAACCCGTGCCCGCCTTCCCTACGCACGTCGCGTCGCGCCCGCGTACGATCACCAGCCGTCGCCGATGAAGTGAGGCTGGATCGATGCCCCGTACCCCAACGCCGATACACCTGACCGCTGTCACCCTGGCCTTGACCGCTCTGCTGGCTTGCGCAGCCTGTGCTGGACAGACCAATGTCGCGCCGTCCACTCCCGTGCCGACGAGTGCCGCCGCGTCAGCCGTCGCCGCAAGCCCTCCGCCGACGAGTGCCACCGCGTCCGCCGTCGCCGTAAGCCCTGCGCCGAGCTCGGGCCGACCGGACCAGCAGCAGCTGGACACGGCCGCAGACGCGGTCTCACGCCTCAGCACCTCCTACCAGGATGTCTTCACGGGCCTGATGGTGGACGTTCCGGACGGTTGCGTCATCGTCTACCGGAAGCCGGGCGGTGGCGGCTTCGACGCCGCCCTCGCTCACCTGGGTCTGGGCGTGCGCATGGACCTGCGCGACGCGCCGCGCTCGATCAGCGAGCTGGCCGCCACCCGCAACCGGGTCGTCGCACTGATAGGGCACACCAGCGACTACAGCATCGTCATGGTGGGCGACGGATCGGAGGTGAGCTTCACCCGCGGCGTGGTGGAGGTCGACGTCAGCGGAAATCTGGCCAGCGCCCAGGCAGACCTGCGCGGCCGCTTCGGCAACCGGGTCACCGTCTCAGTCGCCCAACCGCTCTACGGCTGACCGGACTCTCCGCCCCCGCGTTCGACTGCCAGAGGGCATTTGATGAGAGTAGTTTGCCCTTTATGTCCCAGTAGGTTCCTCGCCAGGTCGGTGTGGTTTCGTCCGTTATGCGCTTGGCGAGCTCCGGGTGTGCTGCCGGCGAGGACGGCAGCACACCCGGGCTTTCTCGGGGCTGTGGCTTCGCCGCCGTCCTCGATAGTGCCGATGACGCGCTGGTGGTACTGGGCGAGGGTTTCGCCGCCGGGCAGGGGGAGTGGGGTGCCGGTGAGGGTGTACCCGGCCACCGCACGATCTTCAGGAGTCCACATAACCTCCGATGATCACGCGGTGGTCGTTCCCCGTTCTCTGTCGGATGCCAACTGGTGCCACTCATGGCCGCATCCGTTGATGCAGGACCGTGCCCGCCGACGTGCATCCGCGATACTCAAGACCTCGACCAGCAGCCGGAACGCCTTGGTTCGCTCGTAGACGGGATCCAACCTGGCGATCTTTCCCAGCTGATGTTCGATCCGTCCGCCCGTGATCAGCACTGCCGGGGTGTGGGTTGGCCGGATCCCGGACCGGCGGATGGCCTCCGGGCCGTCGTCGCTGGTGGCGCGCGCCTGCACACAGAACTGGGCGAGATCCCGCAGCGCAAGAGACTGTTCGGCACTCGGCAGGTCCTCGAACCAGTCGATGCCTTGCGAGATGGGACGCAGCCCCTGCGCCAACTCATTCAGGATCACCGCACGCTCGCGCATCAGCCCCCGCCTCCACGAGCCACCCAGACCGGCAGCCCGAGAGTCATCCAATCAGATCTTAAAGTGTGACTGGAGTACTAACTATCCCCTTCCCGCCCGGTGTCGGGCCGGCCTTGTCCTCGTGGCGGGTGTGGGTGCAACGGGGTGTTGCGCTGGGGATGCCACATGGGGTGTCGGCGTACACAGGTATGTGCTCAGCGGGGTACAGCCGAAGGTGCTCAGCTCGGCGGGGTTGGGTGCTCCAGGAATAAGCATGCGGCCGGCTGGAAGATGCCGGACACTTCATCGGGTGATCGTGATGCAGCCCGTCGTGGAAGAGACCACCCGCTGCGGCCGGCCGACCCGCGCGGCTCTTTTCTCCACGGACTGCTGACCCTCGACCCCCTTTTCGCAGTCGGCGGTCTGCGGGTGACGGATATGTCAACAGGCGTCACCTTCCTGCCCGGGTGCTGCGACGGGCTGGAGGACTGGCGGGACTGGCACCGGCTGATCAACGACGGCGGCCCGCTCTGGTTCGGCCACGATCCTGTGCCACCGCTCGCCGAACGCATCGGCGACACCGTTCGGCTCACCGTCGACAACTGCCGGCACGACAGCCCGCTGATCGAACTGCCCGTAACCAAGCTCGGCCACCTTCTCGCCGACGCCGAACGCGACCTGGCCGACTTCTTCACACTGGCGGCCGACTGGGTCCCCGGACATCTGCCCGACCACGCCGACTCCGTTGCCGCCGCGCTCGCTCGACTTCTCGGACTGCCGGGTCCGGCCGCACCCCCAAAGGCATGAGCAACAGCAAGACAGAGCCGTGTGATCACCTACGGCGCAGTGGGCGCGTTCACGTGTGCCTGGCTGGGCAGTTCGACATGGACGCCGACACCGCCCAACGACCAAACCAGACCAAAGTCACGGTATTGGAACTGGACCGGTACTTCGCACGTGACATCATCCGGTCCGTGACCCCTTTCCGCCGGCGTCCTTCCGCCGCCCGTGTGCTCTTCGCGCTCTACGCCGTCGTCCTCGTGGCCCTGGCCGTGTGGCAGGCGCTCCAGCCGTGGAACGACCCGTTCGACAGCTCAGCCGCGCTGCCGGCTCTCGCCTTCGTCCTGGCCGCCCCGGGCGCGGTCATCCCCCTCGTCGCGAGCGGCATCGGCGGCATGGTGAGCGCCCCGGTGTTCAACGCGCTGGCCATTGTCGTCGCGCTCGCCGAAGCCGCCCTGCTGCACCGAGCAGTGCGCTCGCACCGGTCGAAGGCCGCTGCGAGCAGCGACACCGCACGCCGGGCGGATCCTGCCGCCTGAACAGCGGAGGCCGGGCGAAGCCCCTCCAGGTGGTCCGCATCCTGCGGCCCCGGCAACAGCTCCCGGCCCTCGCCGTAGCGGTGGTAGACCTGCGGCAGGAAGTGGCAGTAGGCCGTACTCAGAACTCGCTAACCGACGGCGAGCACGGCTTGTTCACCGCCAAGCTCCTGAAGACGCTGCGATCCGGTATTCCCGGAGGCGCACCACATCTCGACCTGATCGACGTCTTCCTTGAGATGCAACGACGCAGCGACGACAGCCACCCGCGCCCTCCCTTTCCTTAAGCGGAATGAGACAGGTTCGCTGCCTGTTCCGCAATCGCTCGGAGGAAGTCAACCTGTCCTCTCTGCACAGCTGCCTCATGACAGCTTGGCTGGCCAGGTCCCGGAACACTGTGAGATCCATATCCCGAGCGCGCGATCCCGCACCGCCGCATGCTGTTTACCGCCCTGGTGCTGCGCGACCAGGGCGCCCCATTGATCCGGCTCCGCTCAAGAACGCGGCGTGCCGCCGTGTACGGTCCCGCTGCTGGCGTTGCCGGTGATGAGCGCGTTGCCCTCGTCCTCGGCGGAGCGGTGTCAGCGCGTGGGGCGGGCCGGGGCCAGCTGGTCGAAGCAGTAATAGATGGCGAGGAGCGCGTGGGTGGCCAGCATCGCGACCGGGCTGATGTATGCCAGGCCGACGGTGAGCAGGTAACAGAGGCCGCCGATGCTGAAGCGGCGCATCGCGGTGCGCAGTGCCGCGGGGGGCACTGGAGTGTCCAGCAGCCGTGCGTCGCGCGTGAAGGCGAGGAAGAGCAGGGAGAAGGCGATCCCCATCGCCACCATGGTGGAGGCGTAGACGGCGGCCGCGGTGTGGGCGTCGCTGTTGTCGGCGGTGAGGTAGGTCGCGAGCAAGCGGGTAGGGAAGGGGATCACCGACACGGTGAGCAGCAGGAAGAGATTGGCGAACAGGGTGCGCCGGTCCACCCGGCGTGCCAGTGAGCACATCGCGTGGTGATTGATCCAGATGATGCCGATGACCAGGAAACTCACCAGATAGGCGAAATACGAAGGCCACTGGTGTGCGAGCGCGCTATTCAGGGAACCGCCCTGCGCGGCCTCCGGTTCCGGCACCTTCAGGTCCAGCACCAGGAGCGTGATGGCGATCGCGAACACGCCGTCGCTGAAAGCCTCGAGGCGGTTCGTGCTGAAGTCGGCGGCTCGCTTCAGCGGTTCGGGCGGGGGTGCTTCCTCGGTGTTCACGTTGTCTCCAAGTCGGACTCTCTGGCAGCCGCGGTGGCGCAGGACCTGGATGACGAGGCGCTGTTTCGGAGCCGGGTCGACAGGGCCGACCACGGCGATCCGGACCCGCGTCCCCGGCGGGCGCAAGCGTACCGTGAGCTCGTCGGCGGCCCGCTCGGCACACCACCGCGGCCAAGCCGGTCGAGGGCGAGGCCTCCGAGCCCGGGAAAGAAGGGCGAGCAGCAGCCGGCGCCAGCGGAGTCGCCCATCGAGTGACTGAAGATCAACACGAAGCAGCAAGCAGCGCGGATCCTCCAGGCCGTCAAGCTGCGCGCCTTCGACCCGCACGGGCAGTGGCAGCGGATGCACGCCGCTGCTGCCGCGTTCCACATCGAGCACGGCCACCTCGACCCCACCGACGAGGCGAAGCACGCTCGGCGACGGGCGCCCCGCACAAGCACCTCCGGGCGGCGTACCTGGACACGATGGCCGCTCTCGGCGTCCCGCTCACGCTCGCCGACACCGACCCCGCCGCGTTCCTGGACGCCATGGCCAGCCTCAAGACCACCGGCGACCCGGCGGAGCCGGCGGTGCTGACCGCGATCAAGCAGACCGCGAAGGGCACCCTCGGCAAGATGCGCGAACGCCCGCGCGGGCACGGCTACAAGCCCGGCGAGCGCTGGGCGGCTCTGGAGCGGCCGACCTGGGACCCGCTGATGCGCGCCCTGGTCATCGACACCGCCACCGTCAACCTCCACCGCAAGCTCCGCAGAATGGCCGCCGACACCGGCCTGCACGCCTTCGCCGCCATCTCCGACTGCGCCGTCTTCGCCTCACCCGGCCCCGGCGCCCTGGACATCCTCACCAAGCCGGACGCCACCCTCACCACCTCGCTGCGCCTCGGAGTGAGCCCCCGCCTGGTGAAGTTCGAGGGCTCCCGACCGATGGCCGAGATCACCGACCTCATCGCCGACGACACGAACCCGGCAAGGCACATCAAGACCGGCGGAGTCGTCTCCGCCGACGAGTAGCCCCGCGCGGCCTGCCGGCACCCGTCCGGAGGGCCACCCAGAGCACCCACTCGACGCCGTCCCGGCCGGGACGGCAGGAAGGACCTGATGCCCCATGAGCCGGGAGATCGACGAGGCCCTGGAACGCGCCAAGCGCACCCGCCCCATCCCGGTCCACCTGAACACCCGGGTCAAGTTCCTGCGGGAGAAGGTCGCCAAGAACGACACCAAGCGCCTTGCCCAGGCCGTCGGCGTCTCGGTGCGCACCGCCCAGCGCTGGGCCCACGCCCTGACCGCCCTCGCCGACGGCGAGCTGGCGGCCTGGCAGCCGCGGGTGAAGCAGCGGGTACGCCGCGACGCCGAGAAGAACGGGTTCACGCTCCACATCTCCGGGACGTTCGGCTTCGACGCCGGCCCCAACTCCACCGACGACCCCCGTGAACGGCTCCTGGAGAACCTCCGGATGCCCGGCAGCATCGCCCAGGCCCTCTACGCCGCCCGCGACCGCGGAGCCACCCAGGCCGAACAGGAGGAGATCCTCGCCGACGGCCTGCGCGACCACTACTTCCGGGCCGGCGGCGGCTGGCGCGCGCCGAAGGTCGCGCTGAACAGCCTCAACTGGATGGACCTCGAGCTGTAGAAACCCGCGGGCGGCCACCGTGTCGCCGAGATGTGACTGAGGGCTTCAGTTGGCGGATGAGCGGTTGAGTTGGCGAGCTGAGTGTGCGGCATCGATGCCGATGGCGAGTCGGTCGGCGTGGTCGAGTAGTGCCTTCAGCTCGCGGTAGTGGGCATCCTGCAGGGGCAGATTCCGCAGGCCGGTGTGGCGGGTGGCGCGGATCTGGTCGGGGCTGACCCTGACCAGGAGTCAGGGATGGCCCAGGGCCGAAGCCGGGGTGATTCCCGATGCGCCGTCGGCTGGTCGAACGACACCATGATCGAGGACGTTCGACCGGCGTCCGATGAGCTCACCCGGAGTAGACCGATGAACGCTTTCAAGCGACGCCTCACCCCGCTCGCGCTGGCCGCCGCCGCGCTGGTCGCCGCCACCGCCACAGCCGCTCCGGCCCTGGCCGCTGGTGCGCCGGCCGTCCAGGCGGCCGCCGCCACGCAGAGCGCATCGCCGATCGGTGCCTCCGGGCTCAACACGACGGCCCTCGACGCGGCGGTCAGCCTGCACCCCGGCGACCGGGCGGGTGGTCAGCTGGCCCGGGTCAGCACCCCGGACCAGATCTGGCAGGGCAGTTCCTCGGACGCCTTCACCAGTCGGCCGATCTCACCCGACGCGCACTTCCACATCGGCAGCATCTCCAAGGCCTTCGAGGCCACGGTGGCCCTCCAACTGGCCGCCGAGGGGAAGCTCGACCTCGACCAGACCGTCCAGTACTACCTGCCCGGCCTCCTGCCCGACAGCTACCATCCCATCACCGTAAAGCAGTTGCTCAACCACACCAGCGGCCTGCCGGACATGCAGGCGGGAATCCCCAACCCCACCACCGACCAGCTGATCGCCGAACACCTCGACTACTTCACCCTCGACGACGTCATCCACTCCAGCCTGCACCCGGCGGACGGCTCGACCCCGCCCCTGCACTTCACCCCAGGCAGCAAGCAGGAGTACAGCTCGCTCGGCTACCGCATCGCCGCCAAGATCATCGAGCAAGTGACCGGCACCTCCTTCGGCGACGAGGTGACCAGCCGGGTGATCCGGCCGCTCCACCTGAACCACACATCCGTCCCCGAGGGCGACACCCGGATGCCCCGGCCGGCCTTACACGGCTACGTCATCGACTCCACCGGTCGGCCCGTGGACGTCAGCGAACAGGGCGACGACGCCACCGCCATCATCTCCACCGCACCCGACCTCGACCGCTTCATCACCGCCCTGTTCAGCGGCCGACTGCTCGCCCCCGAGCAACTCAACGAGATGTTCGCCGCCCCGCTCGACAGCACAGGCAACCCCCTCCACTACGCGGACGGCAGCGACTGCGACACCGGCCCCGCCAAGGGCACGGCCTGCTACGGCGCCGGTCTGAAGAGCGTCGCGCTGCCCGACGGCACCGTCCTGTGGGGCAAGACCGGCCACGACATCGGCTACGCCAGCGGCGTCTTCGCCACCCGCGACCTGAAGCTGCGCACCGTCTACGCCGTCGGCACCTCCACCGCCGACAACGGCGGCTCTCCGGCCGTCGCCAACCGCCTGATCGCCGCCCTGCTCACCCCGCCCCAGGCCACCACCGCCGCCCACTGAGACACCAGCCGTATCTGCCCCAGGTTCTGCCCACGGGCCCCGGGGGGGCTCCCCGTGGCTACTTCGCGGTGGGGAGCCCCCGGGGCCCGTGGGCAGAAAGCCTTCGGCAGCGCGGAGGTGGCTGAGGAGGGTGCTGCGCAGCCGGGCCGCGGCGCGGCTGAAGCGGAGGCACCTCCACCTTGTGCCTCGATGCGCTCAAGTCGCCAACTGAAGCGCTCAGTCACACGAGATTGTGACGGAGCACTGCATCTGGCGGATGAGCACCAGATCTGTCGGGCTGTGCGTTCCAGTTGGCAGGCAAGGTGGCAGACCTGTGACAAAGCCGTATCGCCTAGACGAGTAGATCCGATGTGATTAGTGGTCGTAGGCGATCAGCGAGCGGGTGACCGGTGCGCCGATCAGGTTGTTGTGCCAGATGCTGGCGGCCATCGCGAGGACCCGCTGGGTCACCCGGACGGCCACGCCCTCGAAGGTCCGTCCGCCATGTCGTTCCAAGTCAAGCTGCCCTTTGAGGGTGTCGTTGACCGACTCGATCAGCTGGCGGACCTTCTTGAGCATCGGCTCGCCGTATCGCTTCCTCTCGCGCTTGAGCGACGGCCGCAGGAGCTCGATGCCTTGCTCGGCGAGGTCCTTCTCGAACGGCTTGGACGCGAAGCCCTTGTCCGTGATGAGCAGGATGCCCTCGCGCTCGGTCACCAGATCGGCGTCGACCTCCAGCATCGCTGCCAGGACCTCGCGTTCGCCGATCTTAGGGTTGGCCAGTGCCCACATGATCGGCATCCCGGTCGGGGTGCACACCAGATACAGGCGCAGGCCCCAGAAGAAGCGGGAGTGGGAGGCGCAGTAGCCGTAGCCTGCCCAGCCGGCCAGGTTCGATCGCTGGCCAGTCGGGCGCGACATTCCGCAGGGCACCGGGGTCGAGTCGGCGATCCAGATCGTGTCGCTCCAGAAGTCGCTGTCCATGGCGAGTTCGCGGATCATGCGCTTGAGCAGTGGAAGTGCTGACTTCAACCGCTTGCTGTAGCCCGGCCGTTGGGGCAGATAGGGGAACATGTCGGACAGGTTCTTGCGGGCGTAGCGCAGCCAGCGGGCTTCGGAGTGGTAGCCGAGCAAGGCCTGGGCGACCGCGAGACAGACGAGTTCGGAGTCGCTGAGCAGGGGCGGCCGTCCCATCCAGCGGGTTCCTCCGATCTCGTCGTCGATCTTCACGTAAAGTGCGGTCAAGAGGGTGTTCAGGTCGGTCGTCACAAACTGATCTTGGACACCCTCTGCCCTTTGGCGGGCCAGAACTTCGGATCTACTCGTCTAGGTGAGTGGGGTGTCCGGGGCCCGGTACTCGGGTGCGCGGTTCAGCCCTGGAGGGCGGTGAGCCAGTCGGTCAGCAGGCGGTTGACCTCGTCAGGGCGTTCCTGCTGGATCCAGTGGCCGCAGCCTTCCAACAGGTGGGAGGCGGACAGGGCGGGGAGGGTAGTGGGGTAGCTGTCGATGGCATCGGCCATCCAGGTGGTGGAGGCATCCAGGGTGCCGCCGATGAACAGGGACGGCTGCTTGATCGCGGCTCCGCGATGGGGGGCGAGGTCCTCCCAGTCACGGTCCATGTTGCGGTAGCGGTTGAGGGCGCCGGTCAGGCCGGTGCGCTCGAACTCAGCGGCGTAGACGTCGAGGTCGTCCTCGCTCAGCCAGGCGGGCAACGTGCCTGCGGGGAAGCGGTCGCGCAGCCGGCCGCCGTGGGGAACGAAGTGCGGGTCGGGCTCGCCCTGGGCGGGCATGGTGTCAGCGGACAGTGCCGCGTAGAAGCCGGAGAGCCAGCCCCGGACATCGGGCTCGATCTCCGCCTCGGCGCGGCCGGGCTTCTGGAAGTAGGAGACGTAGAACTCCTGCTCAGGGCCGCCGATCCGGCCGAAGACGTCGGTGGGGCGAGGACCACCCGGCGGGGCGTAGGGGACGCTCAGCAGGCCGACGGCGCGGAAGACTTCGGGGTGGAGCAGCGCCGAAATGGCGGCGATGTTGGAGCCCCAGTCGTGGCCGACGACCACCGCGCTCTCCTCGCCGAGGGCGCGCACCGCGGCGACGTTGTCCTGCACCAGGTCGAGCATTCGGTAGGCGTCGGTCGCGGCTGGCTTGGAGGAGCGGCCGTAGCCGCGCACGTCGATGGCAACCGCCCGGTAGCCGGCGGCGGCGAGGGCCGGGAGCTGGTGGCGCCATGAATACCAGGACTCGGGGAAGCCGTGCACGAGCAGGACCAGTGGGCCGGTGCCCTGCTCGACCAGGTGCAGGCGCCCGGCCGGGGTCCCGATGGTGCGGTGGCGGAGCTCGGCGGTCGGTTCGGGCTGCATGGGCTTCTCCTCGGTTCGCGGACGGACGCGGCTACTCGTCGATCATGCGGCGCGGCGGTCTCTCGACGCGATCAGCGTTGCCGTTCTGGCAAGATCGCAGCCCAGGACGGTTGGGCGGTGCGGCTGGAAGGAACGGAACGGATGGCAGGCGACGACCTGGACGGCACGCTGGCGGCGATGGGGCCCAGACTGCGAGCCGCGCGCGAGCAGCACGGCGCCACGCTCGCCGGTGTCCACTGTGCGACCGGCATCTCGCCGAGCACGCTGTCGCGGATCGAGACCGGTCGGCGCAAGCCCACCCTGGAGGTCCTGCTTCAGCTGGCGAAGGAGTACGGCGTCTCCCTGGACGAGCTGGCCGGCACCGCCCCCGCCCCCGCGGTCGAGCGCCGCAGCAGGGCGCCGCACAGCTTCGGGGACGACAAGGCGGTACTGCCGCTGACCCGGTACGTCGGCGGCTTGCACGCCCACAAGCACGTGCTGCCCGCCGTCGAGGATCCGCCCGTGCGGCCCCGGCAGGCCTCCCACGAGGGCTACGAGTGGCTGTGCGTCCTGTACGGGCGACTGTGGCTCGCGCTCGCCAACCAGGATCTCGTCCTGGCCGCCGGGGACGTCGCCGAGTTCGATACCCGCACCCCGCACGGGGTGGCGAACGCCGGCACCGGCGGGCTGGTCGAGTATCTGATCTTGTTCGGGCCGCAGGGCGAACGACTGCGGCCGCGGACCACGCCGGTCCCCGGCCGCGGGGCCTGGCAGTCCGGCGGAACACCAGGGGCCTGAACTGCTCTGCGTGGCGGCCTCCCCGCTGAGCGCTTCAGTCGTTGAATTCCGCCGACTGAAACGTCACGCAGATCGGCGGGCCTTCGAGACGCCGCCGCCGAGAGGGCGTCCGGTCACTTCTGGTGCGTTCCAAGGCAGTAAGGAGGCTGAACCAGCCCGTACACCTGCCGCTTCGTAGCGGTCGGTCGGCCTACTCGGCGAAGATGCCGATGGCGTTGGGGATCCGTCGTTCCTGGTCGTGGTCGAGGTGGTTGCGGACCGCGAGATCGCTGGTGTCCGGGTTGCGGGTGACCAGGGTGGCGGAGGCGCCGCCGTCCAGGTAGACGCCGTCGGAGCAGCCGAAACCACGCAGGGCTTGGGCGAGTTCGGTGAGAGCCATCCCGGTGGAGGTGCTCTCTCGGCCGTCCGTGGAGAGAAGTGTGAGCAGGCGGCCGTGGTCTGCCAGGCAGACTGCGGTGCGCGGCTCGATGTCGTGGGCGTCCAGCCCTGCCAGTGGCCTCCCGTCGCGCAGCATCGGATAGGCGCCCAGGGCGAAAGCGAAGGGCACCGGCCCGTTCGACGCGAGGCGGTAGTCCGTCACGACCGCCGTTCCGACCGGCAGGCCCGCCAGCACCCGGGCGCCGGCCTCGCGGCCGAGTAGCACGAGGCTGTCGGCGGGGATCGGACCACGGCCCGGGGTGGTGGAGGCCGACACGACGCGGCTGTGACGGACCGTCAGCTCCCAGGTGTCCGTGCTGCAGGGCGCCTTTCGCGACTCGTCATTCCCGCACACCGCGCGCTCTCGGGAGACCTCACCCCAGTCGGAGGTGAACACCCCGATCGAACCGACCGGCAGAGCGTACTGGTTCAGCCCGCCCAGCTCCCACGTACGGCCTGCGGCCTGCAGATGGCCCCCAAGTTCCAGACGTCCCGTGCGGGCCACACCGTCCACCCCGACCCCCAGCACGTCCTGGTCCGTGTCACCCGGAGGCGGCTGCCAGCCGAACCGCTGAGCCTGCGGGACCGCGGCCTTCAACGCCCGGCCGCGGTGGACGGCCGGGCCGGAGGGCGCCCCCGTCGCCTCGACACCCGGGTGCTGCTCCTCGGTGATGTCGAAGAAGTCCCCGTTCACGGCCGCGACCGCCCCGCGTTCGCCGGCCAGCCGGGTGAGCGGCGCCCGGGCGGCCACCGCACCGGGGTAGAGCAGGTCGGCCCGCACGCCGGGCCGGCTGAGGTCGGCCTGTACGGCGTACAGGCGAGCGGTGCCGTGCGGGGTGGGCACCGTCGTTTCCCTGTACGCGACTCCGGCCGCGAGCGGCACCCAGGGTGCGGTGCCTGCGAGGGCCTCGTCGGCAGACGACGCGGCTGGGCCGGCCGGGGCCAGGGCCATGATCAGGGCGACCGCGGATCTCAGGAGAGCCTTCACGCGCCCATGCTCGCGGCTGCCGCGGCCTGCCCGCAGCACTGCCTGAGGCGTGTCGCCACCAAGTGCCTGCAGGAGTGGTTCAGGGTGGGGGACAGGCGGGCTTGCCAGGGCGGGGCGATCCGCTCGCGGTGACACGGGCCCGGGTGTCCGGCGGTGTCCACACAGGCGGGCGGGTTCAGACTTCGATGCGCAGGGTGCTCCTCATGACCTGAACCTGGTACGGGCGGCTGAGTGAAAGCAGGTAGCACAGATCGAGTTCCCCGGTGGCCGGGTCCCAGGTGGTGAAGCGCCTGAGCGGGTAGGCGCCGTACGACCAGCCCTGGTTGGGATCCGGAGGCGGGTCCTTCTCGTGAATCCGGTCCATCCCGGGATGGTGCATGTAGGAGCCGTACGCCTTCGGTTGAGAGGGGTAGTCGACGTTCGGGTCGAAGAGCGGGACGTCCTCTGCAGTGGCCAACCCCCAGGGAGTCGAAGCGAGTCGAGCGACGATGGGGCGGGCCCGGGGATCGTCACCGCCCGGTACGGGGTCCTTGTCGGAAGCGTTGGTCAGCAAGAGCAGCCACCGTCGGAGCTCGTCGAGCCACATGAGCCCGATCGAGGTGTACTCGTCGTGAAACCACAGGTCCTTGGCTTGTCCGGCATCGGGCGACCATGGTTCGGACGAAGCACCGGTGTAGTACATCGTGTCCTGCAGGCGCGGAGGTGAACCGGTGAGGAGCGGTATCCAGGCCAGGCGGAAGTCCCCGCCGTGGTCGGCCCGCCAGCCGAAGCCGAGGATCACCAGACCGCTCTCGGCAGCGGTCGGCGGTAGGCCCGGCACGACGCTCTTGTCCACAAGCTGCGGCACCGCGCCGAAGAAGCGGTCCTCCCGGTAGGTGTAGACCAGTCCGCTGCACCGGATGCAGAACCGCCAGCCGCTCTGGTGGTTCGCATCGTCGGGAGGCGCATCGGGCGTGTCGAAGAAGGGCACGTGCAGTTCGGGGCCGACGGGCCGGTGGAGGCCGTCGCCGGCCGGGCACAGGTCCGGGGTGGCCGAGTACCCGGTGAAGACGGCCGCCGCGCAGTTGTCGCAGCGTTTCCAGGCTCCCTGTGTCCGGAGCCCGGATTCGTCGAGTGGCATCGCGTAGACGGCGGAGCCGACGCCGTCATGCGGCTGCCGCGTCGCCCAGCACACTCCACCCGTCGTGGCGGCCTCACCCGAGAAGAACAGCGCCTCGCAGGTGCGGCAGTGCCGCCACCCTGCCTGGCTGATGGGACTCGCACTGAGGTCGTGCGGCAGGATGAACGACAGGCCGAGGACCTGGTGGCTCTGCAGCGCGCCGCCCGGCCCGGTCGGGCACGCCCCGATCCGCGGGCTGAAGAGGAACTCGGTGTCGTACGGACCGGGCTTCGACGGGTCGGCCTTGCCGACCAGATAGGTGCCGAGCGTGGGATTGCCCGGTCGCAGCTGCTCCGAGTACTGCGGGGCGGAGATGTTGACGAAGGCGTAGGCGCGGCCGTCATGGCTGAAGGGGCCTCCGGGCCTCTCCAGGCTTTTGGTGATGCCCACCGGGGCGGTGGCGCGCATCGGATCGAAGTTCGACGGATCCCGCATGACGGGGTTCAGTCGGAACCCGCCTGCCGTCGACCGCGGGCAGGTCCCCGGCGTCGCCGCGCCGGTCCACAGCAGTCCGTGGCACCGGGAGCAGAAATGCCATTCGGGCTGGCCGGAGCTGGCGTCGGCGCCTTGTTCGCGGCTGGGCAGGTGGAAGATCCAGCTGTCGGGGGGATAACTGTGCTCTCCCCCGACCGGGCAGACCGTACCGTCGGTGGCGCCGTGGGGAGCCCAGAAGAGTCCGTGGCAGTTTCCGCAGTAGCGCCAGTCGGGTTGACTGGTGGTGTCGGTGGCGCCCTGCACATTGTTCGGCAGGACGAAGTTCCAGCCGGCCGGGACGTGTTCGCCACCGAGCGGGCACCTGCTTCCCGTGGCGGCCTCGTGGGGCGCGAAGAACAGCCCGTTGCACTTCGCGCAGTAGCGCCAGTCGGGCTGTCCGGTCGTGTCGGTGGCACCCTGCGTTGTGTTGGGCAGGACGAAGTTCCAACCCTGCGGGTCGTGCTCGACGAGCACGGCCTCGGCCACCCGGGTGTCATCGGTCCAGGCGACCAGGTCGGAGTTGCGCGGGTTCACCGCCGGGCAGATGCCGGGGTTCGGGATGCCTCCCGGCTGCCAGAAGAGCCCATGGCAGGTGGCGCACAGGTGCCAGTCGGGCTGCCCGCTGGTGTCCGGGGCCCCCTGTTCACGGCTGGGCAGATAGAAGATCCACCCGTCCGGACGGTGCCGGTCCCCGGCAGGACACACACCTCCTCCAGGCTCCTCCTGCTGTGCATGGAACAGCCCGTGGCACTGCCCGCAGAAACGCCAGTCGGGCTGCCCGGTCGTGTCGGTGGCACCCTGCATGTTGTTCGGCAGCACGAAGTTCCAGCCCGCCGGGACGTGCTCGCCGCCGAACGGGCAGACAGAGCCCGAAGCGCTGTCCTTCGGGGCCCGGAACAGCCCGTTGCACCGTACGCAGAAGCGCCAGTCGGGCTGTCCCGTCGTATCGTTGGCACCCTGGGTCTTGTTCGGTAAGACGAAGTTCCAGCCGATCGGGTGGTGCCCGCCGTTGTCGGACGTGGCGACGTCACCGAAGTAGACGTACAGCCTGCCCTCGTGTTCGGTGGTGGGTCCCTCATCCACACCCACGACGTTCCAGCCGCCGGTGAGGTTCATCATGGGCCAGTCCTGAGGGTCCCGGTCGCCCGTCAGCTGGGCCAGCCGTTTGGTGTCCAGGAGGGTCATGTGGTCGGGCATGGCAACCCCTTGCCGTGATCTCCTCGCCACAGGGCCGTCCGGCGAACCACCAGGAGCACCGCCCGAACGCCCTGAATCCCCCGCTGGCGTTGGCCACCTCCCACGATCTTCGCGGGGACGGCCACCCGCCGGCCGGCAGTGCTCCCCCGGCCGCGCCTGTAGCCTCCAACACATCAACAATATTTCGACACAGGCACTCATACATCCCGAGCGCATCTTCGATCGCGGCCACGGAACGGGGCTCGAACCGAAAGGCGACAAGAGCGCGGTCGACCATCCACAGCCGCTTCCGGCAGTGGAGGCACGCCGGCGTCTTCGAGGCCCTGCTGGAGGTGCGATCGCGGAAGCCGTCAAGCGGGGTGAGGTGGACTTGTCCCTGGTCAGCGTGGACTCCACGACCGTCCGGGCCCACCACGACGCCACCGGAATGCACCTGGACCCGACCGTCATCCCCGAGAAGGTCGACCAGGCCGCCAACCGGAAGAAGGGCAGCAAGGGCGGCAGGCCCGTCGGCCACGACGCCGAGCTCTACAAGCCGAGCTCTACAAGAAGCGGAGCACCGTCGAGCGCCTGATCAACAAGCTGAAGGCCTGGCGAGGCATCGCCACCCGCTATGACAGGACTCCCGCTACCTCGCCGGCCTCCACCTTCGCGGCGCAATGATCTGGATCAAAGACCTCACCAGGACCACCGCCTGATCACGACCGAATACGGGCCCTCGTACTCCAGCCGTAGATCGCGATCTTGCCGGGTGCCTGCTCATGGCCCGTAGACGAGGTCCGTACCCCCGCTGGCCTCAATTAGCCAGGACAACGAACGGCTGCCGAAGGGCCAGCCAGTGGTCGTCAGCTGCACCCAAGCGCCGTCCGGCTCATCGGCTCTCGCGTCCCACCACCACCAGCTCCGGTCGTCGCCCATCCCTTCCTCGGTAGGGTCGAAGTAGTCGAGCCAACCCGAGAGCATCCACGGTCCCTGATCGACAGCCGCCTTCTGCTGCGGCGTCATGGCCCGCCACTGACGTAGCCAGGCCTCGGCGTCGAAGGGCTCGCCATGTTCTGGTTCGGGGTGCTCGGGCGCGCACTGCTGGATGACCAAGTCGGCATCAGCTGCGGCCATCGCTCAAATGCTGGCCACTCACCCATCTGCGCGACCACGCACGTCAGTACCGCGCGCGCATTGGCTATGACCTGGGCCGAATCCTCGGCAGTGAACCCGCTCTTCTGCCGGTCACCTTCTCGTAAGGGGTCACCGGTTGAGGCTCGTTCGCTCGGCATGCTGTTCACGTCACGTGGTGGTGCCTAGTAACGTTACCGGGTGCCGAGTTCCCACGAGCGCCCCTGCTCGGCGGGAGCCATCCAAGCGCTACGGCCGTGGCAGCCAGGCCGCAGCGGACCCAAACAACTTCGCTAGTCCGTTCTGAGGACTGACATCCGGACAGGAGAGCAGCACGTGAGCACGGCGCATGCCAGCCCGGGTGACTACAGCCAGGTACCGAATCCGGAGCAGGCCCTCAAGTACGCGATCCAGCATATTGCGGGTGACCGTGTCGAGATCGTCGAGGGAGTCATCACCCCCGTGTCACCGTCCTGGGCCCACGAGACCGCCGTCGACCTGATCCGTGAACAGATCGGGCCCCGCATGCGCGAGCTCGGCCTCCGTGCCGGCTCCGGGAACCTCGACCTGCCCGGCACGGAGAACTACTACGTTCCGGACCTCGCCGTCGTGCCCGCCGAGTTGGCGAAGACCGAAGGGGCGCTCCTGCCCGACCAGACCGTGCTCGTCGTCGAGGTGACCTCGCCGTCGAACGGTGACACCGACCGGACCGCGAAGCGCCGGCGGTACTCGCAGTTCGGCGCTCCCGTGTACCTCCTGGTCGACCGGCAGGAACGCACCTGCACCCTTTTCTCCCAGCCCGGCCAGCTCGGCTACACCCGGATCGAAGGGCCCCACCCCTTCGGCACCCCCCTGCAGCTACCGCCCCCGTTGAGCACCGAACTCGACACGACCAACTTCTGACACAGGAAGCGGCCATGCGGGTCACCTCCGCACACACGGGGATTGCTCCGCCATGTAGACGTCCAGACCCACCACGTACGGGTCGGCCCCGTTCTAACGGACCGCCCTTCGCCTGGTGACCGGCAAACCGGCCAGGCCCGGCGATCCGTGGCTGCTGGCCGGACTTCGCGGATAGACCGAAGCACCAGCGCGGCACCGCGGCTGGCTGTGCGAGCACGAAGCAGCCCGACCGACCGCAGCCGAGGACAGCCGGCACCAAGAAGCCGCCGCCCTCGCCCCATGGCCGAGAGCAGCGCGCACGCCACCGTGCCGCCCTCGCCGCTGCCCGCGCGAACCGGGCCAGTGCTCCTCGACGTACGGGGAGAGCACGAGGATCGGCAGTAGCCTGAGTTGGTCACCCGAGCCTGCGCTACCCGGCCGCGCCTGCCGCGACGACCTTCTCCGCGTCGGCGACGTGCCGGCTGACGCCCTGCGCGAACGTCGCCAGCTCCTGCGGGTGCGCCGCGATGTACTGCCGGTCGTAGGCGGCCTGGACGGCCACCGCGGTCCCCATGAAGTTGGTGGACCGCTTGCAGGCGTCATCGGCGGTCGCGGTGGCGAGCTCGGCCGCTGTGTGGCTGACGGACGCTCCGGCGCCCTGGGTCCGGTCGCGCCAGCGCGGGTCCATGTAGGCGTCCGCCGGGGTGGCGTAGGTGAAGCCGCGGTCCTTCATGCAGTTGCTCCACTGCCGGTCGGCGGCCACGACGCGAGGATCCGTCAAGGGCTCCTTCGGCCCGCCGGCGGGCAGGGCGGAGGGGGTGGAGTTCAGGAACACCGCTCCGCCGACGACGGCCAGGCCCTCCTGGAGGCAGCCTCCCTTGGGGACGACCCGGCCCTGGAACTCCGTGACCGGGGTGCCGGTCGTGTCCCGCCCGGTGAGTACCTGCCGGGTGGCGGCGGAGGCCGGCTGCCCGGGGCCCGTGGCCACGACGGCGTCGTAGCCGGTGGTGGCGACGCGGTCGGGCGCGAAGTACCCGTAGAGCTGGGACCGGACGTCCCGGTCGGCGGGCTCGGCCCAAGCCGGGTCCGGACCGGGAGCCTCCGTGATGCCCAGCCGTCGCAGACAGTCGGCACTCGTCAGGTAGGCGGCCCGTTCCGCGGTCCGGGTCTGCGCCGCGGTGGGGAGGTAGACGTCGATCGGGCGCACCACCTGGCCGACACCGGTGATGGTGGGGATCTCGCCCAGTTGGGGGGGCGCCGGGCGGGTGCCGCCCGTGCCGCAGCCCGCGAGGGCCGCCAGCAGGGCGAGCGTCAGGGCCGAGGTGGTGGAGCGCTTCATTTCCGTCCTCCGGGAGCGGGCGCGGCGGAACGGCACCCGCCACGGGCGACCGCGGGTCGGTGGCGGGTGCCGGATTCACGGACCGGTGGGGCCGGGGATCACGTCCAGTTCGGGTTGTCGATCTCCAGCGCGTAGGTGATCACGCCGCCGAGGTAGCCGGTGGACTGACCGGGCTTCAGCTTGATGACGCCGCTGGAGTTGTAGAAGGCGGCCCAGTTCCACTGGGTCGACTCGTAGATGACGTGGTCGATCTGGCCGATCCCGAACAGGCTGCTGGTGTTCTTGTAGCCGATGGAGCCCGCGGCGCAGTAGTTTCCGTTGCCGCTGGTGGTCACCGTGAGCCCGTTGGTCGGGCAGCCCACTCCGCCGATGGCGTTCGCCGGTGCCGCCACGGCCACCCCGGCCAGGGCGAGGCCCGCGGTGGCGGTGAGGGTGAGGAGCTTCCTGCCGATCTGCATGGGGAATCCTTCGATCGAGGTATCGGGTACCGGGTGTCGAGGCGCCGGGGTGATCGCGGCCCATGAAGAGGATGGCTGTCGGGCGCAACGGCGGCGCGAGCTGTTCAGCCGCAGCCGAATAGCCGCGAAACCGCCCCGAAGTCGTACGGAACATGGCATGTCCGCCGCCGTCGGCTGCCGGCCCACCGGGGGGAGAGGGACGCTCGCATTGCGCTTCACCATGCACGAGTTGGCCCGCGCCAGACTCACCGTCTCGGCCCTGGACCGGATCCTCGGCGACACGGCCGGGGCCGAACACCGGTGCGTCGGCGTCACGTTGGCGCGTGACCGCTGGTGGCGGGCGGGCGGGCGGGCGGGCGGTGCGCGGGCACGTGCCGCAGCAGGCCGCACCCTTCGTGGAACGCGTCAACGCCGGCAACGGAACCCTCCCGGCCCTCGGCGCCGTCGTCGAGGTGATTGTCACCTACCGCCACCGTCTGGTCCTGCGCACCGACGAGCACGTATGGCCTCCCTTGCCGCGCCCATCGGCAGCCAGCACTGGACCCCGGCCAACGATGCCTTCGACTGGCTCCGAGCCGTCGGCGGTGACCGGTGACCGGCGACCGGTGACCGACCAGCCTGAACAGCAGCCAGCCGCGAGCTGCAGGTCTTCCACCGCCGACGGCGGGCCCCGGACCGGGGCACCCAGCCCGCGCGGACGATCTTGACCGATGGTTTAGTACTCACCCGTGATAAGAACCGATCTCGGGAAGGGCGCAGGAGCAGTGTGCTGCGCCCTCCTGTCCGCGCTGCTGCTGTCCTCATGCTCCTCCGGCACCTCCACCGCGAACTCCCAAGCGACCCCTACACCCGCCACCACAACGGACCCAGCCACCACAACGACCACCACCACACCCGCGGTCAAGAGCAAGGCGATGAGCGGCGCACTGGCAGCCGCCGTGGCCCTCACCCCGGCCGAGTGGGGCACCGGCTTCAAGAGCAGCCCTGTCGGCGAGAACGCCAAACTCGTGGCCTACGGGCTCGACGCGTCGTGCCGGTACCAGTCCGTACCCCCGCCGCCCAGCCTGCGCGGCCAGATGACCAGAAACGTGGAACGCCCGCTCGAAGGCGATGCCACCACGACCGCGGTCGGCGGCAACACGACCGTGAGCGTCTTCACCACGCCCGCCGACGCCCGGAACTACCTTTCCACCAGCAGGACCGACGGCAAGCGTTGCCCGAAGAGCTTCGTTCTCAACGGCGGATCTGTCGCGACCGAGAACATCCACGAGGTCTCGCTCGAGGGTTTCTCTGCCCCCATCGACGAGCTCTACGCCGAGGAGGGGCAGACGACGGGGGGCAACTCGACCCACCCGGACCCCTACGTATATTTGGTCGCCACCAAGGGCACGGTGGTGCTCAGCGTCTTCGTCCAGAGCGAAAACGACGCGGAGACGATTGCCCAGAATGAAGCGCGCGCGGAGCAACTGCTCACCGTCCTGAACACCAAGCTCATGAGGTATTAGGCGCTCTCTCCGATCACCAGATCGTCGCTCTGGTCGTGCCGTCGCCCGAGGCCACGCCGTCCCGCTGCGCACCGCCCGCTGGCCGAGGGCCCTCACCGGTGTCGCGTGACAGCGGCCGCAACGCCGCAGCCCGGGTGTTCAATGGGCCGGTCAGCGTCATGGCGAGGCAGGGAGACGGGGATGGGACGCAAGAAGGTGGGCAAGCCGCGCGGGTCCAGGGGAACGGTCGAGTACACCCTGCAGCAGCTGCAGCCGCCGGGCTACGACCAGTGAGCCTTCGCCATCTTCGAACGTGCTGGTCGGAGGGGCTGGCGTGACGGTTCTCCGGGGTGCTCGTGCTGGTCGTGGGCGGGAGTCTGCGGTCT
>NZ_JBVISA010000059.1:0-30501 GCF_055575755.1 Kitasatospora sp. NPDC034035 | reverse complement strand
CGGATGCTCCAAGGCCACCACCCGGCCCAGACCCCACACCTGCGCCTGCACCGGATCCGCCACCCGCTCCGAACGACCCGTAGCCACCGCCCCACGCGTCACACACCACAACGGCGCACCGACCCCGGCATCGCCCAACGCCTGGACGAGCAGGGTGGTGAGCAGCAGGCCGGTCGACACGCCGTCGGTCCGGCGCTCGTCGAGGGCGAGCAGCGACAGGACGCCTGCGACGGCTGCGCCGTCGGCGACGCGCTGTCCGAGGAGTTCGGTCAGGCCCGAGCGGTCGGTGCGGGCGGCGTCCAGCTCGATCGGGCGGACGTCCACGCCGCGGTCGGTGAGGGCCCGCACCGTGCCGAGCACGGCGGTGCCCTCGGCCGAGCCGGTCGGGACGGCGAGCAGCCAGACGCCGGCGGTCAGCGCGGTGGCGGCCTCGCCGATCGGCTTCCAGGTAGCGCGGTAGCGCCAGGCGTCGGTGGTGGCCTGCTCGCGGGTCCGGCGGCGCCAGGCGGAGAGGGCCGGGAGCACCGAGCTGAGGGGCTGGTCACCGCTGAGGGCGAGAGTGCTGGAGAGCGCGTCGAGGTCGCCGGTGTCGACGGCCTCCCAGAACCGGGCGTCGACGGCGTCGACCGCGGCCGCGGCGGGCGCGGGGGCGGCCAGGTTCTCCAGCCAGTACCACTGGCGCTGGAAGGCGTAGGTGGGCAGGTCGACCCGGCGCGCGCCGGTGCCGGCGAAGACGGCAGGCCAGTCGACGACGCTCCCGCGCAGGTGCAGCAGGGTGAGGGCGGTGGTGAGGGTGCGGGTCTCCGGGCGTCCGGCGCGCAGGGCCGGGGTGAAGAGGGCGTCCTCGGTGACGCAGTCCTGGCCCATCCCGGAGAGCACCCCGTCGGGGCCCAGTTCCAGGTAGGTGCGGACGCCCCGGCCCTCCAGGACGGAGACGGCGTCGGCGAAGCGGACGGCCTCGCGGACGTGCCGCACCCAGTACCCGGGGTCGGTCAGCTCGGTCGAGGCGAGCGCGCCGGTGAGGGTGGAGACGATCGGAATCCGCGGAAGTTCGTAGGTGATCTGCTCGGCGACGGCGCAGAAGTCGTCCAGCATGCCGTCCATCAGCGGGGAGTGGAAGGCGTGGCTGACGGTCAGGCGCTTGGTGCGGCGGCCCGCCAGCTGCGCGACCACGGCCTGGACGGCGTCCTCGGCACCGGAGATCACCACGGAGTTCGGGCCGTTGACGGCGGCGATGCCGACGCCCTCGGTCAGCAGCGGCAGCACCTCCTCCTCGGTGGCCTGCACCGCGACCATCGCACCGCCGCGCGGCAGCGCCTGCATCAACCGGCCACGAGCTGCCACCAGCTTCGCGGCATCCGCCAGCGAGAACACCCCGGCGACGTGGGCGGCGGCCAGCTCGCCGATCGAGTGGCCGGCCAGGTAGTCCGGGCGGACCCCCCAGGACTCGAGGAGGCGGAACAGCGCCACCTCGACGGCGAACAGCGCCGGCTGGGTGCAGCCGGTCTCGCCGATCAGTGCCTCGTCGGCGATCGCCTCGCGCAGCGGGCGGTCCAGGTGGCGGTCGAGTTCGGTGCAGACCGCGTCGAAGGCCGCCGCGAAGGCGGGGTGGGCGGCCGTCAGCTCCGCGGCCATGCCGGCCCGCTGGCTGCCCTGCCCGGTGAACAGGAAAGCGGTGCGGCCGGCGGTGACGGTGCCCTGCAGGACGTCGGCGTTCGACTCGCCGGCGGCCAGGGCGGCGAGGCCGGCCAGCAGGTCGGCGCGGTCCTCGGCGATGACGGCGGCCCGGTGCTCCAGGACGGCGCGGCCGGTGGCGAGCGAGAGGGCGATGTCGCCATCGGTCGCCTCCGCGGGCGTGCCGGCGGTGCGGTCCAGGTGGGTCAGCAGGGCGCGGGCCTGCTCGCGCAGCGCGTCCTCGCTCTTCGCGGAGAGCACCCACGGCTGGACGGCCGGGGCCTGGTCGGCGGGCTTCCGGGTGCGGACGGCGGCCGGGGCCTGCTCCACGATGGTGTGGGCGTTGGTGCCGCTGAAGCCGAAGGAGGAGATGCCCGCGCGGCGCGGACGGCCGGTCTCCGGCCAGGGGCGGGCCTCGGTGAGCAGTTCGACCGCGCCGGACGCCCAGTCGACGTTGGGCGAGGGCTCGTCGAGGTGGAGGCTCTGCGGCAGCGTACCGTGCTGCATCGCCATGACCATCTTGATGATGCCGGCGACGCCGGCGGCGGCCTGGGTGTGGCCGATGTTGGACTTGAGGGAGCCGAGCCAGAGCGGCTGGTCGTCGGTGTGGTCCTGGCCGTAGGTGGCGAGCAGTGCCTGGGCCTCGATCGGGTCGCCGAGGGTGGTGCCGGTGCCGTGCGCCTCGACGGCGTCCACGTCGGTGGCGGTCAGGCCGGCGTCGGCGAGGGCTTGGCGGATGACCCGCTGCTGGGAGGGGCCGTTGGGGGCGGTCAGGCCGTTCGAGGCGCCGTCCTGGTTGATCGCCGAGCCGCGCACGATGCCGAGCACCGGGTGCCCGTTGCGGCGGGCGTCGGAGAGCCGCTCGACGAGGAGCATGCCCGCGCCCTCGGACCAGCTGGTGCCGTCTGCGGCGGCGGAGAAGGACTTGGAGCGGCCGTCGCGGGCGAGGCCGCGCTGGCGGCTGAAGTCGACGAACGCCTCGGGCGTGGCCATGACGGTGACACCGCCGGCCAGGGCCATCGTGCACTCGCCCTGGCGCAGCGCCTGGACGGCGAGGTGCAGCGCGACCAGCGAGGAGGAGCAGGCGGTGTCGACGGTGACGGCCGGCCCCTCGAGGCCGAAGGTGTAGGAGACGCGGCCGGAGGCGATGCTGCCGGAGGTGCCGGTGCCGAGGTAGCCCTCGACGCCCTCGGGGACGGCGCCGAGCCGGGTCGCGTAGTCGTGGTACATCACGCCGGCGAAGACGCCGGTCCGGCTGCCGCGCAGCGTCGCCGGGTCGATGCCGGCCCGCTCGAACGCCTCCCAGGAGGTCTCCAGCAGCAGGCGCTGCTGCGGGTCCATGGCGAGCGCCTCGCGCGGCGAGATGCCGAAGAACGCGGCGTCGAACAGGCCGGCGCCGTGCAGGAAGCCGCCCTGGTCGGCGTACGAGGTGCCGGGGTGGTCCGGGTCGGGGTCGAAGAGGTGGTCGAGGTCCCAGCCGCGGCCGGACGGGAACGCGGAGATCGCGTCGACGCCGCCGGTGACGAGCTGCCACAGCTCCTCGGGCGAGGAGACGCCGCCGGGGTAGCGGCAGGCCATGCCGACGATGGCGATCGGCTCGTCGTCGCGGCGGGCGGGGGCGGCCGCGGGAAGGGCGGACTGCTCCGCGGCGCCGGCGATCTCGGTGCGCAGGTGGGCGGCGAGCGCGGCGGGGGTCGGGTGGTCGAAGATCAGCGTGGGCGGCAGGCGCAGCCCGGTGGCGGCGTTCAGCTCGTTGCGCAGTTCGACGGAGGTCAGCGAGTCGAAGCCGAGCTCGTTGAAGGCCCGGCCGGCGTCGATGGTGTCGGAGGACGCGTGGCCGAGCACGGCGGCGACCCGCACGCGCAGCAGTTCTAGGAGTTCGCGGTCGAGCTCGGCGTCGGAGAGGCCGGCCAGGCGGCGCATCAGGTCCGTGCCGCCGGAGCGGCCGGCGCGGGCGGTCCGCCGGGTGGGTGTGCGGACGAGGCCGCGCAGCTGGGCGGGGAGGGTGCCGGCGGCGGCCTGGGCGCGCAGCGCGGCGAGGTCCAGGCGCATCGGGACGAGCACCGGTTCAGCGGTCGCGGTGGCGGTGTCGAAGAGGGCGAGGCCCTCGTCGTCGGCGAGGCCGGTCAGGCCGCTGCGGGCGAGGCGCTGCAGGTCCGCGCTGTCGAGACCGGCGGCCATCCCGCCGTCGGCCCACGGGCCCCAGGCGAGGGAGGTGGCGGGCAGCCCGGTGGCGCGACGGTGTTCGGCGAGGGCGTCGAGGACGGCGTTGGCGGCCGCGTAGTTGGCCTGGCCGAGGCCGCCGAGCACACCGGCGTTGGAGGAGAAGAGGACGAAGGCGGTGAGCGGCTGGTCGGCGGTCAGCTCGTGGAGGTGGAGGGCGGCGTCGGCCTTGGGCCGCAGGACGGTGTCGAGGCGCTCGGGGGTGAGGGCGTCGAGGACGCCGTCGTCGAGGACGCCCGCGGTGTGGACGACGCCGGTGAGCCGGTGTCCGGCGAGTGCGGCGGCGAGGGCTGCGCGGTCGGAGACGTCGCAGCCGGTGACGGTGGCCTCGGCGCCGTGCTCGGCGAGGTCGGCGAGGAGTTCGGCGGTGCCGGGGGCGTCGGCGCCGCGGCGGGAGAGCAGCAGCAGGCTGCGGACGCCGTGCTCGGCCGCCAGGTGGCGGGCGACCAGGGTGCCGAGGGCACCGGAGGCGCCGGTGACCACGACGGTGCCGTCGGGGCCGAACGCGGGGGCGGCGCCGGCCCCGGCCGGGTCGGCGGCGGTACGCGCCCGGGCGAGCCGGGGGACGTGCACCGCGCCCTCGCGGACCGCGAGTTCGGGTTCGCCGGAGGCGAGGGCGCCGGCCAGGACCTCGCCGGGGATGCCGTGCGCGTCGAGGTCCAGCAGGACGAGCCGGTCGGGGTGCTCCAGCTGGGCGGAGCGGATCAGGCCGCGGACGGCGGCGCGGGCGAGGGCGCCGGGGCCGTCGGCCGTGCCGCCGGTCGTGAGGACGAGGCGGGCGGCGCCGAGGCGGTCGTCGGCGAGCCACTGCCGGGCCGCGTCGAGTGCCCGGTGCAGGGCGGCGCGGAGGGCGGCCGGGTCGTCCGGTTGCTCGGCGTCGACGGGGCCGACGGGCAGGAACACCGCGTCGGGGGCAGCGCGGCCGGCCTCGACGGCGGCGGTGAGGGCGGCCGGGTCGGGGTACTGCTCGGCGCCGAGGGCGGCGAGCTCGGGGGTGGCGGCGCCGAGGACGGCCCAGCGGCCGGTGGTGGCGGCGGAGACCGGCAGGGCCGTCCACTCGACACGGAACAGTGCGTCGCTGCGGGCGGCGCGGGCGGCGTCGAGCTGCTCGGCGGAGATCTCGCGCAGCGCCAGGGACCGCACCGACAGGACGGGCTGCCCGGTGGCGTCGGCCGCTTCGAGGGCGACCTCGCCGCGGCCGAGGACGGTGGCGCGCAGGCGCAGCGCGGTGGCGCCGGCGGCGTGCAGGGTGACGCCGTGCCAGGAGAACGGCAGGCCGCCGCGGACGGCGTCGTCGTCGGTGTCCGCGCCGAGGGCGTGCAGGGCGGCGTCGAGCAGGGCGGGGTGCAGGCCGTAGCGGTCGGCGCCGTCGAGGGCGGGCTCGGGCAGGTCGATCTCGGCGAGGATCTCGGTGCCGCGCAGCCAGACGGCGCGCAGGCCCTGGAAGGCCGGTCCGTAGCCGAAGCCCGCGTCGGTGAGCCGCGCGCGGACGTCCTGGACGTCGACGGGCCGGGCGTCGGCGGGGGGCCAGGCGGCGAGGTCGGGTCCGGCCGGGTCGGCGGCGGGGGCGAGCAGGCCGCCGGCGTGGCGGGTCCAGGGCTCGTCGGCGTCGGCGTGCTCGGGCCGCGAGTGCAGGGAGAGGGTGCGGCTGCCGGTCCGGTCGGCGCCGCCGACCACGATCTGCAGGTGGACGCCGCCCCGGTCGGGCAGCAGTAGCGGCGCCTCCAGGGTGAGTTCCTCGACGAGGCCGCAGCCGGCCTGTTCGGCGGCGCGGACGGCGAGTTCGACGAAGGCGGTGCCGGGGAGCAGGACGCTGCCCTGCACGGCGTGGTCGGCCAGCCAGGGGTGGGTGTCGAGGGCGATCCGTCCGGTGAACAGGATGCCGTCGCCGTCGGCGAGCGCGACGGCGGCGCCGAGCAGGGGGTGGTCGACGGCGCCGAGGCCGACGGCGGTGACGTCACCGCCGTCGGAGCCGGGCGCGAGCCAGAAGCGCTCCTGTTCGAAGGCGTAGGTGGGCAGGTCGACACGGCGGGCGCCCTGCCCGGCGAAGACGGCGTCCCAGTCGGGGGCGGCGCCCCGGATGTGGGCCTGGCCGAGTGCGGCGGTCGCGGTGTGCACCTCGGGGCGGTCGCCGCGCAGCAGCGGGACGAACACGGCGGCGTCCGGGTCGGCGAGGCAGTCCGGGCCCGTCGAGGAGAGCACCCCCTCGGGACCGAGCTCCAGGTAGGTGGTGACGCCCTGGGCCTCCAGGGTCCGGACGGCGTCGCAGTAGCGGACGGCCTCGCGGACGTGGCGCACCCAGTACTCGGGGTCGCCGATCTCCTCAGCGGTGACGGTCCGGCCGGTGAGGGTGGAGACGAGCGGGACCTTGGGTTCGGCGTACGAGACGGCCTGGGCGCAGCGGCGGAACTCCGCCAGCACGGCGTCCATGTGGGGCGAGTGGAAGGCGTGGCTGACCGTCAGGCGGCGGGTCTTGCGGCCCTGCTCGGCCCAGTGGGCGGCGACGGCGAGGACGGCGTCCTCGTCGCCGGCGACGACGACGGAGGCGGGGCCGTTGACCGCGGCGACGGCGACGGCGGCCTCGCGGCCGGCGAGGGTGGTGCGGATCTCGTCCTCGGTGGCCTGGACGGCGGCCATGGCGCCGCCGGCCGGCAGTGCCTCCATCAGGCGGCCGCGGGCGGCGACCAGCAGGGCGGCGTCGGCGAGGGTGAGCACGCCGGCGGCGTGCGCGGCCGCGAACTCGCCGATGGAGTGTCCGGCGACGGCGTCGGGACGCAGGCCCCAGGACTCGACGAGCCGGTGGAGGGCGACCTCGACGGCGAACAGGGCGGGCTGGGTGTAGGCGGTGCGGTGCAGCAGCTCGGCCTCGGGGGTGCCCTCGGCGGCGAACAGCACCTCGCGCAGCGGCCGTTCGAGCTGGAGGTCGAGGTGGCCGGCGGCCTGGTCGAGGGCGCGGGCGAAGACCGGGTACGTCTCGTAGAGTTCGCGGCCCATGGCGAGCCGCTGGCTGCCCTGGCCGGTGAAGAGGAAGGCGGTGCGCCCTGGGGCGGTGCTGCCCTGGAGCAGGCCGGGGGCGCCGAGGCCGTCGGCGAGGGCGTCCAGGGCGCGCCGGAAGCCGTCCCGCTCGCCGGCGACCACGACGGCGCGGTGCTCGAAGGCGGTGCGGGTGGTGGCGAGGGAGTGGCCGAGGTCGGCGAGGCGGTGCTCGGGGTGCGCGTCGAGGTGGGCGGCGAGCCGGCGGGCCTGCGCGCGCAGCGTCTCCGGGGTCCGGGCGGAGAGCACCCAGGGCAGCGCCGCGGGCGCGCGGGTGGCGGGTTCGGCGGCCGGGATCTCCGAGGTCTGCGGGGCCTGTTCGAGGACGGCGTGGGCGTTGGTGCCGCTGAAGCCGAAGGACGAGACGGCGGCCCGGCGGGGGCGGCCGGTCTCCGGCCAGGGGCGGGCCTCGGTGAGCAGTTCGACCGCGCCGGACGCCCAGTCGACGTGCGGGGAAGGCTCGTTGACGTGCAGGGTCCGCGGCAGGACGCCGTGGCGCATCGCCATGACGGTCTTGATGATGCCGCCGATGCCGGCGGCGGCCTGGGTGTGGCCGATGTTGGACTTGAGGGAGCCGAGCCAGAGCGGCTGGTCGTCGGTGTGGTCCTGGCCGTAGGTGGCGAGCAGGGCCTGGGCCTCGATCGGGTCGCCGAGGGTGGTGCCGGTGCCGTGCGCCTCGACGGCGTCCACGTCGGCGGCGGTCAGGCCGGCGTCGGCGAGGGCCTGGCGGATCACCCGCTGCTGGGAGGGGCCGTTGGGTGCGGTGAGGCCGTTGGACGCGCCGTCCTGGTTGATCGCCGAGCCGCGGACGACCGCCAGCACCGGGTGGCCGTTGCGCCGCGCGTCGGAGAGCCGCTCGACGAGGAGCATGCCGACGCCCTCGCCCCAGGCGGTGCCGTCTGCGGCCTCGGCGAAGGGCTTGCAGCGGCCGTCTGGAGCCAGGCCCCGCTGGCGGCTGAAGGCGACGAAGGAGCCCGGTCCGGCCATCACGGCCGCGCCGCCGGCCAGCGCGACGCCGCACTCGCCGCGGCGCAGCGACTGTACGGCCAGGTGGAGGGCGACCAGCGAGGAGGAGCAGGCGGTGTCGACGGTGACGGCGGGGCCCTGGAAGCCGAAGGTGTAGGAGATCCGGCCGGAGGCGACGCTGGCGGCGTTGCCGGTGACGAGGTAGCCCTCCATGCCGTCAGCGGCCTCGTGCAGCCGGGGGCCGTACTCCTGGGCCTCGGCGCCGATGAAGACGCCGGTGCGGGACTCGCGCAGGCCGGTCGGGTCGATGCCGGCGCGTTCGAACGCCTCCCAGGCGGTCTCCAGCAGCAGGCGCTGCTGCGGGTCCATGGCGAGCGCCTCGCGCGGCGAGATGGCGAAGAAGCCGGGGTCGAACTCGTCGGCGTCGTGCAGGAAGCCGCCCTCGCGCGCGTACGAGGTGCCGGCCCGGTCGGGGTCGTCGTCGAAGAGGCCGGCGAGGTCCCAGCCGCGGCTGGTCGGGAACGGGGAGACGGCGTCGACCTCGTCGGCGACCAGCTGCCACAGCTGTTCGGGGCTGCGGGCGTCGCCGGGGAAGCGGCAGGCCATCGCCACGATGGCGATGGGCTCGTCGGAGGCGCCGACGGAGGCCGGCAGCGGCTCCGACTCGGCGGCCAGGCCGAGCAGTTCGGCACGCAGGTGGCGGGCGAGCGAGGCCGGGGTCGGGTGGTCGAACACCAGGGTGACCGGCAGGCGCAGCCCGGTGGCGGCGGTGAGCCTGCTGTGCAGGTCCACGGCGGCGAGCGAGTCGAAGCCCAGTTCCAGGAAGGGCCGGTCGGCGTCGACGGCGGCGCCGGAGCGGCCGCGCAGCGCCTCCCTGGCGCGGTCCAGGACGAGGCTCAGGACGGTCCGCTGCTGCTCGGCCTCGGAGGAGTCGGCGAGCCGCGCGCGCCAGGACGAGACGCCGTCCGAATTTGCGACATCCGCGCCGGCCGGCTCCGGAATGAATTCCTCGGACTGGTTCATCATCGCGCGCTCCACTACCCGGCTGACGGTATCAAACACCGTTGGCCAGCGTGGCACGGGAATGCGCCGCCGGATAACCCCTTACGGGGCCCCTCAGCACCCCTACGATTTCGGCCGGCTACCCCTAGGAATTCTCGGGGGTGCCGACCGGGAGGAAATCGCGGAATGCGCCCGGCGAATTCCTCACCCACAATCGGGCCACGCTAGCGCGTCCCGGCGGGCCGGTAAAGCGGGCCACCGGAACTCGCGCCCGAGTGGGGCACCGGGGTGCGGGACGTTCACCCCGGGCCGCGACCCGGGTGAGCCGGGTGCCGGTCCGGTCAGTCGCGGACCAGGAACGGCGCGAGGAGCCCGGGCACGGCCTCCTCGGCGAAGGCCAGCCCCTCCCCCTCGGCGACGTCGCGCACCCGGTAGACGCCCGCACCGGCCGCGGTGGCGGCCCCCAGGGTGAGCAGCCCGGCACGGCGCTGGAAGTAGGAGCGGGAGACCGTCCAGCCGATCACGCCCTCGCGCCGGAGGGCGACGGTGCGGCGGACGAAGGTGCCCGACCTGGCCACCAGGTAGGGGCCGGTGAGGCCGTGGCCGAGGGCGCGGTGGGCGTCGGCGGCGAGCAGGGCGCCGGCGGGCAGCAGCACGGCGGCGCTGATCCCGGCGGCGACCAGGAAGGCGGGCAGCCAGATGCCCGGCAGCGCCACCGCGCCGACCACCGGCAGGACGACCAGCAGGGCCCGGTTGAGCCTGCGGCGCAGCGCCCGGCGGGGGTGGCGGTGCAGGTCGGCGCGCTCGGTCGGCGACCGGTCGTCGCCGAGCACCGCGGCGGCGACCCGGAGCACCTCGGAACGCGGTGAGGGCGGCATCAGGGCCCCGCGGGAGCGGTTCTCCTCGGCCGAGCCGAGTCCGCCGGCGACGGCCTGGAGCCGGGCGCCGCCGCCCGAGCGCAGCAGCAGCGGCTCGACCAGCTCGACGCCGCGCAGGCGCCGCTCCTCGATGGAGACCGACCGGTGGATCCACAGTCCGCGCCGCACCCGCAGAATGCCGCCCTCCTCGCGGGCCAGCCGGAAGCCGGACCAGCCCTCGACGTACAGGGCCACCGCGCCGGCGGTGCCGACGGCGGCGACGGCCAGCAGGGTGACCGGGACGGCGACCCAGACGGGCACAGCGGTGAAGGCGTCGGCCGCGCTGCGGACGACGCCCAGCTCCAGCGGGTCGACCTGCATCTCGTGCAGGGTGCGGTAGGCGGCGCCGAGCACGGCGAACAGGCCGCCGACGCCCCAGACGGTCAGCGGGGCGTAGCGGGTCCAGGACGGGTCGAAGGCGGCGATCGTGTCGTCGGCGGCCTGTTCGACCTGCCCGTCGTGGCCGGCGGCGAGCAGCGCCGCGCGCCGGTTGAGCAGGTCCCGGCGGAGCGCGGCGGCCTGGTCGCGGGTGACGCCGTCCAGGGTGAGCGAGCCGCCCGAGGAGCCGACGGCGGCGACGCCGACGGTGACCGCGGCGAGGCCGGCGAGGCGCTGCAGCGGCTTGGCGGTGACGTCGGCGTTGCGGATCCGCCCCAGCAGGACGGTGCGGCGGCTGCGGAACAGCAGGCCCTTGTGGACCTCCAGCCGGTCGTGGGTGACGCGGTAGCGGGTGGTGAGGCAGCGCATCAGATTGATGCCGGCGACCACCCCGAAGGCGATGGTGAGCGAGGCGACCGTGATCAGGGCCTGCAGGTTCGGCGTGCCGTGGCCGCCCAGCGCGGTGCCGGCCGCGGTGGCGGCGGGGGCGAGCAGCCAGCTGAGGTGGACGGGGACGGAGCGCAGGCTGAGCCGCTGCCAGTCGGGGCCCTCCGGCCCGTCGACGGGCGCGGTCCCGGCGCGCTGGCCGGGGACGGTGGCGGGGTCGGCGACGGAGTCGGCCGTGCCGGGCTGCTCGGGCCCTGCGGGTTCGGTACTCATGTGGCGTCCCCCGGGGTGGCCTGGGTGGTGCGGGTCAGGTGCTCGACGACCTCGACGGCCCTGCGGTGGTCGATGCCGCGGATGGTCACGTCGCCGGCGGCGGAGGCCGTGGTGACCTTGATCCCGGCGAGCCCGAACAGCTGCTCCAGCGGACCGCGGACGGTGTCCACGGTCTGGATCCGTGACAGCGGGGCGACCCGCCAGCGCTGCCAGAGCCAGCCGGAGGCCGTGTAGACGGCCTCGTCGGTGGTCTCCCAGCGGTGCACCCGGTAGCGCCACTGCGGCATCACCGCGATGTACGCGACGCCGGGGACGGTGACCGCGAGCAGCACCCACCCGAAGACGAACCGGGCCGGCGGGATCAGGAGGTAGAGCGCGGCGGCGGCCAGGATGAGCGGTACGGGGATCAGCGAGGCCTGCACCGTCCACCAGGCGAGGGCGCGGCGCTCCACCCGGTGCCGCGGCGGCCGCAGCCGGAGTCCTTCGGATGAGGGCATTTCCTGTCCTGTTCCTATCGGATGGTGACCCGGAGGCGTCGGCGGCGGTTCAGCACCACGACCGTGCGTACGAGTACGGTGGCGAGTGCCATCAGCACGAGCGAATTCGAGAACACGTCGGGCCCGCTGATCCGGTACTTGATGGCGAACTCGATGATATCGGCGGTGTACCAGTGCTCGATTCCGTAGACGAAGACCACCCGGGCCGCCGACATCAGGAGCCAGAACAATGCGTAAAGCAGGCCCGCCCGGGTGTACACGTTCCCGTCGGAATCCAGCTCGCCGGGGAGCATCGCCCCGGCGGTCAGGCCCAGGATGATGCCGATGCCGATGCCGACCAGTTGCAGCGAGAGGTCGTTGCCGGCCAGCTGCGGGCTGTGGAAGAACAGCACCATCACGGCGGCCACCGCGATCAGCGGCCGGATCAGGCGCATGGTGGTGACCCGGCGTCGGCCGAGGTCGCTGGCCAGGATGACGGCCAGCACCGTCCCGCTGACCACCAGGGTGGTGGTGAACCCGCTCATGTGGTGCGGCTCCCGAGGATCGTCCGTCGAGGAACGCGGTTCGTCCTCGCTGATCTCCACGCTAGGGACGCGGCGCGGGCGCCGGAACAACCGGTGGACGGACCGGGTGTCCACCGGTCGGTGGACACCCGGGGCGACGGCGCGGCGCGGACCGGCCCGGCCGACGGGCCGCCGGTCGGCGGGTGCACGCGGCGGAGGGCGCGTGGTAGGACTGGTCAGCGTGCCAGCCCGTGCCCTGCCCGACCAGCCCCCCGCCGCCGTCCGTCCCGTCCCCTCCGACCCGCCCGACCCGGGTGCGCCGGGTGCGCCGGACGTCCGCGCCGACGGCGCGCAGGCGGCCTTCCGACAGGATCCGATGGCCCGTTGGGCCGGCCTGTGGGACGCCTACTTCGGGCTCTGCTACCTCGTCACCGCCGGGCTGCTACTCACCTCGCAGGCCGCGCCGGGCCGGGTCGCCGGCGCGGTCGCCGCACTGACCCTGATGGTGCCCTGGTACGCCGCGTTCGGGCGGCCACTGCTGCGCGGCGGCGAACGGCCGCCCCGCAGCCGCTGGTTCGCGGCCGGTCTGCTCACGCTGTTCGCGGTGGCCGCCGTCCTCGACCTGGCCGCCGCCTTCGCACTGTTCGCCGTCTGCCCGATGCTGCTGATGAGCCTGCCGTCCTCGCTCGGGATCGCGGTGGTGCTCTGCGCCAACCTGGTGCCGCCCGCCCTGGTGTGGGTCAGCAGCGGACGGCTCGGCCCCGAGGTGCTCGGCGTGCTGCCGCTGACCCTGCTGGGGATCGCGCTGACCGTGCTGCTGGGCCTGTGGATCACCAGGGTGATCGAACAGAGCCGCGAACGCGGCCGGCTGATCGATGAGTTGGAGCGCAGCCGGGAGCGGGAGGCCCGGCTGTCGCGCCAGGCCGGGATCGCCGCCGAGCGCGAACGCCTGGCCCGCGAGATCCACGACACCGTGGCCCAGGGCCTGACCAGCATCATCGCGCTGATCCAGACCGCGGAGGCGGAGCTGGAGGACGACCCGCAGCTGGCCCGGCGGCACCTCGCACTGGCCGCCAGGTCCGCCGTCGACAACCTGGCGGAGACCCGCGGCTTCGTCGCCGCGCTCACCCCGGCGGCGCTGCGCGGCGACTCGCTGGGCGAGGCGCTGCGGCGCCGGGGCGGGGCGTTCGCCGCCGAGACCGGGCTGACCGTCGACTACACCGCCGAGGGCACCGAGTTCCCGCTGCCGACGGCGGTCGCGGTGGTGCTGCTGCGCGCCGCGCAGGAGTCGCTGGCCAATGTCCGCAAGCACGCGGGCGCCCGACGGGTCGCGCTGCGGACCGAGTTCACGGACGGCGAGGTGCGGCTGACGGTCACCGACAACGGCTGCGGGTTCGACACCGCGGGGCCGACCGAGGGGTACGGGCTGCGCGGACTGCGGGCCCGGCTCGCGGAGACCGGCGGCACCGCCCGGGTGTCCAGCAGGCCCGGCTTCGGGACGGTGGTGGACGTCCGGGTGCCGCTCGGCACCGTCGGCCCGGCCCGGCCCGACGACAGCACCCGCGACGATCCCGACGGAGGGAACCGATGACGCCGCCCGCCCCCGCTGCCCGGGCGATCACCGTGCTGATCGCGGACGACCACCCCGTGGTCCGCGAGGGCCTGTCGGCGATGCTGGAGTCCGCGCCGGGGATCGCCGTCGCGGGGACGGCCGGCGGCGGCGAGGAGGCGGTGGTGCTCGCCGCCTCGCTCGACCCGGACGTGGTGCTGATGGACCTTCGGATGGGCACGATGGACGGCGTCACCGCGACCGCGCGCATCCTGGCGCACTCGCGTCGCCCTCGCGTGGTGGTGGTGACCACGTACGAGAGCGACGCGGACATCCTGCGCGCGGTCGAGGCGGGCGCGGCGGGCTACCTGCTGAAGGGCACCTCGCGCAGCGACCTGATCGACGCGGTGCGGGCCGCCGCCCGCGGCGAGACGGTGCTCTCCCCCGCCGTCGCGGGCCGGTTGTTCCGGGCGCGGGCGCAGGAGGCGCCGCCGGTGTCGGCGCGCGAGCGCGAGGTGCTGCAGCTGGTCGGCCGGGGTCTGACCAACGCCGACATCGGCCGCGAACTGCACATCGGCGAGGCGACGGTGAAGACGCACCTGCTGCGGATCTTCCGCAAGCTGGAGGTGTCCGACCGGACGGCGGCGGTGCTGGCCGCGATGGAGCGCGGGCTGCTGGACTGACCGGGCGGCCGCGGCCGGACGCGCGGCGGGGCCACCGTCCGGGTGCCGGACGGCGGCCCCGCCGAGCCGACCCGGCTCAGGCGTCCGGCGCCGCCGGGCCCGCGCCGGCGAGGGCGAGCTCGGACATCCGGCGCTTGTCCGGCTTGCCGTTGCGGTTGAGCGGGAAGCCCTCCACGACGACCACCCGGTTCGGCTGCTCGTAGACGGGCAGCAGCTCGCCCAGCACCGCCCGCCAGTGGGCGGCGTCGCGCAGCTGCTCGTCCTCGACGAAGAACACCAGGCTGCTGCCGCGCCGCTCGTCCGGTAGCGCGACGATGCGGGTGGCGCAGCCCCCGGCGGCGGCCTTGCGCTCGACGATCTCCGGGTAGAGCGTGTGGCCGTTGCGGTGCACGGCGAACTTCCGTCCGAGGACGAAGAGGTTGCCGTCGGCGTCCAGGTAGCCGAGGTCGCCGGTGCGGAAGACGTCCTGGGCGACCGGGTCGATGCCGCCCTCGTCCGTCAGGTAGCCGATCATCACGTCCGGTGTCTCGACGAGCAGTTCGCCGACGACTCCGGCCGGCACCTCGCGGTCCTCGTCGTCGACGACCCGGATCCGCAGGCCGTCCATGACCCGGCCGCAGGAGACCGCGTTGTCGGCGGTGGCGAACGCGACGTTGCCGGCCTCGGTGCTGCCGTAGCTGTCGAGCAGCGGCAGGCCGAGACGCTCGACGTACAGGTCGGTGAGCGACTGGTCGAGCGGGGCGGCGCCGCTGCAGAACATCCGGACGGCGCCGAGCGAGCGCTCCAGGACGGGCCTCTGGCGCAGGATGCCCAGGATGCTGCGGTAGGTCGCCGGGGTGGCGTCCAGCACGGTGGCCCCGGAGGGGCCGGCCATCCGCAGCGCCCGGTCCAGGCGCTTGTAGGGGGCGATGACCAGCGAGCCCTGCACGATCCACGCGATCAGCACCATCGACAGGCCGTACTGGTGCGAGAACGGCAGCAGCGGCAGGAGCACGTCCTCCGCGGTGTGGCCCATGTGGTGGGCGTTGCGCTCCAGGTTCTTCAGGAACCGGCCGCCGTTCTTGACGATGCCCTTGGGTGCGCCGGTCGAGCCGGAGGACCACATGATCAGTGCGTCGTCGAGGTCGCACCAGGCGCCGAAGTCCAGGTGCTGATCCGTCACCCTGACCTCGGGGGCGACGGAGATCAGCTCGTAGAGGTGGACCGGATCGGCCTCCGGCGGGACCGGCGCGTCGTCGTCCACCAGCACCAGCTTGGTGCCCGCGCGGCGGATGATCGAGCCGGTCGCCTCTCGTTTCTCCTGCTGGTCCACCAGGACGACCGAGGCGCCCAGGTGCATCAGGGCGAAGAGCACGGAGACGTAGCTCACGGAGTTCCCGGCCTTCAGCAGCACCCGGCTGCCGAGTCCGACGCCGCGCTCGCGCAGCACCTGCGCGACCCTCAGGGTGTCCTGCTCGAACTCGGCGAGCGTCGCCGCCGAGTCCTCCGCAAAGATCTTTGCCGCCATCGGCTCACTCTTCCTTCTCGTACTCGGCGGCCACCGAGGGGGCGCGCCCGCCACTGCGGCGCGCGGGCGTCGGATCCGGGGCCGAGGGGGAGGTCCGCGGCAGTCGGCTGACGCGGCCTTGGGTCGGGCGCCCGTGGCGCCGGGCGCGCCGCACGACCGGCGGTCGGGGCCCGGCCGGGATCGCCGGAGCTCCGCCACGTCCGGGACGTTACCGACGGGTCGGCGGCTGCAGTACCCCTATCCGCCCCCACCCCTGCGGGGTCGCCCCGGTCCGTCAACTCCCCTTCACCGCAACCGTGCTGGACGTTCAGGGCCGCGGCACGGCGATCGCCGTCAGGACCAGGCCGGACGCGGCCAGCCAACGCCCCCGGAAGCCGGGCAGCCGGCGCCCGGCCACCACCGGGCCGGGGACGAGCAGCCGTGCCGTGAAGATGCCGTCCGGAGAGAGCACCAGGGTCGCCTCGGTGAAGTCGAGCATCAGCCCGGTCAGCGGGAACCACGCCTTGTAGACGCTCTCCTTCGCGCTGAACAGCAGCCGGTCCGGGTGGAGCTCGGGCCGCGCGCGGCGCAGGGCGGCGAGCTGCGGCAGCTCCTCCGGGCGGCCGATCGCCTCCAGGACGCCCTCGGGCAGCGGCAGGTCGGACTCGGCGTCGATGCCGAGGCTGAGCAGGCGGTCGGCCGGGGCCAGGGCGGCCGCGCGGTAGCCGGCACAGTGCGTCATGCTGCCGACCAGGCCGTCCGGCCAGCGGGGTTCCCCGCGCGGACCGGGCACCAGCGGGACGGCCGGGCGGCCGAGGGCGGCCAGGGCGCGTCGGGCGCAGGCCCGGACCGCCCGGAACTCCGCCTGCCGCAGCGGCACCGACGCCGCGATGTGCTCCTGCTCCTCGGGGAAGAGCTCCGGCGCCTCGGCGGCCGCGGTCGGCAGCACCCCGGTGGACTCCGCCACCGCGACCCCGTCGGGCAGGATCCGTTCGATCACCGGGCACCCCGCTCGGGCAGGATCCGGGTCAGCCCGGCCGGCGCGCCCGGTCCGCGTCGGCGCCACTCGCGCGGGTAGCCGACCGACACCTCCTCGAAGCGGACGCCGTCGTAGCGGGTGCTGCGCGGGATGTGCAGGTGCCCGTAGACGACGGCCGCCGTGCGGAACCGGGTGTGCCAGTCGGCTGTGGCGGTGGTGCCGCACCACTGGGCGAACTCGGGGTAGTACAGGACGTCGGTCGGGGTGCGCACCAGCGGGTAGTGGTTGACCAGGACGGTCGGCACCGCCGGGTCCTCCGCCGCGAGCCGGCGTTCGGTGGCCGCCACCCGGGCCCGGCACCAGGCCTCGCGGCTCGGGTAGGGGTCGGGGTGCAGCAGGTACTCGTCGGAGCAGACCACGCCGCTCTCGTGGGCCCGGGCCAGGGCCTGCGCCTTGGTCCGGGTGCCCGGCGGCAGGAAGGTGTAGTCGTAGCCGACGAACAGCGGCGCGATCCGCACCGGGCCGCCCTCCCCGTGCCAGAGCGGGTAGGGGTCCTCCGGGGTGTGCACGCCGAGGCCGCGGCAGATGCGCACCAGGTGCTCGTAGCGGGCGACGCCGCGCAGCGCGACCGGGTCGGAGGGGTGCGTCCACAGTTCGTGGTTGCCGGGTGCCCAGACGACGGTGGCGAAGCGCTCGGCGAGGACGCCGAGGGCCCACTCCACGTCGGCCGCGATCTCGCCGATGTCACCGGCGACGATCAGCCAGTCGCGCGGGCCGTGCGGGCGCAGGCCCTCGACGATCGCGCGGTTCTCCTGGTAGCCGATGTGCAGGTCACTGGTCGCGAAGAGCGTGCCGTCCGCCGCACCGGGGTGGTTCGTCAAGGGGTGGTGCCTTCCTCGGGGCCGCTCGGCCGCGCGTGTGCGCCGACGGCCGGTCAGGCGGCTGGTGTGAGTGCCGTTTCGGGGGCGAGCGTGCTGGTGCTGAAGTTGTCGACGGTGCAGCGCAGCCGGCGCAGCAGCCGGTCGCGTCCGACGATGGTGATCCGGTCGACGCCGAGGCCGGCCAGGGTGGCCACCACGCCGGGCCAGTTCATCGGGCGGACGAATCCGCCGAGCAGCCAGGCCGAGGCCTGCGAGGCGCTCTCCACCAGCGAGCCGTCCTGGTCGGAGACGATCGGCACGCGCGGGTCGCGCAGCCGGTAGCGGGCGAGGACGTCCTGCTCGACGCGGTCGCGCAGCGGGCCGAAGATGCTCGCGTGCGCGGGCGGGCGCATCGTGTACAGGGAGTAGCCCCCGCTGTCGCCGATACGGCGCTTGAAGCCGTCCAGGGCCCGTTCGGAGAGCGAGACCATGCAGAGATCGTGGTCGAGCCGGGAGGAGACCTCGTACCACTCCCCGGCGTCGGCGAGTTCGGCGAGCAGCTCGTCGAGCAGCTCCGGGCCGATCTTGACGAAGGAGTGGGTGACGATGTCGCGGTGGTGCTCGGTGAAGTACGCGGCCTCGCAGCGGGCGGTCTCGGCGACCAGGCTTACGGCCTCCTCGAAGGGCAGCACGCCGGCGTGCGCGGCGGCCGCCGACTTGCCGAAGCTGACGCCGGCGCAGTAGTCGGCCGGCTCCTGCCGGCCGGTGGCCAGACCCCACTCGACCAGGGCCAGCGAGGCGACGAAGGAGGCCACCTGCGCGGTCTCGGAGTAGTCGTCGTCGCTGTCGCGCAGCGCGTCGAAGACGCTGTGGCCGAGCACCTCGTCGGCGGCCGCGAAGTACTTCCGCGCGCCGGCGTTGACCACCATGAAGCGGCCGAAGTCGGCGAAGCGCGAGGGGCCCATGGCGGGGAAGACGAGTGCGTTGCTCCCCGGCTCACCGGTCGTCATGTCAGCCCGTTCTGTCGGCGGTTCGGGACGGGACGGGGCCGGCCGGCGGTGCCGGGGGCAGGGGTCCCGGTGGAACACAACCGCGCCGGCCGGGGCGGCCGCCACCCCTGTCGGCACCCCTGCGGCCCCTAGGCCGGCGGCCGCGGCGGACCCTCGCTGACCAGGGGTTGTCGGGGCGGGCGGCGTCCGCCTAGCGTCGGTGGCGGCGAACGACGCCCGGGGACGACGGCACCCGCTACCTGAGGACGCACGCGATGAGGATTGCTTGCTGGCAGGCCGCGTGCGGCTCCCCCGACGTCCCGCACCTGGTGGCGCGGCTGCGGGAGGCGGCCCGCCGGGCCGCCGAGGCGGGCGCCGAGCTGCTGGTCGCGCCGGAGATGACCCTCGGCGGCTATCCGCTGCGGCCCGGCAACCTGGCCGAGGCCTCCGGGCCGGTGGACGGCCCGCACTGCGCGGCCGTCTCCGCGGTCGCCCGGGAGTTCGGCATCGCCGTGGTGCACGGCTGGCCGGAGGACGACGGCACCGGCGTCTACAACGCGGCCCGGTTGGTGGGCCCGGACGGCGGCACCCTCGCGGCCTACCGCAAGGCGCACCTGTTCGGCGACGTGGACGCCTCCCGCTTCGCCCCGGGCGACCGCGGCGTGGTGCAGGCCCGCCTCGGCGGGCTGACCGTGGGGCTGCTGGTCTGCTACGACGTGGAGTTCCCCGAACCGGTGCGGGCGCACGCGATGGCCGGCACCCAGCTGCTGCTGGTGCCGACGGCGCTGATGCGGCCCTGGGACGTCGTCGCCAGGACCCTGGTGCCGGCCCGGGCCTTCGAGAGCCAGCTGTACGTGGCGTACAGCAACTGGATCGGCGCGCACGGCGGCCTGGACTTCTGCGGGCTGACCACGGTGGCCGCGCCGGACGGCACGCGGGTGACCCTGGAGGAACCCGTCGAGGGTCTGCTGCTGGCGGACGTCGACCCGGCCGTGGTGGCGAAGGCGCGCGCCGACACTCCCTATCTCCACGACCGGCGTCCCGAGCTCTACGAGGGTCTGCCCGCCCGACTGGGCTGACCCTGTGGGCTGGGCCCCGAAAGGTGTCCCATGTCTCCCGGTACCGGCGCGTTCTCGCGTGAACTGACCGCCCCGCTGACGATGTTCGGCCCCGACTTCCCGTTCGCCTACGACGACTGGCTGGCTCATCCGGCCGGGCTCGGCCGGGTGCCGGCCGAGCGGCGCGGCACGCCGGTCGCGGTGGTGGGCGGCGGCGTTGCGGGCCTGGTGGCCGGCTACGAGCTGCTGCGGCTGGGCCTGCGCCCGGTGGTGTACGAGGCCGGGGAGCTGGGCGGCCGGATGCGGGCGGTGCCCTTCCCGGCGGATCCGGCAGTCTCGGCCGAGATGGGCGCGATGCGCTTCCCGCAGTCGGCGCGGGCGCTCTTCCACTACGTGGACGCGCTCGGTCTGGAGACCAGTCCGTTCCCCAACCCGCTGTCGGCGCACACCCCGAGCACCCTGGTGCACCTGAACGGCGAGCACCGGGTGGCGCGGACGGCGGAGGACCTGCCGCCGGTGTACCGGGAGGTGTCGGACGCCTGGGAGAAGACGCTGCTGGAGCAGGCCGAGCTGGCGGTGGTGGAGGCCTCCGTCCGTCGGCGCGACGCCCCGCTGCTGAAGGCGGTGTGGAACCGGATGGTGCGCACCCTGGACGACCAGTCCTTCTACGGCTTCCTGGCGGCCTCGCCGTACTTCCGCTCGTTCCGGCACCGGGAGATCTTCGGACAGGTGGGATTCGGCACCGGCGGCTGGGACACCGACTTCCCCAACTCGATCCTGGAGGTGCTGCGGGTGGTGTTCACCGGCGCCGACCAGGACCAGGTGCGGCTGGTCGGCGGGACCGGCGGGTTCGTGGACGGGCTGTGGACGCGCCCGGCCGGCCCGGGCGGGCACTGGCCGGCCGGTACTTCGCTGGCCACCCTGCACGGCGGGCGGCCGCGTCCCGGGGTGCGGGCGCTGCGCCGGGCCGGCGACGGCGTGGAGGTGACGGACGCCGACGGGGTGTCGGAGCGCTACGCGGCGGTGGTCTTCACACCGCACGTGTGGACACTGCTGAACCGGGTCGCGTGCGACCCGGCCCTGCTCTCCCAGCAGCACTGGACGGCGGTGGAGCGGACCCACTACATGGGCGCCTCGAAGCTGTTCGTCCTGACGGACCGGCCGTTCTGGCTGGATCGCGACCCCGCCACCGGCGCGGACATGATGAGCATGACGCTCACCGACCGTGCGCCGCGCGGGGTCTACCTGTTCGACCAGGGCGGCCCTGATCGGCCGGGCGTCATCTGCCTGTCGTACACGTGGAACGACGACTCGCTGAAGTTCGCCACGCTCAGCGACGAGGAGCGGCTGGAGGTCCTGCTCGCGCGGATGGCGGAAATCTATCCCACGGTGAATCTCCGCAGGCATATCATCGGACCGCCCGTTACGGTGACTTGGGAGACCGAGCCGCTGTTCATGGGCGCCTTCAAGGCGAACCTGCCCGGACAGTACCGCTATCAGCGGAGGCTGTTCACCCAGTTCGTGCAGGACGGCTTCCCGGCCGGTCAGCGCGGGTTCTTCCTGGCCGGGGACGACGTCTCCTGGACGGCGGGATTCGCCGAGGGCGCGGTCACCACCGCACTCAACGCGGTATGGGGCGTGGTGCACCACCTCGGCGGCGCCACCGACCCGGCCAATCCCGGCCCCGGGGACGTCTTCGACGAGATCGCGCCGCTCCTCCTGCCGGAGGAGTGAGCGCACGCCTCGTGGGCAGGCATGCGGGTGTCGGGCTGGGTAGCGATGGGGGACGGCAGCGGTGGACGCTAGGTGGGGGCTGGGCCCGGGACGGCCGGGCACGAGGCGACCGGACCTCGGGTGTCGGGAGCCGTGCCGGTCCGGCCCGCCGCCCCGGAGCCGGACGGAGGCCGGCGGCGGCGCAACACCGGACCGGGCAGGACGGGCGATGGCACAGCTGATCAGCGCGGCGGAGACGACCTGGGTGAAACTGCTCACCGGTCTGGCCGCCGACGAGTTCGCCGAACTGCTGGAGTCACTCCGCCCCCTCGCCGGAGACGACGGGCCGCGGGCCGGCCGGCGCTGGGCTCTCGGACTGGAGGACCGGGTCCTGCTGGTGATGACGTACCGGCGAACCGATCTGACCATGCGTGAGGTGGCCACTCTCTTCGGCATCTCGAAATCCGCCGCCGACCGCATCGTCGGCCACCTCGGCCCGCACCTGGCGTTCACCGGCACGCTGCGCAGCCGCCGCTGCCGGCTGGTCGTCCGGGACGGGACCGCGAACGACACCGGCGGCGTCCCTCCGCAGGACGGCGACCGCTCCGACTGCCGGCAGCCGTAGGTCACTGCCCTCAGGCCCCGGACATCGGCCCCGGCCCGGCGGGTCGCATCCCGCGCCGACCGCGGCCGGACCCGCCGCACACAACCGCTCCACCTCACGACCACCGAATCGCCCACCCACGGACGGCCGGTTTCCCTCAGCAGCACTCCGCTGCGGGAAACCGGCCGTTCGCTTGTATGTCCGAGTAATTACGGGACAGTTACGGAAATGAGCGACCCCGGACGGCGCCGGCGGGTACCCCTGTTCGGAAGTTGACGGCTCCGGGCCGCCGCACGGGCGGGCGGCAGCCCGGCGAGATGGGCGATTAGCCCGGATTTGCGGCTTCGACCCCGCCGAACGGGGGCCCCTACCCCTACCCCTAGGGCTCCTAGCGGCTACCAATCTTGATCAGTTCCTGATGGCAGGTATCGTCCGGCGGGGTTCGGCAGTGTTATGTTCTGACCAGTTGTCCCGCAACTCCTTTTCACGGCCTCGGCAGACGGCCACAGTGGCGGAGCGGACGGGCATGCAATCCGTGCGATCGCGATTCTGGTTGAATCCCGGATCATTCTTCATTCGGGCCGGACCGGAATTGTCGCCGCCAGTTCACCGGGGGAACAGTGTTCAACGCTATGGGATATGGCATTCAACACGTTGGGAACAGGCAGCCGAACGGATCGCCTCGAAACAGATCCAGACGCACCGTCAACTTCGTTTTCTCGCCTGCCAGTCAGTGAGGCGAGCGGCGCCGCCAGCGAGGACTCGCCCGGTGGGCAGCGGTGCCGACGCCCCGATCCCGGCGAACCGACGCCCCGTCGACCGGCCCCCGCGAGCCGAGGCCCGGAGGCCTGCCGGGAACGCCTTTGAACATTCCGTGCCGCCGTGCGCGAACGCGCCCCCGTACCCGGGCATTCGCCACGGTCGGCTGTCGGGAACCGAAGCGAGGAGCCCAGCACATGACGCCCCGAACCGAATTGATCGAACGTGGCGAGGAATTGCTCCAGCTGAGCCGAATCACCACCGACGCACTGAACGGGGTGGGAGCGGTCGGCCTGGTGGCAGGACCGGTCGCCACCGGCAAGAGCGTCCTGCTCAGCGCACTGTGCGAGCAGGCCCACACGGCAGGCTTCGTCACCCTGCGTGCCGTCGGGGCGCAGGCCGAGGACCACACGCCGCTCAGCATCGCCGGCCAGCTGCTGCGCCACGCCCCGCTCAACCCGGCGCGCCACGAGCACGTCCAGCGCCTGCTGCGGCTCGCCGTCACCTCCGCCGCGGCCGCCGGGACCGATGCGCCGCCCGCCCTCCACGCACGGACCGGCCCGGACTCCGACGCGGGCCGACCGGCCCGGCTCTGCGGCGATCTGGTCCAGGAACTCTGCGCCGTCCTGTTCGAACTCTCCACCGTGTCGCCGATCCTGATCTGCGTCGACGACGTGCACCACGCCGACGAGCACTCCCTGCAGTGGCTGCTCTTCCTGATCCGACGGCTCGGTTCGGCCCGGATCGCCGTGGTCCTGGCCGAGCGCACCGCCTCCCAGCACCCGCAGCCCGCCTTCCACGCCGAACTGCTGCGCCAGCCGAACTGCCGCCGCGTGATGCTCGGCCCGCTCAGCCACGACGGCGTCAGCGCCCTGACCGGCGCACGGCTCGAGGACGGCCGGCGCACCGTCGGGCAGCGCGACGAGGAGCTCGCGGCCCCCGAGCTCTGCGCCCGGGTCGATGCCCTGACCGGCGGCAACCCGCTGCTCGTCCACGCCCTGCTGGACGACCTACGGACCTGTACCCGGCTGCCCTCCGAAGCCCGGTCCGCCACTCTGGGGGCCGGCTACGCCTTCTCCCAAGCCGTCGTCAGCTGCCTGCACCGCAGCGAGGCCTCGGCGCTGGCGGTCGCCCGCGGCATCGCCGTCCTCGGCGACGAGAGCTGCGTCCAGGTGCTCGGCCACCTGGTGGACCGCTCCCCCGCCTCGGTCGAACGCGTGATCAGAGGTCTCGACTCGGCCGGCATGCTGGAGCACGGCCGCTTCCGCCACCCGGCGGTGCGCACCGCCGTCCTGCACGACACCGACGCCGGCGAGCTCAGCCGCCTGCACTTCCGCGCCGCCCACCTGCTCTACACCCGGGGCGCCCCCGAGCGGGCCATCGCCGAGCAGCTGCTGGCCTCCACCGAACCCGGCGAGGCCTGGAGCACCAAGGTGCTCTGCGACGTCGCCCGCGAGGCGCTGGTGGACGGCGACGCCGCACTGGCCCGGCGCTGCGTCGAGCACGCCCACCGCAGCTGCACCGACCGCCGCCGGCGCGGCGAGGTGCTGACCCTGCTGGCCGGCGTCGAGTGGCAGCTCCAGGCCGGCAACGCCGTCCGCCACCTGCCGCAGCTCACCTCCGCCCTGCGCTCCGGCGACCTCGGCGAACGCCAGTCCGTCGTGGTGCTCAAGTACCTGCTGCGGCACGGCCGGCTCACCGAGGCCTCGGCCATCCTCGAACACATCATCGGCCAGCAGTGGACGGTCGAGAGCCGCACCGCCGCCGAACTGCAGACCGTCAAGCTCATGCTCTCCAGCTCCTACCCCGGCGCCATCGCCGACCTGCCGCCGCTCGGTCCCTGCCGGGTCGACGAGGGGCACACCCCCGCCGCCGTCCGGGCCGACCCGCAGCTGCAGGCCGCCGCCGTCCTGGACGAGGTGCTCAGCGGGCGGGCCCGCGAGCACACCTTCCTCGCCGCCGAACAGGTCCTGCGCAGCCTGCGCCTGACCTACCGCTCGTGGGAGCAGGCCGAGTTCGCCCTGCTCGCGCTGATCTACGGCGACCAGCTGGACCGGGCGGCGCTCTGCTGCGACCAGCTGCTGGAGCGGATCGGCAACGCCGCCGAGGGCTGGCGCCCGCCGCTGCTGGCGCTGCGCAGCCAGATCGCCGCCCGCCAGGGCCGGCTGGCCGACGCCGAACGCGACGCGATGGCCGCCCTGGAGGCGATGCCCTGGCAGGGCTGGGGCGTCAACATCGCCCTCCCGCTGGCCACCCTGCTCTGCGCGCAGACCGCGATGGGCAAGTACGAGGACGCCGCGGAACTGCTCAACCGCCCGGTGCCGCAGGCCATCTACAAGACCCGCTACGGCCTGCACTACCTCTATGCGCGAGGCGAGTTCCGGCTGGCCACCAACAACTCCCAGGCCGCCCTGGACGACTTCACGATCTGCGGCGAGATGATGCAGGACTGGGACCTCGACCTGCCGAGCGTGGTGCCGTGGCGCGGCGCCGCGGCCCGGGTGCACCTGCAGGCCGGCGACTCCCAGAAGGCCAGGGTGCTGATCGACGAGCAGACCCGGCGCCTGCAACCAGGGCCGTCCCGCTCCCGCGGCATGACGGTGCGCCTGAGCGCCGCCGTCGCCGAGCTCAAGCACCGCCCCTCACTGCTGCGGCAGGCCGTCGACGAGCTCCAGCGCAGCGACTCGCCGATCGAGCTGGCGCTGGCGCTCGCCGACCTCGGCTACACCCACCAGAAGCTCGGCGACCACAAGCGTTCGCGGATCATGATGACCCGCGCCTGGCAGCTGGCCAAGGAGCACCGGGCCGAGCCCATCCAGCGCGGCCTGTCGAACCTGTTCTCCGACGTCCGCGAGGAGGTTCCGCAGACCGCAGGGGGCGCCTCTGCGGGCGGCCTCAGCGACGCCGAGCGCCGGGTCGCCTCGCTGGCCGCGCTCGGGCACACCAACCGCGAGATCGCGCGTGAGCTGTTCATCACCGTCAGCACCGTGGAGCAGCACCTGACCCGGGTGTACCGCAAGCTCAAGGTCACCCGGCGCAGCGACCTGCCGGGCGAACTGTGCCTGGCGGCCGGCGGGGGCACCGCCGGCTACGCCTGATCCCCGATCGCTCCCGCAGCCCGCTCCGCGCTCCGCACCGGCGCGGCAGAACGACCACATCACCTCTCCTCATGCGCCGTCGGCCCCGCTCGCCCAGCGGGGCCGACGGCGTACTGCCGCCCGGTCAGGCGGAGTGCGCGGCGAGCCCGTCGGTGATCTCGGCCAGCACCTCCCGCTGGTGCGCGGCGAGGTAGAAGTGGCCGCCGGGGAACACCCGCAGCCGGAAGTCGCCGGTGGTCTCCTCGGCCCACGCCTTGGCCTCCTCCACGCTGGACTTCGTGTCGTCGTCGCCGATCAGCGCCACGATCGGGCTGCTCAGCGGCCCGCCCTCCGGGCGGCGGTAGGTCTCGATCGCCCGGTAGTCGTTGCGGATCGCCGGGAGGATCATCCGCAGGATCTCCTCGTCGCCGAGCAGTGCCGTGTTGGTGCCGCTGAGCGTCTTCAGCTCCGCGACCAGGCCGTCGTCGTCGCGCAGGTGGACCCGCTCGTCCCGGTGGGTGGCCGGCCCGCGGCGCCCGGAGGCGAAGAGCACGGCCGGGGCGCGCCCGTCCGCCTCCAGCCGCCGGGCCAGTTCGAAGCCGAGGACCGCACCCATGCTGTGCCCGAACAGGGCAAGCGGGCGGTCGTCCTCGACCGGGGCGAGCACCCGGTGGATGCGGTCGGCGAGCTCGGCGACCGTCCCGATGCCGGGCTCGGAGCGGCGGTCCTGCCGGCCGGGGTACTGCACGGCGAGCACCTCGATGCCCGGCGACAGTGCGGCGGACACCGGGAAGTAGAAGCTCGCCGAGCCGCCGGCGTGCGGCAGGCACAGCAGCCGCACCGGGGCGTCCGGGGCCTGGTGGAAGCGGCGGATCCAGAGGTCGTACTCGGCGGGGTCGGGCGCGGTCATGCGGGATCTCTCTCTTCGGTCGAAGGACGGGTGGGTGGGTCGGTGGGTCGCGGTTGTGCGGGGGGGCCGTCCCGGCCCGCCGGGGGTCGGGCCGGGACGGCGCGGACGGCACCGGCACTCGGGGCCGGTGCCCGTGGCGGTGCCGGCGCCGCCGCGGCGGGAGGCGCCGGCACCTGGCTCAGCAGACCTCGCGCAGCCAGTTCTCGATCAGCCCGGCGGTCGCGGCGGCGTGCTCCTCCATGACGGTGAAGTGGTCGCCGAGACCGTCGAGCACGGTGTGCTCGTGCGGCCAGGAGGCCCGGGCCCCGCTGGTGAGCGCCTCGGCGCCGGCGCCGGGCGCGGAGAGCGACTCGGGCGCCCGCACCAGCAGCGTCGGAGCGGCGATCCCCGCCGGGCGCCAACCGGTGAACAGCCGCAGGTAGCCGCCCATCGCGGTGAGCCTGGCGTCGTCCATCGGCACGTACGCACCCTCGCGCGCCAGCATCGCGCCGGTCAGCACGGGCAGCAGCTCGGCGACGGAGGCCGCCCCGCCGCCCGCTGTCGGGGCGCCGGGCGCGGCGGGCGCCGTGAAGGAGTAGGTGTCGACCAGCACGACGGCGGACGGTCCGGCGCCGAGCTCCTCCAGCCGGACAGCGGTCGCCTGGGCGAGCAGGCCGCCGGTCGAGTGGCCGAGCAGCACGAACTTCGCGCCGTCGGCGACCCGCAGCACGCTCTGCGCCGCCAGTTCGAGGATCGCCGCCGCGTCTGCGGGCAGCCGCTCGCCGTGGAGGAAGCCGGGCAGCGGCAGCGCGTTCACCGCCCGCCGCCCGCGGAAGGCCGCGGCCAGCCGGGCGTACTGGTGCGGCCCGGAGATCGCCAGCAGCGAGGGCAGGCAGACCAGCAGCGGCTGCTCCGGCCCCTCGGCGAGCCGGACCGGCTCCATCGCGGGCGCCGACGCCGACGCGGCCTCGGCCGCGTCGAAGGCCGGACGGAAGCGCGAGGCCGCGAACAGCAGCTCCATGAACTCGCCGCTGCGGCCCGTCGCCGCCGCCGACCGCAGCAGGGCGCCGATGCTGCCCAACGGCCGCCCGCTCTCCCCGTTGCCGGCCGCCGGCTCCGTACCCGGCCCGTCCGTCGCAGCACCGGACGTCCGGGACGCCCCGAGCAGGGTACGCAGCCTGGCGGCCACCAGCCGCGGCGCCGGGTGGTCGAAGAGCAGCGTCGCCGGCAGCCGCAGGCCGGTGGCCGCGGCGAGGCGGTTGCGCAGCTCCACGGAGGTCAGCGAGTCGAAGCCCAGCTCCAGGAAGGCCCGTTCGGCGTCCACGGCGTCCGGCCGCGGGTGACCGAGCACGGCCGCCGCGTGCATCCGGACGAGCTCCAGCAGGATGCCGTCCTGCTCCTCGGCGGACCGCCCGGCCAGCCGCTCGGCCAGCAGCTGCGGCGAGGAACCGCCGGCCGCCGCGGAGCGCCGCAGCGGGATGCGGACCAGGCCGCGCAGCAGCGCGGGCACCCGGCCGGTCGCGGCGGCGCCGGCCCGCACCCCGGCCAGGTCGATCCTGGCCGGTACCAGCAGCGCGCCACCGGGGCCGGCGGCGGGGTCATCGGCGTCGGCGGGGGCCCGGGTGGCGCCGGCGAGCGCCAGTGCGGTGTCGAAGAGGGCCAGGCCCTCGGCGGAGGAGAGCCCCATGACGCCGCCGCGGGCCAACCGCCGGACGCCCTCCTCGCCGAGCTCGCCGGTCATGGTGCTCTCCTCGGCCCACAGGCCCCAGGCGAGCGCGGTCGCGGGCAGGCCGGCGGCGCGGCGCCGCTCGGCGAGCGCGTCCAGGAAGGCGTTGGCGGCCGCGTAGTTGCCCTGGCCCGCCATGCCGAACACGCCGGCGGCGGACGAGAAGAGGACGAACGCGGCCAGCGGGTGGCCGGCCGTCAGCTCGTGCAGGTTCCACGCCGCGTCGACCTTCGGGCGCAGCACGGCGTCGAGCCGTTCGGGGGTGAGCGAGGCGAGCAGGCCGTCGTCCAGCACACCGGCGGCGTGCACGACGGCGGTCAGCGGGTGCGCCAGGCCGTCGAGCAGCGCGGCCAGGGCGGCGCGGTCGGCGACGTCGCAGGCGGCGAGCGTCACCTCGGCGCCGAGCGCGGTCAGCTCGGCGGACAGCGCGTCGGCCCCTTCGGCGTCCGCACCCCGGCGCGAGACCAGCAGGAGGCGCCGCGCGCCGTACGCCGTCACCAGGTGGCGGCTGACCAGCGCACCGAGCAGGCCGAGCGCGCCGGTGACCAGCACCGTGCCGTCCGGGTCGAGCGCGGGCCCCGTGGCGTCGGCCGTGTCGGTGGAGTCGGTGGCGTCGGGCACCCGCGCCAGGCGCGGGGCGAGCGCGTCCCCGGCGCGCAGGGCCACCTGGGGCTCGCCGCAGTCGGCGGCACGCGGCAGGACGTGCAGCGAGGCCGGGTCGGCGTCCAGATCGACCAGGACGATCCGGTCCGGGTGCTCCGCCTGGGCCGTCCGCAGCAATCCCCACGCGGCCGCCGCCGCCAGGTCGCCGGGGGTCGCCGGGCTGTCGGCGGTGGCCTCCGGATCGGCGGGGGCCGTCGCCCCGCGGGTCACCACGACCAAGCGGGAGTCCGCGAACGGCTCCAGGTCGAGCCACTGCTGGAGGAGTCCGATCAGGGCGTGCAGCCGGGCACGGGTCGCGGACACCGGGTCCGTCCCGTGCTCCGACGGTCCGCCGAGCAGCGGGAGGACGACGGTACCCGGGGCGGCCGCACCGTCCGCGACGGCGGCGGACAGCGCGTCCAGCCCGCCGTACGGGGTCGCCCCGCCGAGGCCGAGCAGCCGAGCCGCATCCGCCGCAGCACCGGCACCCGGGCCGCCGAGGTCCGGCTCCGCGGCCAGGACCGCCCAGCCCTCGCCCGGCGCGCTCGCGGCGGGCGGGCCCAGCGGCACCGGCGACCAGTCGACCCGGAACAGCGACTCGTGGAAGGCCGTCCGACCCGCCGACAGCCGGTCCACCGCGACCGGCCGCAGCACCAGCTGCTCGACCGTGGCGACCGGCGCGCCGGTGCCGTCCGCCACTGCCAGCGAGACCGCGTCGGCGCCCTGTGCGGTGATCCGCACCCGCAGCGAGGCAGCCCCCGCCGCGTGCAGGCGCACCCCGCCCCAGGCGAACGGCAGCCGGGCCTGTCCGGCACCGGCCAGCACACCGCCGAGGCCGATGGCGTGCAGCGCGCCGTCCAGCAGCGCCGGGTGCAGTCCGTAGCGGGCTGCCTGGTCGTGGCTCTCCTCCGGCAGCTCCACCTCGGCGAACAGGTCGCCGTCGCGGCGCCAGGCCGCGCGCAGGCTCCGGAACAGCGGGCCGTAGTCGAACCCGGCCGCCGCGAAGCCCTGGTAGACGGTGTCGACCGGGACGGCCTCGGCAGCGGCCGGCGGCCACTCGGACAGGTCGGGGCCGGCGTCGGTCGAAGGAGCTGCGGACAGCTGGCCGGCGGCGTGCCGGATCCACGGCTCCTCCGCCTCGGCCGCCTCCGCCCGGGAGTAGAGGCTGACGGTGCGCCGGCCGCCGTCGTCCGGTGCGCCGACCCAGAGCTGGACCTGCACCCCGCCCTGCGCGGGCAGGAACAGCGGTGCCTCCAGAGTCAGTTCGTCCAGCCGGTCGCAGCCCACCTGGTTGCCGGCCCGGACGGCCAGCTCCACGAACGCGGTGCCCGGCAGCAGCACCAGCTCACCGACGGCGTGGTCGGCCAGCCACGGGTGCGAGTCCAGGCCGAGCCGGCCGGTGAACAGGTACCCCTCGCCGTCGCCGTCGGCCAGCGCGAGGGACGCGCCGAGCAGTGGGTGGTCGGCGGACCCGAGACCGGCCGAGGTGACGTCGCCCAGCCAGCCGGTCAACGGGCGCGGCCAGTAGTTCTCCCGCTCGAAGGCGTAGGTGGGGAGTGCGAGCGGCGGGACGGCGGTGGTGCCGGCGAAGGCGGCGGCCCGCCAGTCGACGGCCACGCCGCGCACCCACGCCT
>NZ_JBVISA010000058.1:0-31165 GCF_055575755.1 Kitasatospora sp. NPDC034035 | reverse complement strand
CAGCGCCGATGGTACTGCAGGGGGGACCCTGTGGGAGAGTAGGACGCCGCCGAACAATCTTTCAGAAGAGCCCCCATCCGGATCCCGGATGGGGGTTTTTCGTATGTCGTGATCAGGGTGTCCACACCGCCGTGAGCCCTTCTGCGAGACCATGGCTTCCATGGATACCGAGACGTTCGTACGCACCCGCCGTTCCCTGCACGCGGTGGCCCAGCTGGTGCTGGCTGGGCCTCAGCACCGGGTGGGCGGCACGATCCGCCTGCGTGCCTGCGCGGGCGGCTTCGCGACCAGTGTCGAGCCGCGCCTGCGGGTGATCGGCGCTGAGCTGGTCGGGCCGGGGGAGGTGCTGTCCCTCGAGTGGACCACCTGTACCGCACTCGGAGCGGCACTCGGGCTCGCGGTCGGTGCTCCCGTCGGGCTGTACGAGGACGGGTTGGGCGTCGCCGTCGATGACGCGGTCGAGGTGGACCCGTCCGCTGCCGGCCGGCTCCTGCACTGCTTCGCGCTTGGCGACGCCGCGTTGCGCGGGCTGTTCCCCGGCGCGGAGCCAGTCATCTGGCCCGAGCACTTCGACATCGGGGTGACCGTCGACGGCGTCAACTACGGTGTCTCGCCCGGTGACGCGTTCCTGTCGGAGCCGTACGCCTATGTCGGCCCGCACATTCCTCGGCAGGGCGATTTCTGGAACGCGCCCTTCGGCGCTGCCCGGCGGATGCGTGAACTCGGCGGTGTCACGGGGGTCATGGCCTTTCTGGCGGAGGGCCGCCGACTGGCCGCCGGTGACGGTGCCGACGACGGCGTGGTTCGCTGACGTACCTACGACGCCATCGACGGCATCGACCGGTTCATCGGCGTGGCCGCGGCCGTGGGCGCGCTCGCACGATTCCGCACCCTCCTCCGGGGCCGGGCCTCGTGACCGTAGGGCTGCAGGGCGCCGTCCACGGCACAGCCGGCGCGCCTCGGCCGTCCCGGGCGCGGCGGGTGATCGGCTCGTTCTCCGCTACCTGGGCCCGGCCCGGATCGGCCATGTGACGCGCATCACTGGCCGGGGGAAAACCGGGAGGCCCGGCGCTCCGTAAGACCAGGACGTGAAGCGTTCACCGGCCTCGATGACCGAGGCCCAACTGGTCCGGCGGATCTCCCGCGGGGACACCGCAGCCTTCGACGAGCTGTACCGGCGCAGCGCGCCCTGGCTGACGGCGCGTCTGCGCAGGCGTTGCGCGGACGACGAGATCGTCGCCGAAGTCCTGCAGGAGACGTACCTGGCGGTGTGGCGGGCGGCCGGATCCTTTGCCGACAGCATGCGCGGCGAGGAGGCCGGCGGCTGGTTGTGGACGATCGCCGCCCGTCGGCTGGTGGACGCCTTCCGGGTGCGAGGCCGGCACAGCGCCCTCCCGCCCGCGTCCGCCGCCCCGGGGCCGGCGCCCTCGGCCGAGCACGAGGTGCTCGATTCCGTCATCGGGGGTGACCTCGGCGCGGCCCTGGACCGGCTCGCGCCCGAGCTGCACCAGGTCCTGACCGCGATGGTGCTCGACGGGCTGACGGTCCGTGAGACCTCCGCGCTGCTGCGGATTCCCGAGGGAACCGTCAAGACCCGTGCCCGCCGTGCCCGCCTCGACCTGCGAAAGGCCCTGTCATGACTGCGCACGTCCCCCGTCGGCTGCTGGTGAGTTACGTGCTGGGCCCCGACGCCCCGGCCGGTCCGACTGACGGCCGGAGCGAGGGCCCGAGTGTCGGGGAGCTGTGGGCGGTGGAGGCGCATCTGGAGCGGTGCGCCGTCTGCCGGTCCGAGTTGGCGGAGGTGTCGCTCGCCCACAGCCCGGCGGCCACCGCGCTGGTGGAGCAGGTGCGCGAGCGCCTGTCGGCGTCCCTGTCGCCGGTGCGTCGGCGCCGGTGGCGGCGGGTGCGGGGGGAACTGGCCCGGTGGGCGGCCCCGGCGTTCGGGCCGTGGGTCGCGGCGCTCGTGCTCGTCGTCCTCTGCGCCCTGGTCCTGGCGTCGGCCGTCGCGCGGGACTCCCCGACCCTGTTGCTCCTGGCCCCGGCGATGCCGCTGCTGGGCGTGGCCCTGAGCTGGGGCCCGCACACCGATCCGGTCCACGAGCTGGTCGCCACGACTCCGAGGGCCGGGCTCGCGCTGGTCCTGCGACGGACCGTGGCCGTGCTGGCCTTCGTGATCCCGCCGCTGGCGGTCGGCGGCTGGATCACCGGCACCGCGCCCGCGCTGGTCCTGCTGCCCGCCCTCGCGCTGACCTGCGCCGCCCTGGCACTGGGCAGCAGGCTGGGCGTCCAGCGTGCCGCCACCGCACTCGGCGTCGGCTGGGCCGCGTTCGTGGTCATCCCCGCGATGGACGACAGGACCGTTCCGGTCTACCTGCGGGAGTCCGCCGCCCCTGGGTGGGCGGCCGCGGCCGCGGCCCTGGGCGTCGCCGTCGTCCTGTGCCGCAACACCTACCTGCACTCTCGTGAGGCCCGCGTGCACCGGCGCTGACCCGGCCCGTCGTCCTTCGTGGACGCCGCCGTTCCCCGGCCCGGCCCCGCCTTTCCCCGGCCCGCGCCGGCGGCCACCTGTGCCGCCTTCCACCTGCCCTGCCGTGTCCTGCCCTGCCCTGCACCCGTACTGCGAGGAGACCCGACCATGCCCGTCACCGGTACCGCGAGCGAGATCGCCCCCACCCGCTACTCCCACCACATCCGGGCCCGCGCGCTGACCGTGCGGCGTGGCCGCCGCCTGGCGGTCGACGGGATCGACCTGGACCTCGGCGTCGGCGTGCACGGCCTGCTCGGTCCCAACGGGGCGGGCAAGACCACCCTGATCCGTACGCTCGCCACCGTCCTGACCCCGCACAGCGGCGAGCTGGAACTCCTGGGCAGCGCCTGCCGCAGCCGCGGCGAACTGCGGGAGCTGCGCCGCCGGCTGGGCTACCTGCCGCAGGCGTTCGGGCACTACCGGCGGTTCACGGTGCGCGAGTTCGTCGAGTACATGGCCTGGCTCAAGGAGGTGCCCGGCCACAAGGCGGCCGACGCGGTGCAGCACGCCATCGACCGGGTCGACCTGACCGGACGGGCCGACGACCGGATGGGCTCGCTCTCCGGCGGCATGCTGCGCCGGGCGGGCATCGCCCAGGCGATCGTCAACGACCCCGACATCCTGCTCCTCGACGAGCCCACGGTCGGCCTGGATCCCGCCCAGCGCCTGGAGTTGCGCGCTCTGCTGCGCGACATCGGCGAGCGGTCCTGCGTCCTGGTCTCCACCCACCTGGTCGAGGACGTCGGCGCGGCCTGCACCGGCGTCGTGCTGATCGACGAGGGCGCCACGGTCTTCGCGGGCCACGTCGACGGGCTCCGCGCCGCGGGCACCGACACCGACCCGGGCGACAGCGACATCGAGCGCGGCTACTCCGCCATCCTGCGCCGGCACCGCCAGGCGAAGGCCGGCGCCGGCGCGTAGGCGGCGCACCCCCGGTCACCCCTGATCGTCCTGCGATCACCCCCCCTGATCGCCCTGCGATCACCCCCCTGATCGCCCTTGCGACACCCCGCCTGTCCTGATCCCCTCGACCACTGGAGACCGTGATGTTCCGAATGGTGCGCCTGGAGGCGAAGCGCTCGATCGCCCTGGCGCTGTTCCTGGTGATGGCCGCCGTGACCCGTGCCTTCCTCTGGATGGACGTCCAGGAGTGGGCGGCCAGTTGGACGCCCCTGGTCTCCTCGATGCGGGCGACCGCCTGGACCGGACTGCCGGTGGTGCTGGCCGCCGCGATCTGGCACGGCGGGCGGGAGCGTCGCAACTCGGTCACCGAGCTGTTCGCCGCGACGCCGCGGCCGCGCCCGGTCCGGCTGCTGCCGGCCGTCGCGGTGCTGGCCGGTGCCGCGGTGCTCGCCGTGACCGCGGTGGTCGTCTGGGCCGCGGTCATCGTCTCCGGGCACGCGACCTTCAGCGACGGCGAGTGGCCGCTGGGCCTCGCGGTGGGGCTGCTCGCCACGGTCGCGGTCACCCTGCTCGGGCTGGGTATCGGACGGGCGGCGCCGACGCCGGTCGCGGCGCCTCTGGGCGCGGTGCTGTTGTTCCTGATTCTGACGGTGAGCCGGATACGGGACGGCCGGCCGGCGAACCGCCTGGTGGACACGGTGCTCCCGATGCTGCCGGTGACGGACGACTTCCACCGGGTGCTGCCCTCGCTGTCCTTGGCCCAGAGCGTCTGGTTCGCCGCCCTCGGGGTCACCGGCGTGCTGCTGACCGTCGCGGCCACCACCCGTGCCCGGGTCCTGGCCCTGGCTCCGGCCGTGGCCGGGTTGGCGGTCGGTGCCCTGCTGGCGCCCTCCGGCGCGATCGTCCCCGCCCCGCGGGCCACCGAACTGGTCTGCTCACCCGAGGACAGCAGGGTCTGCGTCACCAAGGTGCACAGCAGGGCGCTGCCCGACCTCCTGGCTCCCGCCCGGAGGGTGCTCGACGCCTTCGCCGAGGTGCCGGGCGGCCCGAAGCGGATCCAGGAGGACCCGGTGACCTGGAAGCTCGAGGACGACCGGCCGGCCGCTGCCAAGGACCCCGGTACGGTGCGCGTCCAGCTCCCGAACCGGACCCAGGAGGGCGGCATCCGGTGGGAACCGGCCACCCTCCTCGACGTGGTGGCCCACAACGCCGTCGTCGACCTCGACTGCTTCTCCGGAGAGCAGGAAAGGACCCGTGCGGGCGACGCCGCCTACGCGATCACCGCACTGCTTCTGGGCACCCCCACCGACAAGCTGAGCCCCCTCGCGCGCACGGCCTACGACACCCTGCGCGCGCTGCCCGCCGAGGAGCGTTACCGGCGGATCGGGGACAGCCGAAAGGCCGGGCTGACCTGCGGTGACCCGCTGGGCGCCATCACGGGCGAGGGAGCGGGCCGATGACCCCGGAACTGCGCGGCCTCGTGCTGCACCTGCGCAGCCGGGCGATTCCGGCGACCGCCGTGGTCTTCCTGTGCGCCGCCGCCCTCACCTGGGCCGGGTGCCGGATGGACGATCCGGGGGGCTCCCGCATGGTCCGCCTGATCGCCGTGGTGCTGGGAGTCGCCGCTGTCGCCCGCACCCTGGCCGGCCCGGACGAGGAACTGGAACGTGGTACGCCCGCCCGCTGGCGGCTGATCCGCGCGCTCCACCTGACGCTGCTCGGCGGGGCCCTGCTCGGCCTGCTCGCCGCCGTCGGCCTGCTTGCCGGTCGGCAGACGCACGCCGTGCCGCTCGGCACCCTCGTCCAGGCCGTGTCGGCGCTCACCGCGACGACCGCTCTGGCGGCGGTGCTGTTCGGGGCGCAGGCGGCCTGGGCCCCGCCCGTCGGCTGGGCGCTGCTCATGCTGGCGGTGGGACCGCGGGACAACATCACCGGAGAGGCGCTGACCTGGATGGTCCAGGAGCCCCACACCGACGTCTCGAGGACGGTGCCCGCCGTCCTGACCGTGGTGGGCGCCGCCGCCTACATCCGGTGGGGGAGCCGCGGAGGATCGTCCGGTCGTTGATCGACGCGATCGTCCGGACGTACCGATCGGGCGCCGCCGGCCCCACCCGCTCGGGTCTGAACCACTGTTCAGGCTCGAGCGGGTGGGGCCGGCTTTGTCGTAAAATCAACGTTTGTGCCGGCCACGGCCGGTGACGGTCGGTCAGGGCGGAGGCGCGGAGGGTGCGATCGGACGGGCCGGACGGGCCGCCGCGGTGGTGCCGCCGGGTCAGACTTCACCGTCCGCGGGGGGCGGACCGGTTGCCCTTCCGGGACCTGCCGGGTTGCCCTGCGGGGACCTGACCGGTTGTCCCGTGAGGGCAGGGCCGGCCGGGCTGGTGCGGCCGTGCGGCGCTGTCCGTGGGTTGTTCGAACCGGCCACGGTTACTGGTGGGTGTTGACATGGTCACGGGTTGTAGGAGGAGATACGGGGGAAGGGGGAGGTCGCGGAGACGAATGGGCCGAAAGGGCTCGTCGACATCGTGGGTATCCGGCGCGCCCTTCCCCGGGCCGACTGCCCGGGGAAGGGAAGATCGCTTTGCGTGCCGAATCAGTTGCCCTGCCTGATGTCGCTCAGCGAACCGCTGACATTGAGGAGCTCGTGACATGTGGACGCCTGCTTGCCCGAGGCCGGGGTGCCCGGGGACTCGCAGGTCACACTCGCCGTCACGGCCTGGTCTTCGGAGACCTGGATGGGAGTCACCCAGTGGTAGTCCTGGTTGCGGAAGGTCTCCAAGGCGATCGTGGTGATCGTCTGGTTTCCGGCCGTGATGGTCAATAGCCCTTGGTCGCCTTGGAAGTTGGCGGCCACGATGTCCGTGATGTCGAAGACCTTGCCGTGCGGCACCTGGTAAGTGCCCACGGCGGAGGCGGCGTTCGCGCTCTGTACGTCGATCGTCGCGGAACTCTGCGAACCGGTGCCCGGCACCGCGAGGCCGCCCGGGCCGGGGGTGCGGCCGCCGGGACCGGAACTCGGCTGCCCGGCGCCCGGCTTGTTCTGGCCACCGGGGCTCGCACCGGAATGGGCCGGCGTCGCGCCGGCTTCGGGGGCGCCGGGGGTCGGAGCCGGGGCGGGGGTGGCGGACTGCTGGGCGACGGCCTTCTCGGCGGCCTGCTTCGCCGAGCTGCGCACCGCCGGGCGGACCAGGGCGAACCAGGCCAGCAGCAGGGCGAGCAGCGCCGCCAGAAGAGCGAGCAACCACTTGGGGAGGATCGGCAGTTGAATGAACTCACCGTCCAGGGTCGGACGTTGAGCAGCCGTCAGGGCTGGGGTCGGGGTGGTCTCGGCCGTGCCCTCCGGACCCTTGCCGTCCGCCCCCTTGCCCTCTGCGCCCTTGCCGTCCGGGCCCTTGCGGGCTTCGGGCTCCTCCGGGCCCACCGTGACCTCGAACGGCCAGGACGCCGGCTTGCCGAACCAGATCAGCTTGCGGGTGCGTGCCTGCAGCCGCACCTCGCCGGACTCGCCGGGAGCGAGGCGCAGCCGCTCCGGGGTGACCTGGAACCGCAGGTCCTCGCCGGCCTGTCCGGGAGTGAGGACGACGGTGCCGGGAGCGTTCCCGAGATTGCGCACCGAGGTCCGGTAGCGTCCGCGCAGCCAGCCTCGGCGACGGCGCGGCGCGAGGGCGGCCTGCAACTCGTGGAACGGGGTCACGGTGACCGTGGTCTCCGGAACCGTCACCAGCTCGGGGCGTTCGGCCGGCAGCACCCGGATGCCGAGCGGGAAGTCACCGGCCCGCGCGGCGGGCGAACGCGGCGGAGCCAGGCGCACCGTCACCGTCTCGGACGTCCCCGGGAAGAGCGAGACCCGGGCCGGTTCCACCGTCGTCCAGGCGGCACAGTCGCCGACCACCTCAAGCGAGTACGCCTCAACGATGTCGAGGTCGTTGCGTACCGTCAGGGTCGTGGTGGCCACGCCACCGGGGGCCACCGTCAGTGCGGGCAGGCCGAGTTCGGCGGATGTGGTCATAGCGTGACGGTAGGACCTCCGGACGGTCCGAGGAGAGGGCCGTACGGGCAAGCCGTGGGCACACCCCTTGCCCGTACGGACCGACCGACCCCGTCCGGTGCCGTCGGCGCACCGCGCGGACCGCTGCCCGCACCCCCCAGAGCCACGGCCCGCGCTGTCCGACGGCGGCCGGCCGTCACCACCACAGGTCCCCTGGAGAATGGAGTGTTCGATGACGTCGACCGACACAACCCGTACATGCCGTGAGGAAGCCGTCAGCACCCTGCGGACGACGGTGGCACCTCGGTCCGGCCGCGCCCGCCCGTCCGGCAACGCCCGCCCGTCCGGCACCGCCCGCCCGTCCGGGGCAGGCGGCGCATCCGCCCAGGTGCGGGCCAAGCCGGACCAGGTGCGCGTGGCGGTGTACGCGGAGGACATCATCCTGCAGACCGGAGTGGTCCAACAGCTGCGCCAGCGGCCCGAGGTGGAGCTGCTGAGCGAGAGCGAGGCGGCGCAGGCGGAGGTCTCCCTGCTGGTGGTCGACGCCATGACCGAGACGGTGGCCGAGCACCTGCGCCGGCTGCGGCTCGCCTCGTCGGGCGCGATAGGCCTGGTGGTGGGTCACTTCGAGGCCGGCGGGCTGCAGACGATCGTCGAGTGCGGGGTCGCCGCCGTGCTGCGCCGCTCGGAGGCGGACCAGGACCGGCTGGTACACCTCATCACCGCCCTGGCCAACGGCGAGGGCGTGATGCCCGGGGACCTCCTCGGCGAGCTGCTCGACCGGATCGGGATACTCCAGCGCACCATGCTCGACGGGCGGGGCCTGACCCTGTCGACCCTGACCGCACGGGAAGCCGACATGCTGCGGCTGGTCGCCGAGGGCTTCGACACGAGTGAGATCGCCGCCCAGACCTCGTACTCCGAACGCACCGTCAAGAACGTGCTGCACGAGATCATCACGCGGCTGGGCCTGCGCAACCGGGCGCACGCGGTGGGGTACGCCATGCGGCGCGGCCTGATCTGAAGGCCGCGGCCGTGGCGGCCTGCCCTTTGGGGACACAGGTTGTTACCCCCGGCTCGGGCGTCCGGACTCTGTCCCCGGGGGCCCGAGCCGGGGAGACTGCGGGGAGACCGCCCCTGCCATCCTGAGAGGTCGAGCGTGATCGGCGCCACCGGCACTCCCCGCTCCATCCGGCGGCCGGCCCGGGCCGCCGCCGCCGTCCTGCTCGCCATGGCGGCGGCCGTGGTGACCCTGGGCACCGCCGCCCCCGGCGGACAGGGCGCCACCACGGTCCCGGCCGCCGCGGCCGACCCGGCGGCCGGGCGGATCGCCTTCGCCGGCACCGACCACCGCGGCCTCGGCCGGGTGACCGGCACGGCGACCAGCACCCCGCTGTTCGGGCCCGGCCCGATCCACTTCGACCAGGACCCCTCGGCCCGGGGCGACGAACTGGTCTTCACCAGCCTGCGGGACAGTCAACTGCCCCAGGTCTACCTGCGCGACGCGGCCGGCGCGGTCCACAAGCTCACCACCGGCATGGACACCGGCCACCCCGCGCTCGCCCCGGACGGCAAGGCCGTGGTCTTCGAGGCGCTGGAGCCCACCGGGACCGGCGGCGCCCCCCGGCACGCCCTGTGGGTCGTCAACCGGGACGGTAGCGGGCTGCGCCGGCTGACCGACGGCCCGGCCGACGAGACGCATCCGACCGTCTCGCCCGACGGCAAGTGGGTCGCGTACGCCTGTACCGGCGACCCGGCGCACACCCAGATCTACCTGCGGCCGTTCGCCGGCGGCGCGCCAGTCAAGGTCACCGACGTGACCAGCGGAAACGCCGTCGACCCGACCTGGAACCCGGTGAACGACGACGCGCACCGCAACCAGATCGTCTACACCTGGGACCAGGGCGACCAGGGCCGCACCCTGATGCTCACCTCGCCCACCGGCGGCGACAAGGCGTTCTTCCTGCGCACCGGCTCCACGTGGCGCACCGGTTCCGCCGCCTGGATGGCCGACGGCAGCGGGGTCCTCTTCCTGAGCTCCGACCTGCCCCCGGCCAACCCCCCGGCGCAGCAGCCCGAACCGCCCCGGCCGCCGGTCGTCAACCTGTACCGCGCGCCGACCTGCTCCTGCGACGACCCCCGACTGCTCTACAGCACCGACCGGTCGATCGCGACGCCGGCCTGGCTGGGCAGCCAGGACAAGGGCGGGCCGGTGGTGGAGCAGACCAGCGCCACCACCGCCAACGTCGCCGACCTCCAGGACGTCCGCCCCGACGGGGCCGACCCGCGCGACCTCGGCATCAGCGTGCTCCGGGAGGACCCGGCCGCCGACACCAACACCGACCCCGACCCGGCCGCCGACCCGCTCTTCCACCCCCGCCCCGGTTACGACCCCTGGTACGAGCGGCAGACCTACACACCCGACGGCCGGCAGATCGCGGTGACCCGCTACGAGGACGCCGAGGCCGGGCGGATCCAGCGGATCTGGCTGGCCGACGCCGACGGCGCGAACCCGCACCCGATGAACCTGGCCGGCCGCGGCCCCGCCGATCGGGACACCGACCCCTCCTTCTCGCCGGACGGCAAGCTGCTCGTGTTCAGCCGCAGCACCCCAGGCCGCGGACAGGAACCGGGCCGTCCCGGACGGATCCTGATCGCCCAGGTGTCCACCGGGGCGATCGTCGGCACCGTAGAGCCGCCGGCCGGGCAGGCGGGCGCCTCCGACGGCGAGCCCTTCTGGTCCCCCGACGGCAAGCTGATCGCCTTCTCCAGGACCGAGGTGATCAACGGCAACGCCGGCAACATGCACATCTGGACCGTGCCCGCCGACGACCTCGCCCGGCAGGCCGACCTGAGCCGGGCAGCCTGCCCGGGCAGCTGCAACGTCATCGACGACAGCCCGGTGTTCTCACCCGACGGCCGGCGCATCGCCTTCAACCGCAAGGCCGGTGACGGCGGGAACAACCGGCGGGACGGCGTGCTCGTCACCTCGCCCACCGGCAGCGACTGCACGGTGATCCTGCCCACCGCGCTCCGCGGCCAGAAGAACGCCTGCACCCGGCCGCTGCCCGACACCTCCGAAAGCGGCCCGTTCCAGCCCCGCGACGTCGCCTGGACGGCGAACGGCGCGCAACTGGTGCTCACCTCCCGCCGCGCCCTGCCGCCCAACTCGCCGGAGGGACTGGCCGTCTACGACTTCGCGGCCGGCACCCTCACCCCGCTCGACCGGCGGCTGCCGGGACGCCAGAAGGAGCCGACCGTCCAGCAGTCCGTCGACCTGGCACTGAGCGCGCCCGAGCGGACCCCCGCGGTCCCCGTCCAGGGCGGCACCGACGTGACGATCACCGTCACCAACAAGGGCCCCGCGCCATCGCCCGGCACCGTCCTCACCGCCTCGGTGCCCACCGGCGCCCGGCTCGGCGGGCTGACCAGCCCCGTCGGGCAGTGCGACGCCGCGGCGCTGCGCTGCGACCTCGGCACCCTGGCACCGGGCGCGGTGGTCCGGGTGACCGCCCGGCTCATCGGCACCCGCACCGGCACGCAGGAGTTCGGCTGGAGCGTCACCGGGACGGTGGCCGACCCGAACCCCGGGGACGACTCCGCCCGGACCTTCCTGCCGGTGCTCGACGCGCCGACGCCCTCGCCGACGCCCACGCCGTCACCGAGCCCGACGCCGACACCGACCGTCACCCCGACCCCGACCCTGTCCCCGACGCCGACCACCGCCCCGACCCCCGCACCGCCGCCGCCCGCCCCTGCCCCCGCCCCGGCCCCGGCCCCGGCACCGCCGCCGCAGGCCGGACCCGGGGTGTCCGTCGACGCCCAACCGAACCCCGGCTACGTCGGCGGCCACGTGACGGTCAGCTACACGGTGCGCAACACCGGACAGGCCCTCGCGACGGGGCTGCGCCTGACCCTCGGCCTGCCCGCAGGCGTGCCCACCGAGTCGCTGCCCCCGGGCTGCCGGGCCGGGACCTGCGACCTGGTCGACCTCTCCCCGGGCGGCAGCCAGGTGGTCCGGGTGGTGCTGTCACCCGACGCGGCCCTGCAGACCACCATCACCGCGGAGCTCACCACCACCGGTACCGACGCCACCCCGGGACCGCACCGGGCGAGCACCCCGCTGCGCATCCTGCAGCCCCGCATCGTCGCGGTGCCGCCGATCGGCAAGCCCGGCTTCGTGACCTCCGTGCGCGGCTTCGACTTCCCGCCCGGCGCGCCCGTCCGCTTCACCTGGCAGCCCGGCATCACCGCGGCGGCGGCACCGACGTACCCGCGGGCCGACGGCACCTTCGCGGGCCAGCTGCTCATCCTCCCCAAGGACGAGACCGGCCCGCGGACCATCACCGCCGACGGCCCCGGGTTCTCCCCGGTGACCACCCCCTTCCTGGTGGTCGAGGGCAGCGTCGGCCCGCCGGGGGAGGTGGACCGGCGGTGATCCACGAAGTCGACGAGGCACTGCGGTTGCTGCTCGCCGAAGCCGGTCTGCCGGAACGCGGAGTCGAGGTGGTCTTTGATGCGCCCACCCGCGACTTCGCCGCCCGGCGCACCGCTCCGACGGTCAGCGTCTTCCTCTACGGGATCCGCGAGGACACGGACCGACGGCAGGCCGGCGCCGTCGCCGAATACGACGAGGACGGCGTCGTGGTCGGCCACCGGGCCGCGCCCCGATGGTTCGAGCTGGCCTACCTGGTCACCGTCTGGACCAACCGGCCGCAGGACGAACACCGGCTGCTGGCCGAGGTCCTGCAGTGCCTGACCACCGTGGACGCGCTGCCCGCCCGGATGCTCACCGGGACGCTCGCCCAACTCGGACTGACCGTCGGGATCGACATCACGGGGCGCGACACCGGCCTGCCGTCGGTGTCCGACGTCTGGTCCGCGCTCGGCGGGGAACTGCGGCCCTCGATCGACCTCAGGGCGCTCGCCCCGCTGCCCGGCGGGCTCAGCCCCGCGGGGCCGCCGGTCACCGAAGGCCTGGTCGTACGCGTCGAGGACACCAGCCGGGAGGCCGGGGCCGGCACCCCGGAGAGTGCGGCACCCGCCGACGGGCCGGGCCGCCGACTGCGCTACCACGGCGGCGCGGACCCCGGACCGGACGGCTTCGCCGCGCCCCGGGACCGCGAGCTGCCGCCGGGCCGCCGGCCACGGGGCAGGGCGCGATGAGCCTCGACCTCGGGTCGGCCACGCCGGTCCCGTCGGCCACGCCAGCCACGCCGGACCCGGGCCCGCCAGTCCCGTCGGTGACGTCGGTGACGTCGGTGACGGAAGCCGCGTCGTCCCCGGAGGCCACCGACGGGGCACCGGCCGGACCCGACCACCTCTGGGAACGGCTGCACCGCGTCGAGCAGCGGGTCCGCAGGGCGGTGCGCGAGCGCCGGGCCGACGACCCGGACCCGGACGACCCGTACCGTGGCCAGTACCTCAGCCCGGAGGCGGTGGAGCGGATCCTGGCGGCCTCCGCCACGGCCTTCCGCGACGGCGGAGCCCCTGGCGACGGTCCCGCGCCGCCGCCCGGCTCGCGGCTCGCCCGGCTCGGCGAGGCCTTCGGGCTGCTCCCGGTGGATGTCGAACTCCTGCTGGTGGCCCTCGCCCCCGACCTCGACACCCGCTTCGAACAGCTCTACGGCTACCTCAACGACGACCTGACCAGACGCCGGGCGACCGTCGGGCTGGCCCTCGAACTGTGCGGACTGTCAGGGGCCGGCGCCGGCCGCTTCCGGTTCTCCGTACGGGCCCCGCTGATCGCCGGCGGCCTCCTGGACGTCGCCGAGCCGGAGCGCCCACTGCTCTCCCGCACCCTGCGCGTGCCGGACCGGGTGACGGCCCACCTGCTCGGCGACGACGAGCCGGACGGCGCGCTCGCCGGGCTGGCCCGCCGCGCCACCCCCGGGCCCGACCCCGGCGCCGGAGCGGCCGCGGAGTTCGTCGACCGGGTGCGCGCGGCCGCGGCGGACGGCGGACTGGTGCACCTGCTGGACCGGGACGGGCACGCCGGGCCGCCGGCCGTGGCCGCCCTCGCCGCCGACGGCCGGCCGCCCCTGGTCATCGACGCCGCCGCGCTTGCCGCCCGCCCGTCGCCGGGCATCGTGCGGGTGCTCGCCCGCGAGGCGCGGTTGGCCGGGGGCGGTGTGGTGCTCGGACCGCTGGACCGGCTCGAACCCGAACGGCCCGAGCGGGCCGCCCTGTTGCGCGACCTGTGCGCGGAACTCGCGGGCGTCCCGCTGATCGTGCACGGCCCGCAGGTGTGGGACCCGGCCTGGTCGCGGGAGAGCCCGCTGGTGGTCACCGTCCCGCCGCCGGACGCGCGCGGTCGGACCGAACGCTGGGCCCGCGCCCTGACCGGTCCGTCGGACGGCGGTGAGCCGGACCCGCTGAGCGAGGAGCTGGCCGAGGCGGTGGCCGCCTACCGGGTGGACCAGGAGAAGCTGGAGCGGGCCGCCGCCGTGGCGGCCAGGACGGCGGCCGCCGAACGGCGCCCCGTGCGCGCCGAGGACGTGCGGGCCGCGGTGCGCGCGCAGAACGCCGCGGGCCTGGCCCGCCTGGCCCGCCGGATCGAACCCGCCGTCGGCTGGGCCGACCTGGTGCTGCCCGATCCCACCGCGGGCCGGCTGCGCGAGCTCGTGCTGCGCGCCCGGCACCGCGACCAGGTGCTCGGGCAGTGGCGGATGCGGCCGGGCGGCGGTCGGGGCAACGGCGTGATCGCCCTGTTCGCGGGGGAGTCGGGCACCGGCAAGACGATGTCGGCCGAGGTCGTCGCCGCGGAGCTCGGCATGGAGCTGTACGTCGTGGACCTGTCCACCGTGGTGGACAAGTACATCGGTGAGACCGAGAAGAACCTGGAACGCATCTTCACCGAGGCCGCGCAGGTGAACGGCGTCCTGCTGTTCGACGAGGCGGACGCACTGTTCGGGAAGCGCTCGCAGGTCAAGGACGCCCAGGACCGCCACGCCAACGTGGAGACGGCCTACCTGCTGCAGCGCATGGAGTCGTTCGAGGGGATCGCGGTGCTGACGTCCAACCTGCGCGCCAACCTCGACGAGGCGTTCACCCGCCGGATCGACGTCATCGCGGAGTTCCCGCTGCCGGACGAGGCACAGCGGCGCGTGCTGTGGGACCGCTGCCTGGGGCCGCGGCTGCCCCGCGGTGACGACCTCGACCTGGACTTCTGCGCCCGGCACTTCGAACTCACCGGCGGCTCCATCCGGGCCTGCGCGGTGTCCGCGGCCTACCTGGCCGCCGGAGCGGGCGCTCCGCTGGGCATGGCACAGCTGGTCGCCGCGGTGGTCGGCGAGTACCGCAAGCTCGGCCGGCTGGTGCTGGAGAGCGAGTTCGGGCCGTGGCTGAGCGTCCTCGGGGACGCCGGGCGCACCTGACCGCCTGTCCGCCCGCACGTCCGCCCGCCCGCTCGGCGGCGGGCGGTGGGGCCTGCGGGTACCCGTCGTGGTGGCCGCCGGGGGCAGTCGTTCTTGCCCCCGGTCCGGGACCTCGGGACATGTCCCCGGACGGTGCCCGGGCAGCAGACTCGGGGACGAATGACCGGCCACCCGAAGGAGCGCGAATGCCGTCGTACCTGACCCCGGGCGTGTACGTGGAGGAGGTCCAGTCCGGTGCCCGGCCGATCGAGGGCGTCGGCACGGCCGTCGCCGCGTTCGTCGGCTTCGCCGAGACCGGCCCCTTCCACGAACCCACGCTGGTGACCAACTGGGACCAGTACGTCCAGCGGTTCGGCGGGTTCACCGAGGGCACCTACCTGGCCCACTCGGTCTACGGCTTCTTCGCCAACGGCGGCGGTTCCGCCTACGTGGTGCGGGTCGGCGACCCGGCTCGGCAGGCCGCCGCCGGTGCCCCCGCCCCGGCCGTCGGAGCGCCCGCGCCCGTCGCGGTCTCCGGCTTCCTGTTCTCCGCCCTGCCCGGCGCCGGCGGCGAGGTGTCCGTCGAGATCGCCGACGCGGAGGGCGAGAACGTCCCCGAGGACCGCTTCCGCCTGCTGGTCCGCCGGGGCGCCGAGGTCGTGGAGACCTACGACGTCTCGACCCGCAAGAGCACCAAGGGCTACGTCGTCACCCAGCTGCGCGAGTCGAAGCTGGTCGCCGTCACCGAGCAGGCCGGCACCGCGCCGAGCCGCCCCGAGCGCCGGACCCACGCCCTGGCCGCCGCCCCCGCGCCCGCCACCGGGCCGGTCGCGGCCGCCGCCGCCCGGCTCGACCCCGCCGAGTACGTCGGCGACTCCGCCGCCCGGACCGGTTTCTCCGGCCTGGAGGCGATCGACGAGATCACCATGGTCGCGGTGCCCGACCTGATGAGCGCCTTCCAGCGCGGCGACATCGACGCCGAAGGCCTGCGCACCGTCCAGCTGGCCGTCATGTCGCACTGCGAGCAGATGGGCGACCGGATCGCCGTCCTGGACCCGCCGCCCGGCCTCAACGCCCAGCAGATGCGCAGCTGGCGCAACGACGAGGCGGGCTTCGACTCCCGCTACGCCGCCCTGTACTACCCGTGGATCAAGGTCTTCGACCCGGCCACCGGCCGCAACGTCATGGTCCCGCCGAGCGGGCACGCCGCCGGCGTGTGGGCGCGCAGCGATGCCGAGCGCGGCGTGCACAAGGCGCCCGCCAACGAGGTCATCCGCGGCGCGGTCGACCTGGAGATCCGTCTCAGCAAGGGCGAGCAGGATCTGCTCAACCCGATCGGCGTCAACTGCGTGCGGGCCTTCCCCGGGCGCGGCATCCGGATCTGGGGCGCCCGCACCCTCTCCTCCGACCCGGCCTGGCGCTACCTCAACGTGCGCCGGCTCTTCAACTACCTGGAGGAGTCCATCCTCCTGGGGACCCAGTGGGTGGTCTTCGAACCCAACGACGACCGGCTGTGGTCCAGCATCCGCCGGAACATCACCGCGTTCCTCACCGAGGAGTGGCGGCGCGGGGCGCTGTTCGGCCAGACCGCGGCCGAGGCCTTCTACGTCAAGTGCGACCGCGACAACAACCCGCCGGAGTCCATCGACCTCGGCCAGGTGATCTGCGAGATCGGCGTCTCTCCGGTGAAGCCGGCGGAGTTCGTGGTGTTCCGGCTGTCCCAGTTCTCCGACAGCACGAGCCTCGTCAACGAGTGACCGGCACGGTCGGCATCCATCGGAAGGTAACAGCACGTCATGGCTGAAGGCGATCCGCTCTCCACACACATCTTCGGCGTCCAACTCGGCGGTTACAACGTCGAGTCCGTCAAGGAGATCAGCAACCTGACGGTCGACCAGGAGGTCGTCGAGTACAAGCAGGTGACCCAAGAAGGCAAACTGATCGTCCGCAAGCAGCCGGGCGCCCGGATGCCGGGCGAGGTGACGATCACCCGCGGCCTCGACAAGAGCAGCGCGTTCTCCAACTGGATCAAGGAGACGCTCAACAACGGGGCGATCAACACCGCGCGGCAGAACCTCACCATCGAGGTCAAGGACACCACCGGCGCCACCCTGCGGCGCATCCAGCTGACCAACGCCTGGGCGAGCCGCTGGGAGGGCCCCACGCTCACCGCCGGCGAGTCCAGTGCCGCGTCGGAGACCGTGACCATCGTGTTCGAGGAGATCAGCGTAGAGTGAGGCGGAAGATCGGCCTGGAGGAACTCCTCGAACGGGCCCCGGCCGCGCAGAGCACCGCGCCACCGGCACAGCAGCCCGCCGGGCCGTCCGGGTATCCTGGGCCGTCCGGGCCCCAACGGCGCGCGCCGCACACCGAGTTCGAGTTCGAGCTGCCGCTCGGCTACGTCGACGACGAGGGCGGCGTGCACCGGCACGGCACCATGCGCCTGGCCACCGCCCGCGACGAACTGATGCCGCAGATCGACCTGCGGGTCAAGGAGAACCCGGCCTACCTGAGCGTGGTGCTGCTCAGCCACGTCATCACCAGGCTGGGCGACCTCACCGACGTGCACACCGGCATCGTCGAGCGGATGTACGCCACCGACGTCGCCTTCCTCCAGGACCTCTACCAGCGGATCAACAGTGAAGGCCACACGCGCGCCGCGGTGACCTGCCCGCACTGCGACGGCGCCTTCGAGGTCGACCTCGCCGGTGGGCGCCTGGGGGAATCGTGACGTACGCGCCTGCTCGGCTGTACGAGGAGATCGCGTACATCGCCTATCACTTCCACTGGCAGCGGGAGGACATCCTCGACCTGACCCACCGCGAACGCGGGCAGTGGGTGCGCGAGATCGCGCGGATCAACACCCGTGTCAGCGAAGGCGGGTGAGCCGGGTGGGGCTTCGGGACTGGATCAGCCGCCGGAAGGCGGGTGAGGCGGCGGACGGTGATGTCGGCGGTCTCGGCGGTGCCGGCGTTGTCGATGGTGGCTCCGGCGACGGTGTCGGTGGTGGCTCCGGCGACGGTGCCGGGGCACCGGCCGGGGTTTCCGGTGCCGGCGGTGCCGGTCGGCGTGGCCCGGCCGCGGGGGACGGAGGGTGGCGCGCGGTACGGCCGCTCGCCCCGACCCTGTCCGGGGCGGCGCGTGGGGTCAGCGACGGCCTGACGTTCAGGTCCCGGCTCGCCGCGTGGCAGGACCCCTCGCTGAGCGGCCCGCTCGGCCATGCGGTCCTGCCGTCCGCCCCGGCGGGGATCCTGCGGGCGATGGCGCGGCCGGTCGCGCCGGCCGCACCCGTCGCGGGCGGGGACCAGCTCGCCATGCCGGTCGCCACGGGTACGTTCGGGGCGGGAGAGCCACGGGCGGACGAAGCGGAGCCGGCGGCGGATTCGGGGGCGTCGAGGAAGGCGCGGCCGGTTCAGCGGTCCGGCGCGGTACGGCGGCTTCCCGTGCGGTCGGCGCCGCGTACGGCGCGCTCGGCTCGGGCCGACCGGCCGGCGGCTTCGGAGGGCGGTCGCGGCGGTAACGGTGGTGTGCCGACGGTTGGTGAGCGCACGGTTGGTGAGCTCACGCCCGGCGCGGGAATGCCCGGTGCGGGAATGCCTGGTGCGGTTGCCGCGTCGGCGCGCCGGAGCGAAGCCGTGGGTCCGGCCCGCCCGGTGCGGCCCCGCCCCGTCGGCGAAGCGCTGATCGTGGCGCGGCGCCCCCGGTCGCTGCCCGCGCGCCCGGTGACGGCGGTCCCCGGGACAGCGGTCCCGGTGACGGCGGTTCCGGTGCCGGCGGTGCCAGCGGCAGGTGGGACGCCGGGTGCCGTCTCCGGGTTGCCGAGCCGCAGCCCGGAGACGGCCGGTGGCACGGGTTCGCCCGCGACCGGCGAGGCCGCCGTGCGGACGGCAGCCGGCCCGGGTGTCACCGCCGGGACCGCGCGAAGCGGGCCGGCCGAAGGGACCGTCCAGCGTGCTGCCCTGCCGGGCACCGCTGCGCCCGCCCGCCCGGTCCTCGGTGCGCCGATGACCTCCCTTCCCGCGAGCGCCTCACCCGTGGCCCGGGCCGCCACCGGCCCGCAGCTCCCCGACGCAGCCTCGGGCCCGCAGGCCATGCCGGTCGTCCCCGCCGACGCGAAGTCCACCGGCACCGAGTCGGGTGGACTCGACGCCACCCAGGACCGGCGTGCCCGTACGGCTGTCGAGCCGGGCGGCGCGGCGCCGCCCCGCCCCGCGCGTGGGCCCGTCGGCGCCGGACCCGTCCAGCGCACGCCGTCCGGGGCCGGTGCCTCCTCGCAGCCACCGCTGTCCACACCACCGTCCGCACCGTCATCCCATCCGTCGGCGCCGACTCCCGAACGTGCCGGACAGGTACGCCCCGACCCGTCGCCCGCCGCCCGTACCCGAGGGGGCCTCGGTGCGCCCCTCGACGCGCTGCCGCCGACGGCCACAGCGCCGGGCCGCCCCGCCCCGCTGCTCGGTGGGCGAGCACCGGTCCGACGGATCACGACCCCGACGACGGGTGCTGCCACAGGCGGCAGCACCGGGAGCGCGGCGGAGCAGGGCACGCCCGCCGCCACGGCGCCGCTGGTCGGCGAGGGGCCGCGGGTGCAGCGCGCCGTCCGGCGTTCCGGCGACGGCCCGGCGGAGTCGCCGGCCAGACCTCAGGGCGGCAACGACGGACTGGTCCCAGGCCGGGGCCCGGTCGGCGGAAGGCCCGGTGTGCCACCCACCGTCCGGCGCTCCGGCGACGGCCTGGCGGAGTCGACAGCTCGACCTCAGAACGGTGGACCGGACGTGCCCACCGCTGCAGCCGCGCCCGTGGTCGGCGAGGGGCCGCGGGTGCAGCGCGCCGTCCGGCGTTCCGGCGACGGCCCGGCGGAGTCGGCAGCCCGGTCCCAGAACGGCGATGACGGACGGTCGGCGGGCCGAAGCGGCCCGGCCGACGGTGGTTCCGGTGCGCAGACGAGTCGGGAGCACCGGTCGGGCACCGCGCCGCAGCCGGTCGCCCCTGCGACCCGGGCCCGCCCGGCCGGGGACCCGAGCCACGGTGGCGCTCCGCTCGGAAACGGTGCTGGTGTCGGTGTCGGTGCCGGTGTCGGCCCGGCGGTTCCCGCGCGGCCGGTGACCGGAGGCTGGGGCGTGCAGCGCGCCGTGGCACGCACCGGTCCGAGGCGTGGGCTGATCGGTGAGCGCCCGATGAGGTTCGCCCTCGCCGCCCCGCCGACGCCGCCCGCGACCGGGACGGGCGCTCGGCCCGGCGCAGGCACGGCGGCGCCGGCCCCACCCGTGGTGCCGGCCGTCTGGCCCAGGGCGCTCCAGCCGCGCACGGACGGCGAATCGGCTGCCGAGCCGGCGGCGCCCGGAGGCCGGGGTCGCGGGCCTGCGGCTGCTCCGCAGCGTTCGCGTTCGCGGCATACGCCCGGCGCGGGGGACGGCCGTACCGCCGTCGGGCAACCGGCTTCGCAGGGAAGGTCGTTGGGAACCGGCGCTTCGGGGCCCGCAGTCGTGCAGGGCCGCCAGTCATCCGGCGCGGCTGCGGTGCAGCGTTCGTCGGAGCGAGGCGGCGGCCGGGGGACGGCCGATCACCCTTCAACGCACGGGAGTTCGGCGCTGCCGGGCCCCGGTCCGGCAGCCACGGCGCCGGGCAGGCCATCCGGCGTGGGCGCGGTACGGGGGGTTGCGGCTGCGGTGCAGCGTTCGCTTTTTTCTCGGCGTCCATCGGCCCGGCGAGACGCCCGGCCGGCGACCGATGACCCGTCGGCGCAGGGGAGTTCGGTGCCGGGCGGCTCGTCCGGTGCGGTGCGCGGGGTCGCGGCTGCGCTGCAGCGTTCGCGTGCGTGGCGTCCCTCCGACCGGGTGGACGGCCGGGGGGCGGGCGATCACCCGTCGGCGCGAGGCAGTTCGGCGCCATCCGGCCCACCCGGCACCGCTGGCCAGGCCGCCCCGACCGGGCCCACGGACCCGCCGCGCGCCCTGCCCGGCCGGGCCCGTGCGGCGGTTCCGACCGCGGGCGGCCCGGTGCCCCCGGCGCTCGGGCGGCCGCAGGGTGGCACCACCAACGCGGGTGGCCCGGCCATACAGCGTGTCGTCGCACCGGCGTCCGCAGGGCGTCCGGGGCCCGGCGGCTCCGCTTCGCCGTCCGCTGCCGCGCCCACGGGTCCGCGCCCGCCCGTGGTCCGACTCGCGACGCTGACGGCCCCGTCGGTCCAGCGGCTCCCGGCCGCCGGCCGGCTTCCGCAAGCCTCCGCGCCGCCGGGCCCGGGCCGGGCGGCGGACCCGCAGCTTCCCGTGGCAACCTCGCCCGTCGCGTTGCGCGCCACGAGCGCTCCTGTCGTACCGTCCGCCCTCTCCGCGACGACCGGGCCTGCGTCACCGGCGCCCAAGCCGCCACCGGCGGGCACGGCGCGGGTGTTGCAGCGGGTGGCCGAGCAGGCAGGCCTGGTCGGGGTGCCGTTGACCGCCGTGCCGGCCCGTACGCCGACCACGGTGCAGGCCGCCCCGCCGATCAACTCGCCCTCCCGGACGGGTTCCTCGCCGCCCGCCGGCGGATCACCGGCCGAGACGGGGGGCCAGGGGCCCGCCGACCTCGACGAGCTGGCCCGGCGCCTGGTCGAACCGGTCGGACGGCTGCTGCGCACCGAGCTGCGCAGGGGGAGGGAGCGCAGCGGGCGGCCGTACGACGGGCGCCGCTGAGCGCAACCGAGCAGAGCGCAGCGAAAGGGCGCAGCAGGCAGGGCGCAGCAGGACAGGACAGGCGGCCGGTTGGCGACCGCAGCAACGTGACCGGAAGCAGTACACAGGAATCAGGATGCGGAACCGATGACCGACAACATCTTCGCGACCAGCGTGTTCTTCAGCCTGACCATCGGCGGCAACGACCTGGGCGAGTTCACCACCTGCTCGGGGCTCGGCGCCCAGGTCGAGATCGAGCAGTACGCGGAGGGCGGCAACAACGGCTTCGCCTGGCAGCTGCCGGGCCGCATCACCTGGTCGAACATCACGCTGACCCGCGCGGTCACCGCGGACACCGTCAAGATCGCGCGCTGGCTGAACGAGATCGTCCGGAAGGTCGAGCCGAAGGACGGCGAGATCGTGGCGCTGCGGCCCGACTTGAGCCGGATCGTCGGCTGGCAGGTGCTCGGGATCGTCCCGGTGCGGTGGGAGGGGCCGTCCTTCGACCCCTCCAGCTCCCAGGCCGCGATGGAGACCCTGGAGATCGCCCACGCGGGCCTGCGCCCGTCCTGACGTCCCAGGCAGTCCCACCAGTCGTCCCCCGGCCGTCCCACCAGCCGTCCCAGCCACGTAAGGAGCACCCAGGATGTCCTCGGCGGTCCCCGCGAGCGTCACCCGGGCCCAACTGACCATCATGGAGCCGCCGTCGACGGTCGGCGCCCAGCCCGGCGGCGCGCTCGCGCAGCTCCAGCTCCAGTTCAACCCGGCGACCCTGGTGCTGCGCAAGACCACCGAGTGGCGGCGGACGCCGTCCCGGATGGCGGGCGAGTCGGCGTTGCCCGAGTTCGTCGGCAGCGGTCCGCGCTCGCTCTCCCTCGACGTGTTCCTGGACTCGACCGCGACCCACGACAACTCGGTGGAGCGGGCGGTGGAGAAGCTGATGACGGCGTGCGTGCCCACGCCGACCAGCCTGGCGCGCAAGACGCCGGCCAGTCCGTGGATCCGGCTGGACTGGGGCACCCTGAAGACGACGTCGTTCAACGGGGTGCTGACCGGCCTCTCCGTCACCTACACGCTGTTCGACGTGAACGGCAATCCGCTGCGGGCGGTCTGCTCGCTCACCATCGACGAGGCGAGCGTCGACCCGGCGGGCCAGAACCCGACCTCCGGCTCGCCGGAGGCCCGCAGCACCCACCGGGTGATCGCGGGCGACAGCCTGCCGCTGCTCGCCTGGCGCGCGTACGGGGACGCGACGGCGTGGCGCACCATCGCGGAGGCCAACGACATCGACGACCCGCTGGCCCTTGTCCCCGGCGCGGAGCTGATCGTGCCGGGGATCGACGAGCTCACCCGGGTGGGGCGGCCATGACCACTCCCGAGGCCCGGGGCGGCCGGTCGTTCGCCGCGGATCCGGTCGTCGAGGCGCCGGGCCCGCTGCCGCCGATCTGGGCGACCCAGCTGGTCTCCTGCGACATCGAGGAGAGCGTCGGCCTGCCCGACACCGCGGTGCTGGCCTTCCGGGACGCGAACCACACCTTCCTCGCCGCGACGGGGATCACCATCGGTACCAAGCTGCGGGTGTCCGTGGTCACCGTGCAGGGGCACACCCGGGCGCGGCTGTTCACCGGCGAGGTGACCGCGCTGGAGCTGGAGGTGGACACCACGGGCTCGTACACCGTGGTGCGCGCGTCGGCGGTCACCCACCGCCTGATGCGCGGGCGCCGGGTGAAGGCCTTCCGGAACATGACGACGGCCGACATCGTCCGCGAGGTCGCCGCGGGCGCGGGTCTGGCCTGCGGCCGGATCGACTCCTTCCCGGTCGTCCACCAGCAGCTCTCCCAGGCGAACGTCCCGGACTGGGAGTTCCTCCAGTTCCTGGCGCAGGAGAGCGGCGCCAACGTGCGCGTCGACGACGACGGGAAGCTGGAGTTCGTCCGGCCCGAGCCCGCGTCCGGGGCGCCGGCCCCCTCCACCCCCGCGCCGCAGAGCCCGCTGGTCCTGGAGTACGGCCGCAACCTGCTGGAGCTGCGCGGTGTGCTGACCGGCGCGGCCGGCGCGGACACGGTCGAGGCGCGCGGCTGGAACGTCACCACCAAGAGCGCCCTGGTCGCCACCGAGCCGTCGGTGACCTCCCGAACGGTGGTGCCGGGGATGAGCCCCTCGACGGTGACCTCCGCCTTCCCCGGACCCGCCCGGCTGACCGTCGCCGACACCCCGTACCGCACGCAGGCGGAGACCACCGCCGCGGCCCGGTCGCTGGCCGCCTCGGTGGCCGCCGGCTTCGGCGAGCTGGAGGTGGTCGCCGAGGGCAACCCGCGGCTGCGGGCGGGCACCGCCGTCGCCCTGGGGAACGTCGGCGCCGCCTTCTCCGGCCGCTACACCGTCACCGGGGCGCGCCACCTCCTCGAACCGTTCCGCGGCTACCGGACCACCGTGGTGGTCAGCGCGTCGCCCGACCGCTCCCTGGCCGGGCTGGTCACCGGCGGCAACGCGCCGCCGCGCGGGCCGCGGATGCCGGGCCTGGCCGTCGCCGTGGTCACCGACGTCCGGGAGCCGGGCGACGGGCAGCGCGGCTGGGTGAAGCTCAAGTTCCCGTGGCTGGACGACACCTACGTCTCCGACTGGGTGCGCACCGTGCAGTGGGGCGGCCACGGGGGCGGCGGCGTGGTCAGTCCCGAGGTCAACGACGAGGTGCTGGTCGGATTCGAGCAGGGCGACCTGGACAGCCCCTACGTGCTGGGCGGGCTCTACAACGGTGTGGACCGGCCCTCGTCGCACGACGTGCCGCTGGTCGACGCGGCCTCCGGCAAGGTCAACCGCCGCTCCGTGGTGTCCCGTTCGGGCCACCGCCTGGAACTGCTGGACGTGCCGGGCGGCGCCTCCGGGGTCCGCCTGGCGAGCGGGGACAAGAAGCTGGAGGTCAAACTCGACCAGCAGAACGGGGAGATCGTCCTGACCGTCCACGGCCTCGGCGGCGCGGCCGGCAGCACGGTGCGGCTCTCCTCCTCCGGCATCACCCTGGACGCGGGCACCGGAACGGTGGACGTGCGCGGCGGATCGGTGACCGTCCGGGGAACGACGGCGGTCACGGTGGACGGCGGGGCCGAGGCGGTCCTCAAGGGGGCGTTCGTGCGCATCAACTGACGGACCGTCGGAAAGCACCATCAGAGCAGAGCATCAGAGCATTGGAGACCGTACATGCCCCCCGCAGCCCGGACCGGCGACATGACCGATCACGGCGGCGCCCTCACCACCCCGCCGCCAGGCGCCCTCAGGGTGGCGACCGTGCTGATCGGCGGCCGGCCCGCCGCGGTGGTCGGCAGCATCCACGCCTGCGTCCCGCACGTGGAGATGGGCCCCGCCAACCTCGTCGAGCCCGAACTCGGCACGGTGACCGGGGGCGTGGTCCTGATCGGCGGCCTCCCCGCCGCCCGCCTGGGGGACAAGACGACCTGCGGCGCCACCATCACCACCGGCGCGTTCAACGTGCTGATCGGAGGCGTCGCGTGAGCGAGCGAAACAGGGAGAGGCACGCATGAGCGGGAGCTTCATCGGCCGCGGCTGGGCCTTCCCGCTGCGCGTGAACGCCACCGGCGGCATCGGCATGGTCGACCGGGACCGGGAACTCGCGGAGGCCATCCGGCTCATCCTCGGCACCGCCCCCGGCGAGCGGCCGATGCGCCCGGAATTCGGCTGCGGCATCCACGAGTACGTCTTCGCCCCGGGCGACAGCACCACCGCCGGGCGGATCGCGCGCGAGGTGCGCATCGCCCTGGAACGCTGGGAGCCGCGGATCGAGGTCGACGACGTGGTCATCGCCTTCGACAGCGTCGACGAGGGCACCCTCTACATCGACGTCCACTACACCGTGCGCGCCACCAACGACCGCCGCAACCTGGTCTTCCCCTTCTACACCATCCCGGAGTCCCCGGCCGCGGAGTTCTCCGCCGCTGAGTCCGCGGCCACAGGCTTCCCGGCCTCGGGCTTCCCGGCCACAGGTTTCCCGGGCTCCGGGTTCCCGGCGACCGCGGGCGGGGGCGCGAGCTGATGGCCCTGCCCTCCCCGAACCTGGACGACCGCCGCTTCCAGCAGCTCGTCGACGAGGCCAAGCGGTACGTCCAGCAGCGCGCGCCGGAATGGACCGACCACAACGTCTCCGACCCCGGCGTCACCCTCATCGAGACCTTCGCCTACCTGGTCGACCAACTGCTCTACCGGCTGAACCGGGTACCGGAGAAGAACTACGCCGCCTTCCTCGACCTGCTGGGCATCCGGCTCTTCCCGCCCGCCGCGGCCCGGGCCGAGGTCGACTTCTGGCTCTCCGCCCCGCAGCCCGAGACGGTCCTGCTGCGGGCGGGCACCGAAGTGTCCACGCTGCGCACCGAGACCGACGAGGCGGTGGTCTTCTCCACCGCCGACGACCTCCCGATCGTCCCCAGCTCGCTGGACCGGCTGGTCACCGTCAACGCCTCCGGGGAGCAGACCGACTGCACGGCCCGGCTGGCCGACGGCGCGGACGTCCGGTGCTTCCAGCCGCGTCCGATGGCCGGGGACGCCATGCTCTTCGCCCTGCCGGCCGTGGTGCCGCGCTGCATCCTGGTCGTCCGGCTGGACAGCCGGGTGGAGGGCGTCGGCGTCGACCCGCGCCAGCCGCCGCTGGCCTGGGAGGTGTGGGACGGCGCACGCTGGATCGCCTGCGAGACCGGCAGCGACACCACCGGAGGCCTGAACCGGCCCGGCGAGGTGGCGGTGTTCGTGCCCGCCGGACACGCCGCGTCGGTGGTCGCCGGCCGGCGGGCCGGCTGGCTGCGCTGCCGGGTCACCGAGCCGCAGCCGGGCCAGCCGTTCTACTCCGAGTCCCCCACCATCCGCCGGGCCGAGGTGTTCACGGTCGGCGGCACCGCGACCGTCGTCCACGCGCAGACCGTCACCGACGCGTCGCTCGGCTCCTCCGAGGGGGTCGCGGGCCAGCGCTTCCGGCTCGCCAGACCGCCGGTCCTGCTCGACGGCGAACCCCCGGTGGTCGAGGTCGCGGCCGGCGACGGATGGGAGCCGTGGGCGGTCGTCGAGCACTTCGGCGACTCCTCGCCCGCCGACCGGCACGTGGTGCTCGACGCGACCACCGGCGAGTTCCTCTTCCCGCCCGCGGTACGGGAACCCGACGGCAGCCTGCGCGCCTTCGGCGCGGTGCCGCCCAAGGGCGCCCGGCTGCGCGTCCCGCACTACCGCACCGGCGGCGGGATCGCGGGCAACGTCGCCCGGAGCACGATCACGGTGCTGCGCAGCTCCGTCCCGTACATCGCCCGGGTCGACAACCGCGAGGCGGCGAGGGGCGGGGTCGACGGCGAGACCGTCGAGAACGCCAAGCTGCGCGCCCCGCACCAGCTGAGGCTGCAGGAACGCGCCGTCACCGCCGGGGACTTCGAGCTGATCGCCGGGCAGGCCGCACCGTCCGCCGCCCGGATCAGCTGCGTGCCCGCCGACGGCGGCGAGGCGGGCGCGGTACGGGTGCTGGTGGTCCCCGACGCGGTCGCCGACGACGGCGAGCGGCTGCGGTTCGAGCAACTGATCCCCGACGAGCAGATGCTGGCCACCGTCGCGACGGCCCTCGACGAGCGGCGGCTGATCGGCACCCGGATCGTCGTACAGCCCCCCGCCTACCAGGGCGTGACGGTGGTCGCCCGGCTCACCACCCGCTCCCCGGACCCCGACCGGGTCCGGGAGGCGGTGCTCGCCGCACTGTACGGGTACCTCAACCCGCTGCGCGGCGGCGCCGACGGCTCGGGCTGGCCGTTCGGCCGGGCGGTGCAGTACGGGGAGGTGTTCGCCGTGCTCCAGCGGGAGGCCGCCGTCGCCGGGGTCGAGGAACTGCGACTGTTCCCGGCGGACCCGATCACCGGGCGCCGGGGCGCACCCGCGGAGCGGGTCGAGGTCCCGCCGGACGCCCTGGTCTTCTCCCACCAGCACCAGATCGTGGTCACCTCGGTCGCCGAGGACGGGCAGTCATGAGCGAGCGCAGCGGGGTTGGCGTCATCGGGGTGGGCGTATGAGCGAGCGCAGCGAGTTCATCATCGGGGGGTGCGTGTGGGCAAATGCCCCCGCCGAGCGCAGCGAGGTGGGCGCATGAGCGAGCGCAGCGAGTTCATCATCGGGGGGTGCGTGTGGGCGAATGCCCCCGCCGAGCGCAGCGAGGTGGGCGCATGAGTCGCGCGGCGGTCCCGGGACTGCCCAGCCCGCACCCGATCGGCGAGCTGCTTCCCGCGCTCTTCGCCGACGACGACTTCGCCCAGCGGTTCACGGCGGGCCTGGACACCGTCCTCGCCCCGGTCTTCGCCACCCTGGACAGCCTGCCCGCCTACTTCCAGCCCCGCCTCGCGCCGGCCGACTTCCTCGACTGGCTGGGGTCCTGGGTCGCGGTGGAGGTCGACGCGGCCTGGCCGACGGAGGTGCGCCGCGCGGTGGTCGAGCGCGCCGTCGAGTTGCACCGCTGGCGCGGTACCCGACGGGGACTCACCGAGCGGCTGCGGCTGGTATTGGACGCCGGCGCCGAGATCGTGGACGGCGGCGGCGCCACCTGGTCCACCGACTCCGGTGCCGCCCTGCCGTCCGCGCCGAACGGTGACGTGCTGATCCGGGTCTGGCCGCTGCGCGGTCCGGCGCTGGACGAGGACCAGGTGCTGTCCGTCGTCAGGGCGGGCTGCCCGGTCCACCTGACGTGCCGGGTGGAGATCCTGCCCGGTCCACCCGGGCGAGTGGAGGTTTGACGGATGCCGGTGTGCCCCGAATGTGGAACGGCCAACGGGGAGGGTGACGACTTCTGCGGCAACTGCGGTGCCTACCTGGGGTGGTCGCGCGGGACCGCCGCTCCGGCTGCGTCCGCGCGGGCAGCTGCCGGGCCCGAGGCTGAGCCTGCCGCGACTGCCGCGACTGCCGCGGCTGCTGTGCCCGCTGCGCCTACCGCTCGCAATGCGCCCGCCGCTCCCACTGCGCCTGCGGAGCCCGCTGCACCCGCCGTGCTCGAGCCCGCGCGCACCGAATCCACGTGGCGGACCGTGTCGCGACGGGTGACGCGCGGCAGGAGGGAGCAGCCGCCCGTCCGGGACGCCGAGACGCCGCCCCCGCCCCTCGAGGAGCCGCCGGCCCCGCCGGCCGCCGAGACCTCGCGCTCGACCTCGGCCCGCGTGCGTCCGGCACCCGCTCCGGCTCCGGCTCCCACGCCGACGCCGGCTACGCCGCCGAATCCGGAACCGGTCCCGGCCTCCACACCGGTCCCGACTCCCGAGCAGGCCCCGACGACGGCTCCCGAGCCGCCCGCGACTCCCGAACCGCAGGCCGACCCGGTGGCCGTGCAACCCGCCAAGCCCGTCGCACCCCGCCCCGTCGTCCGGGCTTCCGCGGCCGACGAGGCGCAGGACGGCCCGCCCTGCCCCCGGTGCGGCACGCCCAACCTGCCCGAGCGGAAGTTCTGCCGCCGCTGCGCGGCTCCGCTGACCGTCACCGCCGCCGCGCCCAAGTTGCCGTGGTGGCGCACCCGTTGGCCGTTCCGGCGCCGGGTACGGATCGGTGGTTCGGGTAACGCGCTGCGCCGCACCATCGCCCTGCTCGTGCTGGTCGCGGTGGTGGTCGCCGGGGTCCTGCTGTACCCGCTCGGCAAGAACGCCTACCAGGACGTGCTGGACAAGCTCGGCAGCACCGCGCCGATCACCCCTTCCGAGACCTCGGCGAGCGCCGCCGTCGAGGGCCGTCCCGCGTCCTCGGCCGACGACGGTCTCACCAACACCTACTGGGGCGCACCCGCGATCGGGGACTCGATCACGTTCGGCTTCCGGAGCCCGTTCCGGCTGGTGGACCTGATCATCCACACCGGTGACTCCACCGACCCGGAGCACTTCCGGCAGCAGGCCCGTCCGCTCGTCCTGTCCCTGGAGATGACGGCCTCGAACGGAGAGCAGCACCGGAAGCAGATCACGCTCAACGACCAGCCGGGCCCGCAGACCGTGGCGACCGGGATCAGTGACGTCGTCCAGGTGAAGCTCACCGTCCGCGAGGCCGCCGGGACCGGCCCCGGCCGGGCCATCGCTCTGGCGGAGGTGGAGTTCTTCAAACGGACCTGAGCACGGCGGCGATCAACTGGGCGATGGCCGCGTTTATCGCTCATTTACCGTGCGTCAACGTACAGTTGGTGGGATCGACATGTCCACATCAGGACATCGACGAGAAGGAGTGCCTTCCTTGACCACTCACCCCAGGTACGGTGCCGCCCGGCGGACGGTTCCGGCGATCACGGCGGCGCTGTGCGGGATCGTCGGTGCGACGGCGGTCGGCGCGACCCCGGCGGCAGCAGCCGACCAGCGTCACCCGATCTACGCCATCGCCCACCGGGTCGACACCGTGGACGGCGTGGACGCCGCGCTCAAGCACGGCGCCAACGGCATCGAGATCGACGTCTGCGCCTGGTGGAACCCGAACGAATGGCGCGCCTACCACGACTGTTCCTCGGCCGGTGAGAACCGCCTCGGCCCCAGCTTCGACAGCATGATCGACCGCATCCTCTCCAACGCCAACGCGGGGCGCCGACTGTCGCTGGTCTGGTTGGACATCAAGGACCCGAACTACTGCGGGGAAGAACCGAACCGCACGTGCAGCGTCGCCGGGCTGCGGGACAAGGCCCAGCGGCTGACGGCCGCCGGGATCCAGGTGCTCTACGGCTTCTACGAGTACCACGGCGGGAACACGCCGGACGTCGGCGGCCGGGGCTGGAAGAGCCTCGAGGGCAAGCTCGGCTCCCTGGAGGGCATCACGACAACCGGAAGCCGCGACACGGTCCGAAGCGCCTTCGAGCGCTCCGGCTCCGGCTTCCCGACCGGCCACCGGGCGATGGACTACGGCGACAGCGACATCACCAAGGGGTTCGGCAACTGCACCGAGGCCACCTACAACACCTGCGCGGAACTGAAGAAGGGAGCAGCGGACCGCGCCTCGGGACAGCTCGCGGCCACGCTCTCCTGGACGACCACCTACAACGACCCCTGGTACGTCGACAAGCTGCTGGGCGACGCCCGGGTCGACGGCATCATCGCCGGCTACGGAGCCTTTACCGGAGTGCGCGAGTACGACGACAGCTGGCAGTGCGCCAACGCCGTCAACCTCGTCCGTGACTGGGTGAACCACCACAGCTCCACCCACCGCATGGCCACCAGCGGCGACCGCCTGTTCAAGTGAGAGGACAGATAGCGGACAGGTAGGGGACAGGTACACGTAGGGGACAGCCTCGGGCCGCACCCGGTGCAGACCGGGTGCGGCCCGAGGCTGCCGCTGTGCGGCCTCGGCCGGTGCATTTGTTCTTGGGCACGGAGTAGGAGTACTGTCTCCCAGTCGCTTGGCTGGGAGCACCGGACACGCATCTGCGCGGACGGTCCCGGAGCGGCCAATCCCCTGAAACACCGGTTCCCGGTTCGGGCTGAGTCGTGTCTTGTCGCGGCTCGGTTCTTATTGGGCGTGTTCGTTTTATCGGATTGCGGCTGGATTCGCTTTTCGGAGCGGAGGTCGGCTAGAGTTTGAAACGTCGGACAGGGCGTCAAGCCCCGGAAGACACTGGCGAGTTGGATGAAGGAAGCCCCGGAAATGGAGCGGAAAACATCTGATAAGCTGGAAACACGAAAGAACGAAGCCCGGAGGGTCCGCTGGAAGGCGGTCCGAAGGAAGCGTCCGTTCCTTGAGAACTCAACAGCGTGCCAAA
>NZ_JBVISA010000057.1:0-32224 GCF_055575755.1 Kitasatospora sp. NPDC034035 | reverse complement strand
GGGACGAGGCCGCGGTGGAAGAGGTGGGTGAGGTGTGGCGCGGGCGTGGGCGCCGGGTGCGGCGGTTGGCGGTCAGTCACGCGTTCCATTCGGCGCGGATGGATCCGGTGCTGGAGGAACTGGGCCGGGTGGCGGCGGGTTTGTCGTTCGGTGAGCCGGTGATCCCGGTGGTCTCCACGGTGGCCGGGCATCCGGTGGATATGGGGGAGCCCGGGTATTGGGTGCGGCAGGTGCGGGAGGCGGTCCGGTTCGCTGATGCCGTGGAGTGGCTGGCGGGTCAGGGTGTGAGGGGGTTCGTGGAGGTGGGTCCGCATCCGTTGCTGGTGGGGAACGGGTTGATGCGGCGTGGTGGTGATTCTCCGGAGCGGTTGTTCGCGGGGCTGGGGCGGTTGTGGGTGGATGGTTCCGTGCGCTGGACGCCGCCCGCGGCCACGACGGCGGGGACGTCGGGCGTGCGTGTGCCTTCGTACGCTTTCCAGCACCAGCACTACTGGCTCCAGCCCACCACCCCGTCGGAGGGCCTCGACACGCCCGACCACCCGCTGCTGCGGTCCCTGGTGAAGCTCCCCGACGGGCAGGGCGTGGTGCTGACCGGGAAGCTCTCCGCGTCCGTTCACCCGTGGCTGGCCGAGCACACCGTGCTCGGTTCGACGCTGCTGCCCGCGATGGCGTTCGTGGACATGGCCGTCCACGCCGGCGAGCACACGGCCAGCCCCGTACTGTCCGAGCTGGTCCTGGAGGCGCCGCTCGTGCTGTCCGAGCGCGACGGTGTGCACGTGCAGGTCACCGTCGGCGCACCCGACGACACCGGACGCCGGCTCGTCACCGTCCACTCCCGCACCTCCGCCGAGCCCGACGAGTGGACCCGCCACGCGACCGGCGTGCTCAGTCCGCCGGCGGACCGGGCGACAGGGGCCGACCGGACGGCTGTGCCCGGGGCGGACGACAGCGAGGCCGCGCCGATCGACATCGGCTCGCTCTACGACCGGCTCACCGAAGCCGGCTACGACTACGGGCCGACGTTCCAGGGGCTCACCGGCATCCGGCGGCACGGCGAGGACCTGCACGCCGAGGTGAGCTTCCCGGCGGACCCCGCGCAGCTCACCGGTTACCGCGTCCACCCCGCGCTCCTGGACGCCGCCATACAGCCGCTGACCCTGCTCGCCGGCCTCGCGGCCGAGGACGGTGGCGCCGGCGGCAGCCCGGCGCGGATGCCCTTCTCGTTCTCCGGTGTGTCGGTCACCGGGTCGGCCGCGACGGTCCGCGTGGTGCTGCACCCGACCGGGCCGGACACCTACGCGGTGCGGATCACCGACACCGCCGGGATGCCGGTCGTGAGCATCGACGAGATCGTCCTGCGGCCCGTCGAAGCGGCGGGTCACGGGTCCGGGCGCCGGCCGAACACGCTGTTCGCCGTTGACTGGACCCCGATGGCGGCACCGGACGGCCCGTACACCGAGACGGTCCTCCACGAGGTCGTCGGCGAGGGCGGACCGGTCGCGGCCGCCCACGCGGTGACCCGGGAACTACTCGGCAGGGTCCGGGAGTTCCTGGCCACCGACACGCCCGCCCGGCTCGTGGTCCTCACCGGCGACGACCTGGCCTCGGCCGCCGCCCGCGGCTTCCTGCGCAGCGCGCACAGCGAGAACCCCGGGCGGATCCTGACCGTCCGGCACGACGGCACGGCCGCCTCACGGCGGGCGATCCCCGCCGCGGTGCGCGCCGCCGTGAGCGACAGCGAGCCCGAGATCCAGTTGCGCGACGGAACCGCCCTCGTGCCGAGGCTGGTGAAGGCCGCCCCGGCCGGGCCCCTGGACGGCGTGCCCCTGGACGGCACCGTGCTGATCACCGGCGGCACCGGCACCCTCGGCGTCCTGGTCGCCCGGCACCTGGTCGCGCGGCACGGTGCCCCGCACGTGGTGCTCGCCGGTCGCCGCGGCGTCGAGCCGCCCGGGCTCCGGCAGGAGCTGGGCGCCGCCCTCACCGTGGTCGCCTGCGACGCCGGTGACCGCGGGGCACTGAGGGATCTCGTCGCCTCGATCCCCGACCTGCGGGTCGTCGTGCACGCAGCCGGGGCCGTCGACGACGCCGTGGTGGGATCGATGACGCCGGAGCAGATCGACACGGTGCTGCGCTCGAAGGCCGATGCCGCGTGGCACCTGCACGAGGCCACCGAACACCTGGACCTGCGGGCGTTCGTGCTGTTCTCCTCGGCGTCCGGGGTGTTCGGCGCCCCCGGGCAGGCCAACTACGCCGCCGCGAACGCGTTCCTCGACGCGCTCGCCGAGCACCGGCACGCGCGCGGTCTGCCGGCCACCTCCCTGGCCTGGGGCCAGTGGGCCGAGTCCAGCGGAATCACCGGGAACCTGACCGAGGCCGACCACCGCCGGCTGGCGAGGACCGGGATGCTGCCGCTGGCCACCGAGCAGGCCCTCGACCTGTTCGACACCGCCCTGGCCGGCGAACGCCCGGCGCTGGTGCCGGTCCGCCTCGACCTCGCGGCGATCGACACCCCGCCCGCGCTGCTGCGCGGACTCGCCCGGCCGCGGCGCGCGCCGGCCCCGGCGGCCGGCCCCGGCGACCTGCGGGCCAGGCTCGAAGCCCTGCCCGAGCCCGAGCAGCGCGCCCTGCTGCTCGACCTGGTCGTCACGCACAGCGCGAGCATCCTCGGGATGGCCCCCGGCGGGATCGACGACCCGCGTCAGCTGTTCCGCGACCACGGCGTCGACTCGCTGACCGCCATCGAGCTGCGCAACCAGCTCAACGCGGCCACCGGGCTCCAGCTCCCGGCGACCCTCGTCTTCGACTTCCCGACGCCCGAACAGCTCGTCAACCACCTCTACGGGCAGCTGTGCTCGCCGGAGAACCGGGTCGCCGGGCCGATGGAGCGCCTGCTGCGCAAGGCCGTCGACGTCGGCCGCGCGCAGGACGGCCTCGATCTGCTGGCCACGGTGTCCCGGCTGAGCCAGGCCACCGACGCACCCAAAGCCGAGGTGGTCGCCCTCGCGACCGGCTTCCTCCAGCCGTCGCTGGTCTGCCTGCCGTCCGCGCTGGCGTCCAGCGGCATCGAGGAGTACGGGCGGTTCGCCGCGGCGCTGGAGGCCGCCCGCGATGTCACGGCGGTCACCCTGCCGGGCTTCGCCGGCGACCCGCTGCCCGCGGACTCCGACGTCCTGGTCCAGGCACTTGCCGAGGCCGCGTCGGCCGTCGCCGCGCCGGTGCTGGTCGGCCGTTCGGTGGGCGCGTGGCTGGCGCTGGCGACCGCCAGGGAACTGGAACGGCGGGGGGCCCGGCCCAGCGCCGTGGTGCTCATCGACGGCTACCCCGACGACCTGCCGGGTGTGCTCACCGGCATGCTCGACGCCGGCCACCAGGTCCAGCCGGTCGACGACGACCGGCTGGTGGCCATGGGCCGATACCTCGATCTGGCCGGCGCCCCGGAGCCCGTCACCGCGCCGGTGCTGCTGGTGGGCACCGGGGAGCGCTCGTGGCCCCGGCTGTCCACCACCGTCCAGGAGGTGCTCACCGTCCCGGGCGACCACTTCACCGTACTGGAGGAGCACTCCGCGGCCACGGCGCTGGCCATCAGTACATGGCTCCTCGACTTCGACGGATACGGGGCGGGGCTGTCCGCACTCAGGGGAAAGGACCAAGCATGATCTGGGACAACGTCTACATCGGCGGAACGGGGCGGTACCTGCCGCCCCGCACGCCCGCGACGCAGGCAGTGCCGGACACCGAGACCATGCGGCGGCTGCTCGCGCTGTCGGACTTCGTGTCGTTCACCCGCTCCGACGACGTCACCGAGCACGCGATGGCCGTGCACGCGGCGATCGGAGCCCTGCGCGAGTCCGGCCTCAGCGGCGCCGACATCTCCATGGCCGCCTACGCCCAGATGGACCATCAGGACCACATGGCGTCCTCCTGCCACCTGCAGCGCGTCCTCGGCCTCGGCCACGCCCTCGTCTACGAGGTCGAGGCGACCAGCAACGGCGGCTCGGCCGCGCTGCAGTCCGCCGCCGCGCACCTGGTGGCCGACCCGGCCGCGACCGCGACCCTGGTCACGGCTACCGCCCGGTTCCTGCCGCCGCGGTGGGAACGGTGGCAGCCCACCGTCGGGATCTTCCTGGCCGACGGTGCGGTCGCGGCCGTGCTGAACCGCGAGGGCGGCCGGGCGAGGCTGGTCGCGACCGCCAACAGCTCCGCGACCCAGATGGAGGTCCTCGCCACCCCGACGATCCCGGACCCCGAGGGCCACCGGAACCGTACGCCGATCGAGGTCACCGGCCTGGCCCCGTACCTGACGCTGATGAGCGGGGCACTGGTCACCGCGGTCGAGCAGGCCGCCAAGGAGGGCGACGTCAGCATCGCCGACATCACCAGGTTCGTCGTCACCGGTCTGGGCCTGGCCCAACTGGAGGTCGTCGTGCTGGAGCCGCTCGGCATCGACCTCGGCCGCACCACCTGGCCGATGCTGCGCGAGCTCGGCCACGTCGGGCCGTGCGACCAACTGCTCGGCATGGACCACCTGCTGCATGACGAGACCCTCAAGCCCGGCGACACCATCATGTCGATCGGCCTCGGCATGGGTTCGCGGTTCACCGCGACCCTGCTGGAGGTCACCGAGCCGCCCAAGCCCCGTACGACCACCATCCTCACCGAGCCGGTGCGCGCGCAGGCCCCGCCCGCCGACGCGTATGTCATCGACCCCTCGGGCGGCGACATCTTCGGCGAGGCCGCTGCCTTGCGCGAGCGCGGCCCGGCCACGCCCGTCGAACTGCCCGGTGGCGTGTCGGCCTGGGCCGTCACCGGGCACGACCTGGCGAAGAAGCTGCTGCTCGACCCGAAGGTCTCCAAGGACGCGAACAAGCACTGGCCCATGTGGCGCGACGGCGACATCCCGCCGGACTGGCCGCTGATCATGTGGGTCGCGATGCAGAACATGTTCACCGCCCACGGGGCCGACCACACCAGGCTGCGCAGCCTGGTGGCCAAGGCGTTCACCCCGCGCCGTATCGAAGCGATGCGGCCGCGCGTCGAGGAGATCACGGCAGGCCTGATCGCCGACCTGGCCGCGGTGCCGCCGGGGCAGACGGTCGACCTGCGCGCACGGTTCGCGTTCCCGCTGCCGATCCAGGTCATCACCGGATTGTTCGGGGTGACCGCGCAGACGGGCGCGGACCTGCGGCGGCTGGTGGACGCGGTGTTCAGCCTCGACGCGGACCCGGCGGGCGTGCAGGCCGCCTCTGGTGAGCTGTACATGCTGCTCAAGGAACTCGTGGCCGCCAAACGGCGCGACCCCGGCGACGACATGACCAGCGACCTGATCGCCGCGCAGGAGGCGGACGGCACACGACTGTCCGAGCGGGAACTGCTGGACACCCTGCTGCTGACCATCTCCGCCGGCTTCGAGACGACAGTCAACCTGCTCGACCACGCCGTCCACGCGCTGGTCACGCACCCGTCTCAGCTCGCCTTGGTCCGGTCCGGGGCCAGCACGTGGGAGGACGTGGTGGACGAGACCCTGCGCTGGCAGGCGCCGGTGCCGAACCTGCCGCTGCGGTACGCCGTGGAGGACATCTCCGCGGACGGCGTGCAGATCCGCAAGGGCGAGGCGATCCTGCTGTCCTACGGCGCGGCCGGCCGCGACCCGGCGCAGCACGGGGCCGACGCGGAGGACTTCTCCGTCACCCGGCCGTCGCGGGCCGACCACCTCACCTTCGGGCACGGCGTGCACTACTGCCTCGGCAGCCCCCTGGCGAAGCTGGAGGCGACGACGGCGCTGTCCGCGCTGTTCTCCCGGTTCCCCCGGCTGCGGCTGGCCGTCCCGTCGTCCGAACTCGAGCCGCTGGGTTCCTTCTTCACCAACGGACACAAGACTCTGCCGGTCATCCTGGAGGAGAACTGATGGCCCATTTCGCCTTCGTGAGCGCGCCCGCGTCCGGGCATGTGAACCCGACCCTGCCGCTGGTCGAAGAGCTGGTCCGGCGCGGTCACCGGGTCAGCTACGCCACGGGACCGGCCACCATGGACGCCGCCTTTGCCGCCGGGGCGTCGCCGGTGACCCTGCCCTCGCAGCTGCCGCCCGACATGGCGGCGCGGGGCGAGTTCACGGCGGAACAGCTCGCCGTGACGATGGAGTACTACCTCGACGACGCGCGTGCCTCTTTCCCCGTCCTGGCCGAGCACTTCTCGGCCGACCCGCCGGACGCGGTGTGCTACGACTCGGTGACCTTCACCGGGAGGATGCTGGCGAACCTGCTCGAGGTGCGGGAGATCTCCCTGGTGCCGACCTTCGCGGAGAACGAGTCCTTCTCGGCGGCGCAGGTGTACTTACCGGCCGACTTCGACCACACCAACCCCCGGCTGGTGGCCGCGATTCAGGACATGGGGAAGTTCGCGCAGGGCCACACCTTCCTCGAGGACCCGAACCTGATGTTCGGCTACGTGGCCCCGACGAGCCTGGTGTTCATCCCCCGCGAGTTCCAGATGTCGGGGGATACCTTCGACGAGCGCTTCCACTTCGTCGGGCCGTCGCTGAGCAGCCGGCAGAGCGCTGAGGAGTGGAGCCCCCGGTCGCAGGCCCCGGTACTGCTGATATCGCTGGGAACCGTCTTCAACGACCGGCCCGAGTTCTACCGGACCTGCATCGAGGCGTTCGGGGACAGCGACTGGCAGGTCGTCATGGCGGTGGGCGGGCTGGACCAGGAGTCGCTGGGCCCGATCCCGGCGAACGTCGAAGTGCACGCACACGTGCCGCAGGTGGCGGTGCTGCGACACACCGAGGTGTTCCTGAGCCACGCCGGGATGAACTCGGCGATGGAGTCTCTCTACCACGGGGTGCCCTTCGTGGCGGTGCCGCAGATTCCGGAACAGCGGGCGATCGCCCGGCGGGCGGAGGAACTGCAGGTCGGCCGGACGCTCGCCGAGCCGACCGTGCAGGGCCTCTGCGACGCCGTCCAGGACGTCCGGTCCTGCCGCCCCAGGGCGGCGGCCCTGAGCCGGATCGTGCGCGGGGCGGGCGGCGCGTCACAGGGGGCGGACGTCTTGGAGAAGCTGCTGACGCGGTAGCGGCCGGACTCCACCGGGCAGTCCGCACCCGCACCCCGCCCGGTGGAGCCCGTTCCCGCGTGGTGATCGCCCTTGCCGACATCCAGCCCGAGATACCACATTTCGGCCGATCATCTCCCGCAGGGGCACGCCCGACATCATCGGCCTCGGCAAGCTCCGCTACGTCGTCGAGCAGGCCTTCGCCCAACTGCACCAGTTCAAGCGCCTCGCCATCCGCTGGGAACGACGCCTCAACCTCCACGACGCATTCGTCTCACTCGCCTGCGCACTCATCTGCTGGCGGCACCTCCTGAAGCGGATGGATCCGCCGTGATGACGCTCATCGGCACAGCATGCTAGACAGCGTCGTGACCTTCTTCTGTGATCTGAGTCCCTACAGCTATTTGGCCGAGGACGTCGTAGCCGCTGCCGATGGGCCTTACAGCGCTTCATTCGCCCCCTCCTACCAACGGATCAATGTGGGTTGGCTCGACGGACGGCGCGAATACACGGCGGGGCCGGTCCCGGAGGACTTCCCAGCCCGACTCTTCGACATCCTTCGCTGGCAGGACGTGAACAAGACGCGGGGCTTCCACGTCTGCGGGCTGTGCCCACCCGGCGAGAGGCAGATGGGCTTGCTGACCGTCGAGCACAAGGGCGACTTGCTCTACCTGGGGAACGGTGAGATCCGCGTCCCTGGTGCCGCCGGGGAGGTCTTCGCGGCGCCGACGCTCATAGCCCACTACGTCGCCAGCCACAGCTACCTTCCGCCGCCGTCGTTCATCAAATCCGTGCTGCTCTGCCCCGAGGGATGGATGTCCGGACCGGACGCGCCTGGCGTGCCCACCAATGCGACGAGCCGCGACTACAGGTCCCACGTGGCGTAGGCGGCAACACTCGATGACCGTGATCGTGTTACGAGTTCTTGGGCGGGGGTCCGTTTTACCCCTTGGCCCGATCCTGCGCCCGGTGCGGATCGGCGCGGTTTCTTGTTGGCGGACGCGGTAGCGGGGTAAAGATCGCACAGGTCCTGCGATATGCGCGTGGGCGGACGAGACGAGGAACCGTGGCAGAAAGCCGTTTCAGTGACACCATCGCCCAGTTGGAGGCGGAACTTCCCGGCATCGAGGCCCGGCGGCGGCGTCTGGAGGACGAGCTGACCGCCGCCGTGGCGCGCGAGAACGCCGTACGCGGCGCCATCCAGAGCCTGCAGGCCCTGGCCGGGCTGCCGGCCTCGCAGGGCACCACTGCGGTGGGCACCATTCGGGCAGAGGCGGACGCCATCGCCGGGGTCCGGCCGCGGCAGCTCGCGGCCGAAGCCGGGGCGGCGCCGGACCGGGGCGGGGAGCCGGCTGAGAAGGCCACCACACGTACGGGCACGGTCACGAAGACGGCGAAGAAGGCCACAGCGAAGAAGGCTGCCCCCGCGAAGAAGGCCACAGCGAAGAAGGCGGCACCCGCGAAGAAGGCCACAGCGAAGCCGGCGGCATCCGCGAAGAAAGCCGCGGCGAAGAAGACTTCCGGCAGTGCGCGGCCGCGCACCGTGGCGAAGAAGTCGGCCGCGACTCGGAACACCGGGCCGGTGCGAACCGGGGCCGAGCCGGCCACCGAGAGGAGCGAGACGGCTGCGCCCGCGTCCGGGCGGCGAGCGACCGGGGCCACCTCCGAGAGCGCGCTGGGTGTGCTGGCCGGCGCTCAGGGGCCGCTGCGTGCCCGGGAGGTGATCGCCCGGCTGGGGATCGAGGAGTCGGCGGACAACGTGAACGCGGTGCGCACCATGCTGGAGCGCCTGGTCAAGGCCGGCCGGGCGCAGCGCCCGGGTCGTGGCCTGTACGCGAAACTGGACGGCTGACCCGCGGGCTCGACCGGCGGCCGGTTCGCGAACCTGTCCCATTTCACCGCGGGCCGGTCGAGTGACGTCGCCGGGTGCGGCACCCGGACTGTCGTGTCGTCGCCGTCCCTGTCCGAGATGCCGGAAGGCCGCCACGTGTGGGTGGCGGCCTCCTGTGCCTTCTCGGGGCCTCGGCAGACTACCGCCGCCCCCGGACATCGCCCGGGGGCGGACCCGTGACCGGCCGGGCTCAGACGGCCGGCTGCTCCTCGACAGGGTCGTCGATGTGGTGGAGCCGGCCACAGGCGATTACGCGGTCTTCACCCAGGCGTATTGCACCTGCGGTGCCGCACCGGCCTGCGCCAGACCGCCGACCCGGCTGGTCCCGCCACCCGCGCCTCGCCACCTCCCGGCCGTTGTTGTGCTGCGCGGACCCGGCGGGCCAGGACCAGGACGGCGGCCCGGACGTCCTCGATCGCCGTGCGCAGCCGCTCGGTCAGCTCCCGGGCCCGCGCACATTCCGCGGACGGCCCGACTTCGACCGGGCGGTGAACCGGGCGCGGGCGGACGCGTTCGCCCGGCACCTGGCTGAGGTGACCGACGCCTACCTCGCGGCCGGCCCCCCAAGTGGTGCCCGGGATCGGGTGCACAGTGATAGGACCGGAGGCGGGATCGTGGGCAGCCAGGGCCGTCTTGATACAGGCAGCGTCGTCACCCGGGTCGAGAGCAGCGCGGCACCGGACGGCGCCTGTCAACCGCCCTGCGGTTCACGGGTGCGCAGCAGCCACCAGGTGGACGGCCCGACAATTCCGTCCGCCGTGATCCCGCCCTGCTGCTGGAGCGAACTGATGGCCTGCTGGGTGTAGCTGCCGTACCGGCCGTCGATCTCCCGCGCCCCGAGGGGGAAGCCCAGGCGCTGGAGCAGGCACTGTGCCTCGGCGACATCGTCCGCGCCGGTCGCCCCGGGCGCCAGCACGGCGGTCACGGTTCGGCTGATTCCGGCGTACCACAGGCCGTTCTCCTGCTGGAACACGCAGGTGTACGGCGTCAGGTGTCCGACTTCAAAGGTCGCCCAGCCTGTGCGCCGGTGGGTCGCTTCGTCGGTGACCCGGGCCCGGTACGTGCCCGTGGCGTCAGTGCTCGCGCAGGGCCAGCTCCAGTGCAGTGAGCCGTCTTTCGCCACGGTGCCGCTCTCACCGGACGCCGCGAGCGGAAGAACCTGCCCGTCGGGCGCGAGGATCTCGTTGGTGTAGCGGCCACCGGGCGTGAAACCGGCCGAGTCGTTGCCCAGTTGCTGACCGACGTGGCTGCACGTGCCGAGGACCCGGAAGCGCAACGGCGGCTGTTCGGTGAGCCGGGCCGCACCGAGCCAGACCGTCAGGACGACGGCAAGCGTCCCGGCACTCGTCCCGAGGACCAGCCGCCGGTCGCGCCACCAGGGCGCCGCCGGCCGCAGCATGGTCGCCACCCCGGCTCGTCGCAGCGCCTCACGGCCGGCCTCGTCGGCCGCCGTCGCCCACCCGTCGGCGCGACTGACGGTCAGCGTGCCGAGGCCTTCCCCGCGGCGGTGCATGGTGACCACCCCGACGATCCGGCCGTGCGCCCACACCGCCGCTCCCGACATGCCCTCCCAAGGCGAGCGGAGCGGGTCCGGGTCCCGCTCGGGTTCCTGGACCCGCAGTTCCAGGGTCTGCTCCCGGCGGTCGGCCAGCGGCGCGATCTCGCCGCGGGCGTGGCAGGAGTCCCGGTAGCGCGTTGCGCCGCCGGGGTCCTCGCGCAGCTTGAACAGGGGGAAGCCCAGTGCGCTGCGAAGTTCTACCCCGTCTGGAAGCGCCTAGTGTGATCCGCTTCCGGCTCAGGGGGCTTGTACGGGGGTTTCTGGGCCGGGGTGTGCGGGGGTGGGCTGGCTACTGGCCGAATTCGTTGGAGGCGGCCTGGAGGTCGCCGGCCAGGGATCGGAGGTCGGGTGCTTAGTCGGGGTGCTGACACCTGGGGCACAGCTCGTGGCGGCCCTCGGGTGTGATCACGGTGCCCCAGCTGCGGCATTCTTCGCAGTCGCGGGCCCGGTCGATGTTCGCGCGGATGGTAGGAGCGTGGGGGTGGGCTCCATGAGTCATGGGTGATTTTCCTCTGTAGAGCGCTATCACTTACGCCCAGTTTGCCATGGTTCGTATAGATATGCGACATGGGGCGCTGGCGCTCGTGATCTGCCGCTGCGCCGCTGACGTCGGGCACGAAGCCGCCGATCACCTGCTGGTGACCGGCGCCGTCACACGTCGGGCGGCGCCTGGCGCGCTACGCCCCCGTCTTGGCCGGTTCGTCGTCGACCTGCTTGAGCTCGCTGTGGCGGCGGCCCCCGGCCCTCCGCGGGCAAGCTCGCCCAGCAAGGGGTGGCCCATCTGGCGTGCGAGGCCGCCGCTCGACTTCCTCCAGCCGACCAACGCCGCGAGCTGCTCCTCGCTTGGCGCCGCCCCCGGGACGGCACGGTGAAGCGGTGGGCCGTCATCTCGTTGCCCGGGCTGCTGTGCAGCTCGTTCGCGTGATTCCTGGCGGCTGGCCGCATGGGGACTGGTGCGGTTGGACCGCCCCTTCGCGAGGGGCGTGTGCGGACGGTCGGCGTGCCGGCGAGGGGTGCGGCATCGCGAGGTACCGGGGCAGCGCCGGTCCGGTCCCAGCACTGTGGGTCTGCCGGTCAAGACTCGTCGAAGGGATCCGTTCATGGGCAGCATGCGTGTCCGTACGAGGCTCGCCGGCATGGCCGTGGCTTTGGTGGCGGCGTTCGGGGGTGTTTCGCCGGCCCAGGCCGCCCCGGGCGCCGGCGCGGACGTCGCGCAGGTCCGGGACAAGATCGTGTGCATCTACCCCGACAGGCAGTTCGTCCCGGGCCCGGCCGGGCCTGGCTCGCCCACCTGGGAAGCGTCGGCGCGGCCGTATGTGCGCCAGGAGTACGAGCGGTGGGCTCAGCTGACCGACGGCGGCCGAGACGCCTGGGAGAAGGAACCGCGCGGCAACTGACCCCTCCGGGCCCCGCCGCCGGCCGGCCCACCGGTCCCGCCCGACGCGCCGGCCCGCCGCCCGGCTGCGCCTCGCCCCCGTCCCGGCTCCGCTTGGCCCTGGCTGCCCGCCTGCTGTTCGGCCGGTGCGGGCGCCGTCAGGGCTTCATCGGCCGAGCCAGCGATCGCTGTCCGGTGGGCGCCGGGTCCGGGCGGCCGTTCGCCGCCCAGCTGCGCCGCCTGCTGTGCGGGTCCTGTCACGGGTGGTCGGATCGGCCCGGGCCGCCAACGGGGCCGGTCCGTCGGCCGCGGGGAGAGAAGCACTGGCAGCATGGGATTGCGTCGTCCCTGCTAGGCATGGGGATCAGCCCGTCCAGTGTGGGGGCGGGACCGCCGCGCCGCGTGGGGGGTGCTCCGGCTGTTCGAGGGCCGCGGTGCCGGCTTGCTGCTTCGCGAAGCTCTGTCTGGTGGCCGGGTCGCTTCGGTCGCTGCGCTGGGGTGTGACCTGCCAGAGCCGGACTCGACAACAGGGGTGTTTTCAAGCGATATGCCCGCGCCGGTCTGGACCGGCGTGGCAGCCGGAAAACACTTGCCGTGGTGGAGAACATCGCGGAGCACGTCCTCACCGCTGCCGTGCCCGGTCACGGCGAGCCGTGGGGCGAGGGCCAGCGAACGCGGTGCCGCCGGTCGGTTCAGCGTCCCCTCGGGGCGAGCACCGCGGCGATCAGTTCCCGGCGGCTGCTCACACCGAACCGGGCGAACACCGCCGTCAGGTGCTCCTGCACGGTGTACCCGGAGACGTGCAGCCGGGCCACGATCTCCCGGGTGGAGCACCCTTGCAGTACCAGGGCGGTGACCCGGCTCTGGGCCGGGGTGAGGCCGTGGGCAGCCAGCAGTAGGGAGCCGAGTTCGGCGGCGGGCGCCGGCTCGACGACCACCCCGATCTGCTCCCCCGCCCGCCCCCGCAGACGGGTGGCATGCAGGGTCAGCCACTGCCCGTCGGCGGTGCGCAGCCTGACCGAGCCAGGCCGATGCGCGGCCTCCGGCGACGCGTCGGGCGCCCGGGCCAGTTGGACGGCCACCGAGTAGATCGGCATCGGCAGGCCTTGGATCTCGGGCCCCTCAAGCCGGGCGAGCCACTGTTCGGCGTCCGGGCTGATCGAGACCAGCGAGAGCCCCTGATCGAGCACGATCACGCCGGGGCCGCCCGCAGTTCCGGCCCCGTCGCCGCTCAGCGCCTGGTGCACGACGTCACGGCGAAGGCCTTCGGCCAAGTGCGGGGCGAGCCTGCGCACGACGTCCAGGTCGGTGCCGGAAAAGCCGGCTTCCGCGTCCGCCCGGTGCAGGCAGAGCACGCCCCAGCACTCGTGCCCAACGACCAGGGCGGCCCGGAGCTCGTCGCCGAGCCCCAGGCCGGCCATGATCTCGCGGTAGCGGGCGCTGACGGAGCGCTCGCCCCGGGTCGCCCGGTCCAGCGACATCACCGGCTCCGGGCCCCGGGCCAGCGCGGCGAACTTGTTGACGTCCGCGCGGCCGAACTCGTTGTCCAGGAAGAGCGGGGTGGCACCGGCCAGCGGATCCTGGGCGACAGCCGAGGTGAAGAGCAGGGTCGCCGGGTCCACCGAGGCGAAGAACGCGGCCTCCACCGGCAGGATGCCCGGTAGGCGGCGCAGCACCTCGGTGGTCAGGGCGGGCTTGTCCAGGTCGGCGTAGCAACTGTCGATCAGCCGCTCGACGTGTCGCTCCCGCAAGGCGGCGACCATGGCACTCACGCTACGCCGCCGCCCGGTCCGGCACGAGCCCGAGCTGGCTCAGCAGACCCAGCTCGTCCAGCCGGCCCCAGCGTTCGGCGATCCGGCCGTCCCGCAGCCGGAAGACGTTGATGCCCTTGAGCACCAGCGTGCGGCCGTCACCGGGGACGCCCATCACCTCACCGTGCTGGGTGCCAGAAGCGGTGAAGAGTTCCACCACCACGTCGCCCTCGCCGACCAGGCGCCCAAGGTCGGAGTGCCAGTCAGGGCACGCCTGCCGGAAGATCGCCCCTGCGGCGCGCATGCCCTCCCGGTCCGTGCCGACGCCGATGGGCGGGTCGTGGTTGACGAAGTCCTCCGTGAGGTAGGCGTCGACGGCTGACAGGTCGCCCCGGGTGAACAGCGCGTCGATGAATGCGGTCACTGTCTGCTTGTTCTGTTCGATGGTGTTCATACGGCCAGCCTCGGCCTGCGGGTACAGAATCGGAACCCCACTTTTCTGGGGTCCGCTCGTCCGAGGTCCGAACCGGCGCGGCCTCCTGCTCGGCCCGGGACCACGAAACCTCCTCGACCCTTCTGTCGACGGACGTGCACCTCCGGGGAGTTCACCGCGGCCGAGGTCCTGTACGCGGCGGTCGACGCGGCCATCGGTGCCGGGCTGCTGGCGCTGGCCGACGCGGGCACGGCGTCCGACCCGAGCATGATGGCCGAGCAGTGCCTGGAAGCCGTCCCGTACCTGGTGCTCGCGGTGGCCCTGGCATCCGCCGACCTGGACTGACCGACCGGGCCGGAGACCACCCTGCCGCTCCCGCCCGCCGCCTACAGCTCCGTCCATCCGCACGCCCGTCCGCGTTACCGGCGTTGAAGACGGTGCCCGCGACGCTGAACGGGACCACCAGCAGAACATCGAAATATCAAAGCACAATCGAACATCTGCATCATTCAAGCGGGACATTGGGATCGCAGATGAAGTCGAATATTTCCCAGGCCATAGTCGATTGGCGGGCCTCACGTATTCGGCGCCATGCTCATGGTGGAGTTGAGGTGCCACATGGCCACCTCAAGTCACATCCAAGGCAGCGAAAGAGGGTTCCATGCCTCCCATCCCAGTCAAGCCCGGTATCTACAGGGTCCACGCTCACATCATCGGCCCGGGCACCCAGCTGACCGCGACCGAGCACGCAGTCAAGTACGGCGCGCCCGTCATCGCTGACCGCGCCAACCCGCTGCCGATCGAGCAGGAGTGGGCCATCGAGCCCATCGAGCCGATGCCGGGGGCGCCCTATGTGATCCACCTGGCCCTCCAGGAGAATGCCGGGATCGTGACCCCCGAGGACAAGCTCTGGGTCAACAGCGTTCCTCGCGGCGAGTGGACGAAGTTCACCTTCGAGAGCGTCCTGGGCGGAGTCAAGATCATCTCCGAGCGCGGCCTCGCCTGCGCCGCCGGCTACCGCGGTCAGCAGATCGAACTCACCGAACCCAAGCCTGAATTCCAGCAGACCTGGACTCTGGAGTACATCCGCCCGATCGACGCGGAATAGGGCCGAAGGACGTAGAGCGGCCCGCTACGGTGGTGCCCGGCCGACGAAGGCCGGGCACCACTACTCGTCTGCCGCACCCGCGATGGCAAGCCTCCGAGCGCCCGTGGCCGCCCCTGCCTGATGCGCCGCCCCCGACCCGTCGGCCACAGCGTGGACGCGAACGTCAACCTCCGTCTGCGGTTAGCCCCCGGCCGCAGAGCGGCGCGGGCCTTCGCTACGCTGCCGCTGCCGCGGTCGGCTCGTTGTCGATGTGCTGGAGCCGGCTGCGGGCGGTGACCCGGTCCTCGCCGGACAGAGTGGCCCAGTACTCGTCAGCCCACACCGCATGGGAGGCCCGCCGCTCTGCTTCCTCCAGGCGGGCGGACTCGGCCAGCTGCTCCTCGCTCCGCCCCTGCCGGACGGCCTCCAGGTCGCCGCCCCGGGTCGAACGCGCGGCGCTCGGCCTGCACGGCCACCAGCGCCCGCTGCGCCGCGATCAGGTCATCGGTGTACTCGAAGGTCTTCTGCGCTCTGCCCACGCCAGGGAATCGCACGTGCGAGCGAATCCGGCGCCCGGCTGCGCCCCGCCGATACTTTAGGCGATGGTGGGCCCACCCCAGGATTCCAAATCCCAAGCGCGCTCATCTTATTGGAATTTGAGGATATCGGTGCGCCTCCGAACGCGGCCCGGGATGATTTGGCGGTCGGCTTTCCTCCGGAATCCCGTCACGGCTGCACCTGTCAAGGCCTCAGTGGCGTCGAGCTGTCGTTCAGGGACCACCACTGGTAGCTGCTTCTTCGGGTGCCGGTATTTCCCTCAGGACTATCGGCATAGCTCTGCGGGGTCGAGGTGGAGCCGGGGTCACTCGATCCAGCGATAGCGCCACACGTGTTGCACGGACTAGCCTCAGCGGCACAGGCGCTGAGCTGCACCATGCCGCTTGACCTAGCGGGCCGTCGACGCCTTCGAGATCGCCCTTTACCGAGGCCCGCTGGACGAGATCGTCCGCGAGGGCGCCAGGCGGATGCTGGCCGCCGCACTGGAAGCCGAGGTCAACGCCTACATCGCCGAGTTGGCCCACGAGAAGGACGAGAGCGGGCGCCGCCTGGTTGTCCGCAACGGCTACCACCAGCCGAGGAAGGTCACCACCGCCGCGGGTGTGATCGAGGTCAAGGCCCCGCGGGTGAACGACAAGCGCGTCGACGACGCCACCGGCGAGCGCAAGCGGTTCTCCTCGGCGATCCTGCCGCCCTGGTGCCGCAAGTCCCCGAAGATCGCCGAGGTGCTGCCACTGCTCTACCTGCACGGCCTCTCCTCGGGAGACTTCGTCCCGGTCTTCAAGCTCGTCGAGTCCGCCCAGGCCCGGTGGCGCTCGGTCAACGGCGCCCACTTCGTTCCACTCGTCCGTGCCGGAGCCCGCTTCGAACGTGGCCGGCTCATCGAGCGCCCCGAAGCCCTCACCGCCGCATGAACAAGATCTACCGAGCGCCTGCCCCAGCTGCAGGGTGAACTGGCCGATCCTCCAACTCGCTCTGCCGGCAACTGTATTCACGTGTGGAAGGATGAGGGCATGTGGTCACGACTGCCCTTCGGGGAGAAGCTCAGGGCTGAGCTGGGTTCGCCCCAACGGGCCCGCAGGCTGGGCAGCAGCCCGCGATCGCGGGTATGGCGGGCCGAGCTGTCGGGCACACCCGTGGTAGTCAAGCAGCTCATCGACGGCCCGGAAGCAGCAGAGAGGTATGCCCGCGAGGTCACGGCCCTGCAACTCGCGTCCAAGGTCGACCCGCCCGTGGTGCCAATGCTCCTCGCCACCGATCCGGGCGAACGGGTGCTGGTCCTGGAACATTTGGACCACCAGGAGCCGCGCGAGGACTGGATCGTGGACTACGCGTCAGCGCTGGCCCGGCTCCATGCGGCCACCCGCGCCGACGCTACGGACAGTCTTCCGACCTGGTCGGGCCCGACTCAGGATGACGCCGACTCCTTCCTCAGGCTTGCCCAGACGCTCGGCGTGGTGGTGCCGTCCGGCGCGCGAACCGAGCTGGACGGCCTGGTGAACCGCCTGACCTGGATGACGGGCCATGCCCTGCTGCACGGTGATCCCTGTCCCGGCAACGACATGCACACCGCCAGCGGCGTGAGGTTCATCGACTTCGAACAGGCCTCACTGGGCAACGGGCTCGTGGAACTCGCCTACCTACGCATCGGCTTCCCGACCTGCTGGTGTGCCACCGCTCCGCCTCGGGTACTGCTCGACGTGGCAGAGACCGCCTACCGGACGGCATGGCGCAGCGCGACCGGCAGCGAGGTCCAAGACGATCTCACAGACGCATGCGCCGGCTGGCTGCTACGGGGCGACGCATTGGTCCAGCGGGCCCAGCGCGGGACCATCGACCACCTGGGCAAAGTCCCGAGTCGCGACTGGAAGTGGGGCACTGCGACCGCCCGCCAGCGGCTGGCACACCGTCTCCGGGCCGTCAGCCAGATGGCCACCGGGTGCAGCGAGCTGAAGGATTTCGGACGGCTCGCCGCGGCCATGCGCGAGAGCATGCTCACCCGCTGGCCCGAGCTTCAGCCGCTGCCCTCGCAACGGCCATAAAAGACACTCCGCCCGGCACCCCGGCCAACGGCACGAACCCCCGAACCACAGGTCTTGACAATTCCTCATATGAGCCCGGTCGAGCACCGCAGTGCCGACCGCCGTGAAGCCCACATCGAGCAGAGCAGATCCGGACTTCAGCTCTTCGCCTGACAGCGAGCGCCTGTCAGTGTCCATGCCTGACAGCTTTGCACCGCGAAGGTTCAGCTGCCCGGCGATCTCCGCCTCCACCAGCCGCACCGCGCCAGCGGCCTGAACACCCACCAATCCGGCGAACGTATGCGCTCACAGCACTAGCAACCGAGATGACTGCCGATCGCTTCGCTCTTGCCAGACATTACGGTGACCGTACTATGGTGGTGGGCATGACGAAGAAACGCTCCATGCAGGAGCCCACCTTCCTCCTGCTGACAGCCCTCGCGGACCGGCCCCGGCACGGCTACGCGCTCGGTGACGAGGTGGCCGCGATCTCCGACGGCCGGGTGCGGCTCGGAGCCGGCTCCCTCTACGGCACCCTGGACCGGCTGCTGGCGGAAGGGCTGATCCGGGTCGAACGGGAGGAGACGGTCGACGGGCGCCCCCGCCGCGTATTCGCCCTCACCTCGGCCGGCACCACGGCACTCACGGAGGAGAGCGAGCGGATGCGCGCAGCCCTGCGTGAGGCCGACCGGCGCCTGGCCGTCTCCCGGCCCCGGCTCGCGGGAGGTGCGGCATGACCACGGACCGGCCCTCGACGAACGCCCGGCTGCTCCGGTGGGCACTCGCGCTCTACCCGGCCTCCTACGGAGCCGGCGCACGGGCCGAGATCGCCGACCACGCCGAACACCACATCGCCGGGGCCGGCCGGCTCGCCGGGCTACGGGAGGTCGCCGACGTGGCCGGGCACGGCACCCGGGTACGGCTGGGCCTGCTCTCCCACCGGCCGGCGGGCCGGGCGCTGGCCACCGCCGCTCCGCTCGCCGCGATGGTCGCCGGCACGTTCGCGGCCTGGCACCTGTGGTTCCTCGTTCAGTTCGCCCGCGCCTCCGGGTTCGACACGTACGCGTTCTCCGGCACCCGCGTCGGCACCGTCACCGTGCTGCTGCTCGCCCCGGCCGTACTGATGGCGGCGGCGGTACTGGCCGGACACCGAACGGCGGCAAGGACCATGGCCCTGGTGACCGTCCTGGCCACGCCCCTGCTCCACGCGCTCTTTCGCCCGATCCTGTGCGACTACCAGGTCGTACTGCTCGCGTTCAACGCTCTCGTCCTGCTGGTCGCCCCACCGGACCCCATCTCGAACCTGAGCCGCGTCATCCCGTGGACGGTTGCCCTCTCGATCACGGCCGGGGAGGTCGCCCTGCCCCTGGCCGGGAGCCATTTCGGGGCACGGGCGACCGGCATGGGGTTCTACTTCGTCGCCCCGGTGGTCACCGGCATCGCCGTCGCCTGCACGGCACGCTCCGTCGGGCACGCCGCCCTGACCACAGCCGTCCTGGCCGGCCCGCCACTGCTCTCCCCCCTGCTCCTGGACATGGGACTCAACCACCGCGCACTCATCCTGCTGCCGGTGGTGCTGTTCACCGCCGGGTACACGATCGCCTTCCCCGTGGTGCGGATCACGGCCCGGATCGCCAAACGGCCCGACCACCTGCACCACTGACCGCACGCCCCCCACGACCGGCCCCTCAACCACCCCCCCATCACCAGTGGCGGCGCGCCGCTTCCGGATCCAGCGGCGGTCACGGCAGGAACGCAGGGCCTCGGGGTTGCCTGGTAGGGCTGTCCCAGCCGGGGCGGGCGTGTTGCACCGGCCTGGGCCGGTCCGCCGGCCTTGGCTGGTCTTTCGCCGGCCATTGGCAAGGAGGACAATCGGCCCATGAGCTTTCTGCAGGAGAAGGTGGAGCGGAACGATCTGATCAGGGCAGTGATCACTGGTTCGCCTGCCCCGCAGCAGTTCACCGCGATCGTCGAAGAGGTGTACTTGGCACGGGTCTTCGCGGGCAACGTGGGATCGGAGATCCGCTTCGTTGGCAAACCGACTCACTGGGGCCAGCGGTCACTCGCCGTGGGCCAACGCGCGCTCCTCTTCATCAGCCGTGTCTCCGGCAGGTGGTACGAGGACGCCTGGGAGGGCGACCTTCCCATCGAGGAGATCGACGGCTCCGAGTACGCGCTCTACCGGGTCGCTCATGAAAGAGCCCTCACCTTCGACGGCCTGTCCGACTCCCTCAGGGCCAGCTGCAGACGGCACCCCACCCTGCCGATCACCACGTGTTTCAACCTCGCCGCGTTGGAGTGCCATCTGAACGGCCTCATCACACAAGCCCTTCCGTAGCCGAGTGGCCTGCACGCGGCTCGGCAAGTGAACGAGCTTTCGGCCGCTGCCTCCCCGCTGCGCCTTGGGTTCCTGTCCGGGTTGCCGGTCCTGGTCGGTCTGCGGGCTCTGGTTCGGGGCTGTCTGCTGCCGGGGCCGTCTGCTGCGCACGGGTGTGTCGGTGGCGGCTTCTATGGTGCAGTCGTGGGTGGGGCCGGTGTCGGAGTGTCCAGCACTGGAGACAAAACGGCAGACCTCCCGGTCTGCGCGGGGGTGGTTACGGCCTAACCGGCGTCCGGGGAACAAGGGCCTGGAGGACGGCTCGTCAGCACCGCCCCACCCGCCAAGCCGGTGCCGCAGGCCCGGTGCCCGGGCCGCGGTGCCGGGCCCGGGATGGTCCGGGTCGTGTTCGGCCGGGGCCGTTTGCCGGGCGATCACCGGGTGCGCCGACCGACGGGGTCCCCGTGTCGCCGCGGTCCACCGCCCGCCCCGTCGTCGGCGTGCCGGGTCGCCGCCGTCCTAGCCGGTGTCGGCCTGAGGCCCGCCGCTCGGTCCTCGTCCTGGCCGTCGCCGGGCTGCCATCCCCGCGGCTGGGCCGCCGCCGTCCTGGCCGCCGGGCGGCCGTCCCGGCTGTCGCGCTGGGGTGTCGTGCTGGGCTGTCGCGTGGCCTGTCGTGTGGTGTGACGTGGGCGGGGACCCGGGAATCCCTGTGTGGCGGGGCGCGACAGGCGGGGTGTGACAGCCGTGCCCTTGTCGGCCGGCGGTCTCGGGCCGTAGGCCCGTCCCTGGTGTCCTGTGTGTCTGTGGGGCCTGTGGCATGGGGGTGCCGCTCTCCCCGATGAGGATCTCGGAAAACGGCCAGGACTACTCACGCTTCCCCACTCATTCCGGTGTTCAACTGAGTGGGGAGTCTCAGTGAGCGCCGAGGTTCTGGCCCCTGGTTCCTTCTCGATGCCGTGTCCCTCCCGGGCTGTAGTCGGCGCGGATCGCAGCGGCCCGCCGCGAGGTGGGTAGGGGCTGCTGGTGAGGGCCTCTGAGCTGGGCGGTAGGCTCCGCGCGATCATCGTCGGCCCGCGCGGGCCGGCCGAGCTGTGCGGGGGTTCTCCGATGACGTTCCGATTGCGTGCCCTCCGGGCGGTGGTGCTGCTGGTCGGCTTCCACCTGATGGGTGCGGGCCTGCTGGCGGCGATGGCCGTACTCGACTGGCTGCTGGTGACGCACCTGCTCACCGAGCGGGCGGCCTGGTTCGAGGGAACCGTGCTGGCCGTCACCGTGTTCCTGGCGGTGGCGATCATCCGGGGCACGGTCGCCTCGCTGCGCGCCGGACGGCTCGGCCCGGTGCCGGGGGCCGCGGCGGTCACGCCGCAGGAGCAGCCGGAGCTGTGGGAGGAGGTCCGCGCCGCCGCCCGGGCGGCGGGGGAACGTCCGCCGGAGGAGCTGTTCCTGATCGGAGAGGTCAACGCGGGCGTCGCCGAACAGAGCCATCTGCTGGGGCTGCTGCCCGGACGGCGCCGGATGTCCCTGGGACTGCCGCTGCTGGCCGGGCTGACCGTCCCGCAACTGCGCGCCGTCCTCGCGCACGAGTTCGGCCACTTCGGCCACGGGGACACCCGGCTCGGCGGCCTCACGATGCGCGGCCGGGCGGCGGTCGTGCACACCGTCCGGGCGTTCGAGGCCGGCGGCACCTGGCTGCACCACCCGGTGGGCCGCCTCTACGCTGCGTACGCCCGGATGTTCCTAAGGACTTCGCAGTCGGTCGCCCGTCAGCAGGAGCTCGTGGCTGACCAGGTGGCCGCCCGGCACGCCGGCCGCGAGGCGGTGGCCGCCGCACTGCACGCCACCTGGGTGCTCGAAGCCGCACACCGCCACTACCTGGCGACGTACGCCGCCCTGGGTGAGCCGCTGGCGGCGCTTCCGCCGGTGGGCGAGGTGAGCGGCGGCTTCCGCCGGCTGCTCGCCGCCCGGACGGCAGAGCAACTCGCCCAGCTCGCCACCGGCAGCCGCCCACCGCGCCCGCACCCGTACGACTCCCACCCGCCGACCGCGGAGCGGATCGCCCTGATCGAGGCGCTGCCACCTGGCGGTGGCGACCGGCAGGACGGGCCGGACGCGCTGAGCTTGCTGCGCGAGCCGGACCATCTGTTCGCGGTGCTGGAGGCGCGCGCTCTGCCACCGGAGGCTTCGGCGATGCGGCGGATGAGCTGGGACGAACTGGTCCTGGCCCGAGCGGTCGCCGATGCCGACGGATGGTCCCGCCCCCTGCGCCTCGCGGTGGCCAGGACGCTGCGCTCCTCGGAGCCGGACGGAGAACTGCCCGGGCTGGAGGAGATACTCGACGCCTTCGACCGTGGTCTGCTGTGGCCGGAGGTGGCGGCCCGGATGCCGAAGCCGCCCCAGGCGGCGCGGCTGACCGGGCGGTCGGCCCGCAACTTCGTCCGGCCCAGGGTCTTCGACGCGCTCGCGGGCCTGGTCCACCTCCGTCTGGTCGCCGTCGGGCAGGCCACGGCGGACATCGCGTGGGCGGGGCGGCCCGGGCTCGCGCTGCCCGACGCGTGGGAGGAAGGCATGGACGACGCCCTCGACGCCGCCACCGCCGACACGCCCGACACCACACCCCTGCGAGTCCTGCTCGCCTCGCACGCCCCCGTGCCCTCCGTACGACGGTGCCGGTGACTTCAGCGGATACGGCGGCCTCTCCCGAACGGCATCCGTCCGCAAGTCAACGGACCACAGGGTGGGGAATCGCGCGAGCAGGTCTGAGGAACACCCGAGCGTGAGGTGGGGAAATCCAGGGAGTCTCATCATCGGCGACGCGCCGGGACGGGAGCGCGAGGTGGCTTCGCCACCACGGGCGTTGCGCAGCTGGCGGTCGAGGACGGCTTGGACCAGGCGGGAGCGGGGGGCGGCGTCGAGGCCTTACGCATCAGACAGGGCCCGCACCTGGGCAGCCTGTACGGTGGCGGGCGGGGCATCGGGTTTGGAGGAGATGCACCAGGTCTTCTTTCTGCTGTTCAGTTCTGTCTCATGAGATCTGTGGTTCAGTTTCGCTCCGTTGTGGTGGTGGGGCGGGTGAGCTGACGGGAGTGCCCTGTCTGCCTGCAGGGAGGGACGAGAGTGGATCTTGCCTTTGTGCAGTCCGGGCTGCTGGAGCAGTTCCTGGAGGCTGACGTCATCTCAGCCGCGGAGGTCGCTGCACTACTGAAGCGGCGCGGCTTGCTTGACGGGACGCCGATGTTCCTCGACGAGGAGACGCAGATGCCGGTGCCACCGCTGTGTGAGTACGGCAAGTACCTGTCGACGGCGCTGCTCGACGAGACCACGCCAACTCGAGCTCATCAACACCCCCTCCACACCCGCCTGCCGCCGCGACCTCGCCGAAACGCGAACTCGACATGACCTGCAACGTCGTCAAGATGGCCGGTGATCCCCGGTGACCCGACCCACCGACGCTCCAGAGGACACGGTCAGCCCCAAGACCGCCGCGGCCCTGCGAGCCGCGATGACTCGCCTCTTCGAGGGACGGCCGCAGCGGACCGATGGTCGCCTCACCAAGGAGAATCTCTACGAAGAAGCCCAGGTCAGCCGCGCGACCATGAGCCGGGCTCGGGCCGTTCTAGCCGAGTGGGACGCCCACATTGCGGCCCATGGCAAGGCCACCCCCGGTGAGGCGAAACGCGATGCCCGCCATCGCCGACCTCAAGAAGCGCCTGACCGCGAAGGCCCAGGAGTGCACGCTCCGGGAGAAGAAGCTGAAGGCCGCCCAGACGGCGATCGCCGCCCTCTTCCATGACAACGAGGCCCTATGGCAGCAACTCGCCAAGGACGCCACAACCACCGTCACGCCTTTCCGCCCTCGCGGCCCCCGCTATAAGCAACAGGTCACATGCACGGCTCGCTGAGTTCGGGCACCCCGGCCTCCACCCTCCGAGCGTGCGAGAAGAGCAGAGGATTTTTGCCTGTTCCAGTGCGACGCAGGTCAGCGGCGGGGTAGCGCGCCCAGGAGGGTTGCGGTCAGGGCCAGCTTCAAGTAGTCCTTCAGCTCCAAGTGGAAGCGGGCGAGGTCGGGCTCGGCCTGGTAGGCCGCCTGCAGGCTGGGTGGGGGTGTGCTGTACGCCGGCAGCGCGCCGGCCATGAGCATGGTTTGCAGGCTGAACAGCGTCGCGTTCTCGCCCAGCTCCGGCAGGTACTTCAGGAGCAGGGCGGTCATGGTTGTCAGGCGGTCCAGGGAGGCGCGCTTGTAGCGTGCGACGACCTCGACGGAGACGTTGTGTTCCAGGACGCTGCTCTGTGCACCGAAGAGGTCGCACAACACCACTCGGCCGGAGAGCGAGCGGCTGAGAATCTCGGCCACGGCTGCCGCTCGCTCGGCCATGGGCAGATTCTCGTCGATGCCGGCGGCCAACTCGCCTGCCAGTTCCGTCAGCCACTCCTGCAGGAAGCGGTCCAGCAGTTCCAGCAGCACCGCCTCGCGAGACTCGAAGTAGCGCAGCACGTTCGGCTTCGCCAGCCCTACCCGGCGGCTGAGCTCGTTCAGGGTGACCGCGGCCACGGGCATCTCATCGAGCATCGCCGACGCCATGTCGAGGATCGCCCGTCGGCGGATCTCCCGCTGCTCTTCGGTTCGCGCCCGCTGGAAAGTCACGATCACCAGCCTAGCTTAGGTACCTGCGGTACGTTGACAATGTACCGGGAGTACTTTATCGTCGCAGACGCAAGATACCTTCGGTACGTAACTAGGTGGGAGTCCGGCATGAGTGAGAAGTGGACGACGGCAAATATTCCGGACCAGCGCGGGCGGGTGGCCGTGGTGACCGGGGCCAATACCGGCCTGGGGTACGAGACCGCCAAGGCGCTCGCCGAGCGCGGGGCCTCCGTCGTGCTCGCCGTGCGCAACGTCGAGAAGGGCGAGCAGGCCGCGGCCCGCATGACGGCGACGTGACCGTACAAGCGCTGGACCTGACCTCGCTCGACTCCGTCCGGACCGCGGCGGCGGCGCTGCGGTCCCGGCTCGACCGGCTCGACCTGCTGATCAACAACGCCGGCGTGATGTACACCCCGAAGCAGACCACCCGGGACGGCTTCGAGATGCAGTTCGGCACCAACCACCTCGGCCACTTCGCGCTCACTGGGCTGCTGCTGGACCTGATGCTGCCGGTGCCCGGATCGCGCGTGGTGACGGTCAGCAGCACCGGCCACCGCATCCGAGCCGCGATCCACTTCGACGACCTGCAATGGGAGCGGTCGTACAGCCGGGCAGCCGCCTATGGTCAGTCCAAACTGGCCAACCTCATGTTCACCTACGAGCTGCAGCGCCGGCTCGCCACGCACGGCACCACCGTCGCGGTGGCCGCACACCCCGGCCTGTCCAGCACCGAGCTCGCCCGTAACAGCCCCGCGACCCTCCGGCTTCCGCTCACCTGGCTCGCGCCGCTGATCACCCAGACGCCGGCGATGGGCGCGCTGCCGACCCTGCGCGCCGCCACCGACCCCGCCGCGCTCGGCGGCCAGTACTACGGCCCCGGCGGACGCAACGAGGTCAAGGGTCACCCCCGACTGGTCACCTCCAGCCCGCAGTCGTACGAGGCAGTGGTCCAGCAGCGGCTGTGGGCCGTCTCCGAAGTCCTCACCGGGGTGCAGTTCCCCATCGCTGAGTCCAAGCAGAGCCCGTTTCCCTCCGGATCGGCCACCACCATGTAGCCCGCGCTGGTAGCAAGCGCCGACCCGTCGCGGCGCGAGCGGATGACGCCAAGACCGACGGGGCGCACGCACTCCGCGTCGAGGGCGACCATCCGCTCGTCGCCGTGCAGGCCGCTTGCGGCGCATACGTCCAAGTGGGCAGTACGTGGCGGCCTGGCCCTCGGGAACCTGCTCAAAGAACATCTGCATCGGATGATCGGTGAGAAGCGGCCTAACCGGCATGTCTCATGAGACATGCTGAGCGCGTAGAACGCGGCTTTCGTCAGGCGCTTCGCAGCTGCCGGCCCCGCTTGACGGGGGCGTGTTCGAGGGCGTCCTGGAGCTGGTCACGGGTCATCGTGGAGCGGTGCGGGATGTCGAGGTCGGCCGCGCGCTGGTACAGCTGCGCCTTGGTGAGCGCGTCCAGGTCTTCCTTCGCGGTCCGCGTCTTGCTGGCGCTCTTGCGGGCGGCCGGGGCCGTGGCGCCCTGTCGGCGGGCGGAGGTGCTCTTCGTGCCGCTGGCGGCCTTCGGCGTCCTGGGCGCGGTGGCAGCCGGGCCTCGGCTGCTCGCGGTGCTCCTGCGCTGCCGGCTCTCCGGCTTGGCGTCGGCGGGCTCGCCCGCGGGGTGGCGGGCCTGTTCCAGGCTGCGTTCGAGGATCGCCATGAGGTCGACGACGTTGGTGGCTTCGGCGGGCGGGCCTTGGCTGACCGCGATCTGGCGGCCCTCGGCCTTGGCCTGGACGAGGTCGCGGACCTTCTCGCTGTAGGTGTCGTGCCACTGGGCCGGGTCCCAGTCGATCGCCAGCATCTCGATGAGCTGCTCGGCCGTGGACAGCTCCCGCTCCGGGAGCGGGAGGTCCTCGTCGGGGAGGTTGCCGACCTCGCGGCGGGGGTCGCGGACCTCGTCGGCGAAGTGCATGGTGTGGGCGGTCAGGATTCCGCGCTCGGCCTTGATCGCGGTCAGATACTCCTTGCCGCGCATGGAGAACAGGGCGAGGCCGGCGCGGTTGGAGCGTTCGAGGGCGCGCTGGAGGAGCGCGTAGATCTTCGTTCTCTGGGGGAGAAGTGTGGCGCGAGGCCAGTCGGGCCGACTTTATGCAGCTCAGCGCAGGTGTCGATGACCTTAGCTTGTTGTTTTACCTCCGGTGATGTTCTTCTGTCGCGTTCGGATCCTCGCCTGCCTGTTCGCTACTGGTTGGTGACCAGGGCGAGTCCGATGTTGTGGTCGGGTGCTCGGTGGCGGTTGGTTTGCCCGGGTGGGCGCCCGGGTCCGGGTCGGGAGGGTCTCGCAACAGCGGCTGGGCAGGGCAGGGTCGTGCGGATGTTGCGGAACCCGCGCCGGACCCGGGCGGGGGTGAGGCGCTCGACGGGCTGGGGTCGTTCCCAGGGTCGGCGGAGGTCGGCGGACAGCGCTCTGGCGAGGCGGAGTTGGGTGTGGGCGGCCAGGACCAGGTGGGTCCAGCGGTCGGCCGCGACCGGTTCGCGTAGGCGGGGGCGGGTCCAGCCCAGGGTCTGCTTGAGGAAGCGGAAGGTGTGCTCCAGGTCGAAGCGCCGCAGGAACGCGTGCCAGGCGGTGTCGGTGTCCGCGTCGGGTGGTGTGGGATCGGAGAACCACAGCCAGACCGGCTTCGGGGTGCCGCCGGAGGGCAGGTGGTCGACGTCGAGGCGGATCAGGGTCCCCTCGATGATGGGGAGTTGGCCCTGGTGGTCGCTCCAGGCTGAGCGTCGCCAGATGCGGGGGTGCAGGCGGTGCCAGGCGTGGACGCGGGCGGTGCCGTAGCGGCGGGTGGTGTGCTCGCTGTCGCTGTCGGGGTCGCGCCAGGTCGCGGGGTCGGCCAACGTGAACCGGGATCCGTGACTGCGGGGTTGGCCGCCTTTGGGGCCCGCCCGGTAGTCGTCGGGCACGGGGTTGAAGAAGACGCGGTCGGAGCGCATCCGCACCACGACCTGGACGGGCAGGTCCCGTAGGAGGTAGGCCAGGCGCGGGCCGTCGTAGCGGTGTCCGCCACGATCAGCACCGGCGGGTCGCCGGCCTTCCAGTGCCCGGCGTCGAGGATTCCGTGCAGGACCTCTCGCAGTTGGGTGGCGGTGACGGCCGCTGTGTCCGCGCCGGGTTCCAGGCGCTTGGCGTCCAGTAGGGCTGTCCACGAGGTCGAGCCCGATTCCAGGGCGGCGACGAAGGAGTAGGGCCAGCCGGGCACCATCTCGTGCGTGTTCTCGCGCCGGCCGTAGGTGTGGCAGAAGGAACGGCCGTCGCTGGTGTTGGCGTCCGGCCGCAGCCAGGCGGACACGTCGACGGCGAGCACGATCCGTCCGCCCGGGCCGCGGGGCACGCTTCGGGCCGCGATCGCGCGCAGAAGGCCGTCCGCGTCGAGGTCCCCGCGGTTCAGGGCGGCGTACAGGGAGCCGTGCGAGCGCCGGTGCTCGGGCGCCAGGGCCAGCTCGACCAGGGCGCGGACCGGCCCGTCGGCGTGCAGCAGGGCGTCCGACAGCTCGAACAGTGCGTCCGCGCGGCGGGGCATCGCGGCGTACAAGTCCATTCGAAAGGAGGACAGTTCCGCAAGAGCCTGCCGACGAACGGCTTCAGGGACCACACTCGACACCGACGACCTCCGGCTCTGTTGTGCGACTCGACATCACACAGCGTGAAACGGAGGTCGTCGCCATGTCCCGAAGATCCCCATGTGGGTGACCAGCTCGAACAACCTCGAGTCGATCACCGAAGGTAAAACGACAAGCTGAAACCACGGGGACGAGTGCGCTGGACTGGGGTTACGCGCTCAGGACGAGTGACGGCGAGTGGTGGTGGATCGCGGTCATGATGGTCTGCGGTCGACTCTGGGGCGGCAGCCAGCTGGTAGTCAGCATCTCGCGGCGTGATCTGCACCGGCCCTGTCGGGGGAGGCCTAGCGCAGCGGTGGCGATGACGTCGTCGGCCTCGACCTCGTTGATCCGGGCCGACCGCATACCGTGCAGGTCCAGGGTCGACTCGGCAGGCCCCCGCCTCGTCGAGTGGGCGTCAGGGGAAGCCGGACTGGAGAACCGAGTGCGCGTACCGGAATGTCGTGCACGCACCCCGGACATGCCTCACCCGGGCCGGCCCGAAGGCCGACCCGGGTGGGTTCATGTGCTCAGAGCACTATCTGGGCGTGGATGGGTGAGGTGGAGCCGTTGAAGCTGGGGTTTCCGGCGTAGACGGCGATCAGCGCGTGGATGCCGATGCCGATGCCGAGGGCGGAGGTGGTGAAGGTGGCCACGCCGCCGGAGAGGGTGGCGTGGCCCAGCAGGGTGGCGCCGTCGAAGAACGTCACCTTGCCGGTGGGGGTGCCGGCTCCGGGGGCGGTGGCGGTGACGGTCGCTGTCAGGGTCACCAACTGCCTGTGCACCGACGGGTTCGGCGCCGAGGTCAGCGCCGTGGTGGTGCTGGCCTTGGCGACCGTCTGAGTGATGGTCGCCGAGGTGGAGGTGTTGTAGTTGCCGCTCCCGTTGTAGGTGGCCCTGATCGGGTGCACGCCAACACTGAGGGCGGCAGTGGTCAGGGTGGCTACGCCGCCGGACAGGGTGACCGGCGCCTGGGGGATGCCGCCGATGAAGAACGTGACCGTGCCGGTGGGGATGCCGCCCCCGGGGGCGACGACGCTGACGGTCGCCGTCAGGCTCACTGGCTGGCCGAACACCGAGGGGTTCGGCGCAGTAGTCACCGTGGTGGTGGTGTTGGCCTTGGTGACGGTCTGGGCGTCGACGGGGGAGGTGGAGCCGTTGAAGCTGGTGTCGCCGCTGTAGGCGGCGGTGAGGGCGTGGGTGCCGACGGCGAGGTCGGAGGTGGTGAAGGTGGCCACGCCCGCGACGACAGTGCCAGTGCCCAGCAGGGTCGCACCGTCGAAGAACGACACCGTCCCGGTCGGGGTGCCGGCTCCGGGAGCCGCCGCGGTGACGGTGGCGGTCAGCACCTTCGCCTGGCCGAACACCGACGGGTCGGGCAGGGACGTCAACACGGTTGTGGTGTCGGCCGTGTTGACGGTCTGGGCGTCGACGGGGGAGGTGGAGCCGTTGAAGGCCGTGTCGCCGCTGTAGGCGGCGGTGAGGGCGTGGGTGCCGACGGCGAGGTCGGTGGTGGTGAAGGTGGCCACGCCCGCGACGACAGTGCCAGTGCCCAGCAGGGTGGCGCCGTCGAAGAACAACACCGTGCCGGTGGGGGTGCCGGCACCGGGGGCGGTGGCGGTGACGGTGGCGGTCAGCACCTTGGGCTGGCCGAACACCGACGGGTCGGGTGCCGAGGTCAACACCGTTGTGGTGCCGGCCGTGGTGACCGCCTGGGCGTCGACGGGGGAGGTGGAGCCGTTGAAGCTGGGGCTACCGGCGTAGACGGCGATCAGCGCGTGGATGCCGACGCCGAGGTCGGTGGTGGTGAAGGTGGCCACGCCCGCGACGACAGTGCCAGTGCCCAGCAGGGTGGCGCCGTCGAAGAAGGACACCGTGCCGGTGGGGGTGCCGGCTCCGGGGGCGGTGGCGGTGACGGTGGCGGTGAGGACCTTGGGCTGGCCGAACACCGACGGGTCGGGCGCCGAGGTCAGCGCCGTGGTGGTGCTGGCCTTGGTGACCGTCTGAGTGATGGTCGCCGAGGTGGAGGTGTTGTAGTTGCCGCTCCCGTTGTAGGTGGCCCTGATCGGGTGCACGCCAACACTGAGGGCGGCAGTGGTCAGGGTGGCTACGCCGCCGGACAGGGTGACCGGCGCCTGGGGGATGCCGCCGATGAAGAACGTGACCGTGCCGGTGGGGATGCCGCCCCCGGGGGCGACGACGCTGACGGTCGCCGTCAGGCTCACCGGCTGGCCGAACACCGACGGGTCGGGCAGGGACGTCAACACCGTTGTGGTGTCGGCCGTGTTGACGGTCTGGGCGTCGATGGGTGAGGTGGAGCCGTTGAAGGCGGTGTCGCCGCTGTAGACGGCGGTGAGGGCGTGGGTGCCGACGGCGAGGTCGGTGGTGGTGAAGGTGGCCACGCCCGCGACGACAGTGCCAGTGCCCAGCAGGGTGGCGCCGTCGAAGAAGGACACCGTGCCGGTGGGGGTGCCGGCTCCGGGGGCGGTGGTGGTGACGGTGGCGGTGAGGACCTTGTGCTGGCCGAACACCGACGGGTCGGGTGCCGAGGTCAACGCCGTGGTGGTGTCCGCCGTGTTCACGGTCTGGGTGTCCACCGGCGAGGTCGAGCCGTTGAAGCTGGTGTCGCCGCTGTAGACGGCGGTCAGCGCGTGGATGCCGACGCCCAGGGCCGAACTGGTGAAGGTGGCCGTGCCGGTGGCGTCCAGGGTGGCGGTGCCCAGCAGGGTGACGCCGTCGAAGAACGACACCGTGCCGGTGGGGGTGCCGGCTCCGGGGGCGGTGGCGGTGACGGTGGCGGTGAGGACCTTGGGCTGGCCGAACACCGACGGGTCGGGTGCCGAGGTCAACGCCGTGGTGGTGTCGGCCGTGGTGACGGTCTGGGCGTCGATGGGTGAGGTGGAGCCGTTGAAGCTGGTGTCGCCGCTGTAGACGGCGATCAGCGCGTGGATGCCGACGCCGAGGTCGGAGGTGGTGAAGGTGCCGGTGCCGGTGGCGTCCAGGGTGGCGGTGCCCAGCAGGGTGACGCCGTCGAAGAACGACACCGTCCCGGTCGGGGTGCCGGCTCCGGGAGCCGCCGCGGTGACGGTGGCGGTCAGCACCTTCGCCTGGCCGAACACCGACGGGTCGGGCAGGGACGTCAACACCGTTGTGGTGTCCGCCATGTTCACGGTCTGGGTGTCCACCGGCGAGGTCGAGCCGTTGAAGCTGGTGTCGCCGCTGTAGACGGCGGTGAGGGCGTGACTGCCCACGCCCAGAGCCGAACTGGTGAAGGTGGCCGTGCCGGTGGCGTCCAGGGTGGCGGTGCCCAGCAGGGTGACGCCGTCGAAGAACGACACCGTCCCGGTCGGGATGCCGGCACCGGGAGCCGCCGCGGTGACGGTGGCGGTCAGCACCTTCGCCTGGCCGAACACCGACGGGTCGGGCAGGGACGTCAACACCGTTGTGGTGTCCGCCATGTTCACGGTCTGGGTGTCCACCGGCGAGGTCGAGCCGTTGAAGCTGGTGTCTCCACCGTACACGGCGGTCAGCGCGTGGGTGCCGACGGCGAGGTCGGTGGTGGTGAAGGTGGCCACGCCCGCGACGACAGTGCCAGTGCCCAGCAGGGTCGCGCCGTCGAAGAACGACACCGTCCCGGTCGGGATGCCGGCTCCGGGGGCGGTGGTGGTGACGGTGGCGGTGAGGACCTTGGGCTGGCCGAACACCGAGGGGTCGGGTGCCGAGGTCAACGCCGTGGTGGTGTCGGCCGTGATGACGGTCTGGGTGTCCACCGGCGAGGTGGAGCCGTTGAAGCTGGTGTCGCCGCTGTAGACGGCGGTGAGGGCGTGGGTGCCGACGGCGAGGTCGGTGGTGGTGAAGGTGGCCACGCCCGCGACGACAGTGCCAGTGCCCAGCAGGGTGGCGCCG